>CAZZDZ010000286.1:0-8352 GCA_964652675.1 uncultured Pirellulaceae bacterium
CGGCTTGGAAGCGGATGAAGATCATCGAGGGGCTGATTCTATTTTGCACAGATTTGCAAAAACGCAGCGCCGATGAATTGATTCTGATTTGGAGATCTTGTTTGAATTGAAACCACGGATGAACACGGATAAACACGGATGTGATGCTGGAGTGGTGGCGCAGATCATTGACGCAAAAATCTTCTGGACACGGACTGCCGTTTTGAATCGCCGAAAGTCTTGACGACTTCCGCTACGAACTTTCGTTCAAGGCCAATTGCCGTCCACTGCACTAGATCTTGTTTGAATTAAACCACGGATGAACACCGATAAACACGGATGTGATGCTGGAGTGGTGGCTGACGGATTTATCGTGGATCGGTTGCTGTCTGCTTTTACCTGAGCGACTTTTTCTCGGCCTTTTTATCCGTGTCTATCTGTGTTTATCCGTGGTTTCTTTGACCTGGCAGTGCCCTCTCCGGCCGCTACCGCGTCCGACTCTCCCGGTGGGCGAGTGAAGGTGTGTTTGTTGTCAGCGGCTTGGTTGCCTGATGCGTTGTCGCGAAAGTAAAAACGCTTTGCCGAAAGTCTTGACGACTTCCGCTACGGCCAAGGCCATCTCCAGAGGGAGAGTGAAGTAGCGTTTGTAGGTGTTCGCGCGTGATTAGGCTGTTTCGAATTCGATTAGGTAGCGGATTTTCTGTGCGTTTGTGTCGAAGACGACGTACTCGTTGTTTTGGACGTTCGATTTACCTGCTTTGCCGAAGACGCTGTGGTGTTTCTTTGGTGGCGCGGTGTAGCCTTTTGCACCCGGAGCGACAAAGGGGGCTCCTAGTACCACGTCCATCGCAAACATGAACGCTCCTCGACCTTTCACGCTTCCTGAGCCTCGGCTCCAGTAACTGTTTTTGAGACTTGTGTAACCGGCCGACTTTCGCCAATCGTCTGCGAAGTACAATCCGGGGCCAAACATGGCTCCTGTGATTACGACGCCTACCAACTCTTTTGGCAATCGCAATGACTCTTTCATGATGCCGCGTACGTTGACGGACCTGGTGCCGTGAAAAAGCAACGCGGTGTTGGAATCTCGATACGCTTTCTGCTGCGCCTTGGTCAAATCCGCTCGCGTCTTTGGTTGAAATAAGGCTCGCTCTTTGATCTTAGGTTTGTCTTTTAAGACAGCTTTTTGAACTTCTTCGATCTTGCCAGCATCTTCGTCTCTCTGAATCTCCCACATGTTGAGAAGTTTCATTTTGCCAACGTAGGCGTGACGGTTGGCCGATGCGGTCGGCCACCATTTGTGAAGCTGTTTGCCGACTTTGGATGTCTTGGAGATGTGCTTCATCACCAAATTCAAATCAGCCAACGGATTCGATTCAGCTTTGTCACCGATGTCAGTGGCATAGAGTGCGCTCTCGAAAGCGTCCAAGTCATTCTGCCAGTTCAGGACGTTGTCTTTTGTTAATACCCACTCTTCTGCTTTTGCGCGAAGCGCTTTTTTCTTTGGGATCCGACCGTACATCAGTTTGGTCATTTCCATCAACTGTTTGTCTTTGACTTGCTTTTTAATCGAATCGCCGACTTTGGTCAGTCGCTTTTGGGCTTCGTTTAAAATCGTGCGGGCTTCGTCGATTGCCGCTTGGGTGGGCAGGCTCTCGTCGGCCATGCTGCCGCGTGTGTATTCGACCGTTGCGATGCTCAAATCGCTCAGCAGTTTGCTCGTATGCTTATCAACCTTGGGCGTCTTCTTTTTGGCGGCTTTCTTTTTCGTTCCTTTCTTACCCTTTGTGGCCGCAGAGCTCGTTTTACCGGTTTTCTTTTTTGCGCCTTCGTTGATTTTGATACTGCGCGCGTCTGGTAATCCTGTGCTTCGCGTGGCCATCGGCCTGACCAAGTAGCAATCTTTTCCTTTCTTTGCACGCAATGTACGAATGCTTGCGACGGTCACCCATTCGCCGCGTTTGTCGTTCTTGCTGTGCAGTTGCTTCGCAAACTCTTTTTGCGCGTCCGCTTCGTCAGCGCATTGAACAAACTGAAAACTGGGTTTGGCGGCGCCCGTGCGTCCCCACTCAAAATATGCGTACCAATTTTTGCTTTTGCGATGTTGAACGATCGCACAGTGGTAATACTTGTTGGTGTCTTTACCGTCTTGTGTAAAGCAGCCCAAGTCTGCAATTTTGACGCTGTCGAATTCGCCGTCTTTGGTCGCGGGCGGCCCGAAGCACTTGAAGTCCTTGTCGCTGGCTTTTTCTGGGTAAGTGTCTTTAGCGAGTTTCGTTCCCATACCAGGACTCCTGTGACAAAGCGATTGACTGACGCCAAGTGGTGAAAAGGGTGGCCTACGACAATGCGTCCAATTGCTTCGTAAACTTGGCAGCCATATCTGGCCGCGTCATGGCGATGAATGCGATGTAGCCTTCCAACCAAGAACGAAAGTTTGGATGTCGGTCACGGTTCTGCGCCTCTAATCCTTCGGTCTTGGCACGATGCAAGATAGCGCGAATCTGTTTGAGCTTCTTTCTTGGCACGTTTGGTTTCGCGTTCACGACCAACCCGGTGACTCGCTGCGATTGATTTTGCCGCAGCACTCGGTTCTTTTTCTCGTTGACAGTGAACCCTTCGTCTTGTGCCACGTGCCGAACACAAGCCATGACATATCCGGTTCGGTCCAACAAGTTTTTATCGCCTGAAAACGTGATGTCGTCGGCATAACGCGTGTAGTTTACGTCTAACCGTTTCGCTAAGCCTTGCAGCCGACGATCCAAGCGACGGGCCAATTGGTTGGAGATCGCGGGGCTGGTGCAGGCGCCTTGGGGCAGCCCACGTTTGCCTGTCGCAACCAGATAAGACTCGCCCGCGTAAGTGACTCTGCGACGCGGCGCTTCGGTACACAACAACGCAAAGATGGTCGCTACTGCTTTGGAATACCCAAGCGTGTGAAAGAAGTAGCGAACGCGTGCGAACGTGATGTTGGGGAAAAAGTTCTCCAAGTCCATGTTGACCAATACGGCGCGACCGACATGCGGCTGAGCGTTGGTAAAGATACTGCGGCCAGGTACGAACCCATGCGCTGCTGGTTCTGTTGTCAATTTGTTTAACACGTTATCCAAAATCCAACGCTGCGCCTTGTCCAGTTTTTTATGTGGCGCGCTCAGGATGCGAACGCCACCTGATTTCTTGGGAATCTCGAACTGGATATAGTGCGTTCGTGTTGCAACGTCGTTGTGGAATGCCAGCCAGCGAAGTTGCGAAATGGACAATTCAAGTGATTGGGCGACGTCGGCTGGCGTTGACAACTGCGGTAGGTCAGATGTGTGCAGTTTCGTTAGATCACTTTGCCGGTCTGCCAAACCAAAGGAGACATCGCGACCGAGGAAATAGATATCCGTCGCCCAACGTTCTTCGATTTCCGCGCGACGTTTTTCACGACGCTGCTTTGCTTCTTCTTTCTTTTGCTTTCTTTCTTCTAATTTCTTCTGCCGCTCAACTTCAACCGCCGCCCGTCCTGCTTGCTGCGACTGATGCCGAATTAAAATCTGATCGGGCCGATAGTGATCCATTTCGGCGCCGACACGATGAATCTCTTCTAGTTGTTCTGGCGAAAGCAATCCTTGGGAGAGCATCGCTCGGTCAACCAGTTTTGTCCGTTCGTCGCTGACGGGCGGGATTAAATCGCGGCGACCAAAGAACGGGCTGGCCCAGAGATTGACACTTTTGGCAGCGGCGAACAATTCATTGCGAGTGATTGGCAGATAGGCCGATGCGTCCAAGTCCAATTTGACGGGCGCCCGTCGTCGCGGCTGATTGCTTTGTGGCGAACTGGTCTGTTGCGATTGACCGGTTCCGCTGGCACCTGCCGGAGCGCCGGCTCCTCCCCAAATCGTTTTTAAAACACGGCGTACGATGCCTTGTTTGGGTTGGCTGGTTTTTGGTTGGTTCGCTGCGGTCGCGCCGCCGGCGGTTGACTGATACTGGCTGGGGTCGTCGGTGTAACGGTGATAGACGAACGGGTTCGTTGCGATACCGATGTCGACAACGGATCGCTGGTAGGACGCGCCCATCGTGCCATTGTTAAACATGTTGTGGACAATATCGCGTGCTTCGCCGTGGCGAATTCGGGCTCCTTGCGCGCGAGCTTGGACGGTGATATCGTACGCCGTAAACATCGCTCCGGCGGCCACACGGCTTTGGACGACTTGTTCAACGACTTGACGGTCTTTTGCGTTTGCCATGGCTAGTTCCAAAAACTGTCGTACCAGCGAGCAAGCGTGCTGGGCTGGTCGGAAGAGTTCAACAGTTGATTGCGGATCGCTTGCAAGTGTCGGCATGGCCCCTTGCGGAGAGCATTTTTAAAGTGGTGTGAACAACCACACTTGCCGCGAAAAATCCGACCGTCTCCATCAAGCACTAATTCGACTTTTCGGTTGCCGCAATGACCGACGATCAACCGCATGCCCGAATTCGATACTTCGTCGCGCTCGATTTTTATTTTCGCACTCTTTAGCAATTCGCGCCCGCCAATCGTCTCTTCGTCTTCGCTACCAAGTTGATCGGCCGTCATGGGTGCCGCCATCACTTGTCGCCAGCGATAAACGCCACCGGGCAGGTCATGGATGACTTGGCCAAGCAGCGCCAGTTGATTTAAACCTGCTGCAACAACAGGGGGATCAAGACTCAAACGACCATTGACTTGGTCAAATGTTTGCGAAGTGCCATCGCGAAACGCGGCTGCGATTTCCGTTAACTGAACTTCGCTGACAGCCACTGGTGGTTTTAACTGCGATAGCGCCGACCCGGCCGTCCAGTCATTGGTCGTCCAACCGCTCAGGCCCAAGATCATTCGCATCGGCCCCATCCGAACCGACCAAAAACTTGGCAATCCAGTACCCAACAAATACACATCCGCTCCTTCGGCGATCGGTAGCAAGCGGGCTAGAGATCGAAGCCGGTCTCGCCCCCAGACACGAATCGTTTCGGCGCGTTCGCCTTGGTAGGGCGTGCTGTGAAGTTCGATGCGGCGCTCCCAAGGTTCCAAAACGATTGCAACCGGTTTGCCGGGTTCCAATTCAAACCTCAGCCCACGTGGACTCTTGGACGCGCGATTGCGGCGTAGAAAAGCCAGTACGTTGTACAACCCTTCGCGACTAACACTGACTCGCCGCATCGGCATGCTCATCGCTGATTGCAACTGCATGAATCCTCGTAGCCAACTATCGGGCAGGTCGATCTTTTCTTCGCGGTGATCTTCGGTGCCTTCGGTCGAAACATCGAAACCGGTCGGGTCCACGTTGAAGCGTGTTTCGCGGTAACTGCGAAGCTGTTGAAAGTGTTCGTACAAGGCCCATGAGTAATCGACATTGGTCGTGCCCAGAGAGACATCGCGTTCGTCTTGCATTGCTTCGCGGTCGACGGTCAAGCAACCGTAGCTACTTTCATCGGCACTGAAACACTCGAAGAACAATACGTCGGGCGCGACCGTGATCACGGGGTCGCAAGGCATCAGTAGACGCCACAGCTTTAGGTCATGTCGAAGTAGATAATTGGAATATTGCTGACGCGCTTTCCAGTAGATCTTTCGGTGACGTTTAAAGTCAGCCTCCAAGCCATCGGGCATGGGGTCAACTTGTTTGCTTTTCAATTCGTCGCGTTTTTGTTTGTACGCGGCTTGGCGGATGGCGCTCTCGCGGGCAAATTGCTCCGCTTTGTACTGCTGGTAAGCGGTTTTGTCGCGAGGCTGATAGCGTAGATCGCTGATGACAACATCGTGCAAGGCGCTAATCGCTTCGCGAAAATGCAATGGATCTTTCAGTCGACCGTCATAGCTAACTCGATCACGTCTGAGATTTGGTGCGAAAGCGATCGCCAGCCCTGCAGGACTTTTTTGAACGCGGCTGCGGCGGTGATACGCGAACGATACATCCATCGGGAAAGATCCGAACCTGTTACGGCAAGTAGCTGTGAGACGATAAGAAAAAACCGAAAGGAGTGGACGTTTCCCAACTTCGAAGCAAAGACCAAGGTCGTTCACTCCAGCCCGGTACGCACCTATACGGGCGGGAACCACGTTGCCTCAGTCCGCCAGTATAGGTGCGTACCGGGCGAACAAACAACGACTTTGGGGAAGCATGACTAAGCAGACTCAACCACGGCGGAACACCGCAGCAAAAAGGTCTTGGTAAACGTCCAACTCCTCCGGTTATTCGTGTAGGCCGATCATTCAATCGACAGTTATATCAAAGTGTTTGGCGAGTGTGTTTGTTACACCAGCTGTAATTCAGGAAATGTTTTTTCGATCAACTCTTGGATGTCCGGTCGACGTTCGGCCAACCGGACCACACCGCTTAGCCCCGCACGCCATTCAACGCTGCGGACCGAACGCAGCGCGACGCTCATGATCGGCAGCAACTCTTCGGCTTCCTCGGGATGTTTTTCCAGTCGATCGACAATTGCGGCAACCACGGCCGGTTTTTGCCGGCCACCGCGATGGATATTCAGCAGGACCGACGCCCACAAAAGCCGCAACAATTTTGGGTCCACCGTTTGGTGCTGGGTAATCTTTTTTGCCACGTCGCCGTCGGAATAAGTTTTCAGCAACTGCGCCAGTTTGATATGAATATCGTCGTAGGGCGTTTCCATCAGTCGTTGCCAGATACTGGTATCGTCACGCGCCTTGTCCTCGCCGGTTAGCCATTGCCAACCAATCTCGCGAACATCGATATGCCGCGAATCCAACAGCTCCAAAACACAGGCCGGATCGTAAGACGGTGATGCGGCGATTTTCTGCCAAGCCAGTTGGACCAGTTCCGGGCGAACTGGTTCCGCTTGCGCTTCACACAGCAGCAACCATGTCGCAACATCACCTGCCCGGCTTGCGGATTTGCTTTCCAGCCATTTCAGGCCCAAGCGTGCAACCGGCACCGGGCGGGCACAACCAAGTTTGACGGTGTCTTGTAACGAAAGAGCATCGGGGCTGGTCTTTTCGACCATGATTTCACAAATCAAATCCAAGACCTGAGGATTCGCCGACTCCAGCAATTTCAACCAAGTCGACATCGCAATCCGTGACGAGTCGCTTGATTTCTTGAGCGATTCGGCCGCCAATTGGGCCAGTTCGACATCATCGTTGGATATCCACTGGAGCAATGTTTCGACGGGAACATTATTTAGCGCGTTGGGGTGATGATCGCGCAACATTTGAATCGACCACTGGCGAACAGGCCGACATTTGGAGTGCGTCAGGATCTTTATCAACGGTTCAGAGCTTCGTTTCCAAGCGTCCAGGAAGGCTGGGGCTGGTTTCAGCGCGCCCAGCGATTTGCTTTCGGCCAAAGTCCAGCCAACTGCTTTTGCAATCAGCACCTCGCTGTCGTGAAACATGATGTGCATCAAACCCCAATTGTCCAGCAGCGCCAGGCCGTCCACGCAATCCGCGTCGGTGTAATTTATCAGGGCCTGAGAGACGCCATCGATGTAACGTGCTGGATCTTGTTTGCCGATTTCGCGAAAGTAGCGCCACGTTCGACGTCGCAGATAGTTACGAGTTCGTTTTGAAAACAACTGCAAACGACTAAACTGTTCCGGACTCATCATCGCAGTGCTGTAGTGCATCGCGCGATCGTCACGCGGCATTTCGGTAAAGCGCGGAGCGATGATTCGCTCCTCTTCCCAGCTCTGGCGAGAAGACCAATCGTAGCGATGCTTTGTTATCTTTTGCCGGCGAACGCTGCGATCAGTCGCCACGACGAATCGGGCCATGATTTCATCGTCGCCTTTTTCCTGGGCGAGTTTCAATAAACGTTTGACGAGTGCTTCGTGCCGATAGTGGTTCAGCGGCCGGTCAAGATATTCCAGCAGCAAACGACGCGAGGCGGGGCGACGATCAGCAAACCAAGTTTTTGCGAATGAACCCAATTTGTCGGCGTCAGAAATACGGCACAGTTCATCGACAAAAGCAGGGTCGCCGCTTTCCAAAAGCTGTTCGGCCAACAGCCAAGAACCGGTCGGTACTGTGAATCGTTTCGCCACCACAAAATTCCTTGGATCATGTTCACTCGCGTTGAGTGAAGGAGATTATAGGAACCTATCGGACACGTGTGGTCATCGAGCACAAAATTTTTCGCTCGCCTGTGCTGCAAGAAGTTCGATCACCGATTTGTCGCTATGCGTTGTTAGCTTGTCGATTTTCAAGCTGTAAGAGCAAATGCCGTCTATCCATTTTGCGCGAATCGCCTGGCGGCCGTGGATTGCACCCACAAAAGCGCCCACGATGGCGGCAATGGTGTCGTTGTCTTTGGTGTCGTTGACCGCGGCGATGATCGACGACTGCAAGCTGTCGCCGTGACACATCAGCGTATAAAGCACGGCGGGTAATGT
>CAZZDZ010000287.1:0-1310 GCA_964652675.1 uncultured Pirellulaceae bacterium
CCACCGCCGCGCTGTCCACCCTGGCCTGCGCCGCCACGACCACCGCCACCGCTGGCACCGAGGAAGTGAGTTCGACCGTTCACCATTCCGGCAGATTCATCTTTTTCTCGCCAGACCGTGAACTCTTGCTGGACTGATTTGCACCAGCCACTTTCTTTGTTGCACGCAAAGTACTGGAGCTTCACAACGATTGGCTCGCCCGCTTTCCAGTCTTTCACATCCACCAAAAACTCACGCGGTTCGTCATCGGACTCGATATCCAATTTGAATGATTGGGCTGTCGCGGGAGAAAACGTTGCGCCGTTTGCGACGATCTTGTACATCGGCGGTTCCGCAAGATTATTCCACTTGGCTCCCAACACAGGGTCTTGGCGGAATCCCAGGTACAGTTGCCCTGTACCCGTATCCATCAACTGCTGGTCTGCTTCGGGACGCAATTTGGCGTAACGATTCGATTCACCAAAGTTGTTTGATGTCAGGCTGCTAACAGGACTGTTTTTACCATTGGATTTGACACGTAGTGGAACAGCGACTCCCTGCACCCTGACTCGCTCAAAAATCATGTCGTCTTCCGATTTTAGGTGAAACTCAAAATCAGGGAGTTTCAAATCTGCGACCGTCGTCAGCGTCTCGGGTTTGCCGACCAGTTTCTCCAGCGATTCACGGAGGCTGGAGCCTCGTCCCCAAGAATCACTATGAACGACTTTGCCAGATTGATCGAACACAAATTGTGAGTTCGGCGTTCCAAGAAAATACGTTTTCATTTGATTGTCAATGCCGTCCGTCAGCCAAGGAATCTTTGTCTGCAAAAGTTTCTTTGCATGTTCGACTTGGGCGAAACGATCGTTGATCGAAGTGGGTTGGACGAAGCCCCAGTTTTCGGGGTGCGCCAGTGTTTGATACATGAAGTAGAAATCAACACCCCGATCAGAAAAGTCGCGAGCGACCGCCTCGATTTCGGGATAGGATTTACGGAACGCTGGGCACGTCAAGCAACCGGCAACCATCACAGTATGCTTTGCCTTGAACAGACTGGTGGTTGGAACAAGTTCGCGATCCACGTTGTAGACTTTTAGATTCGCTGGCAACTGAGTGCCTACTGGGAATTTCTCGTTGAATTCAATATCCCGAGGGCGAACTTTGTCTCGTGGTGCGCCGCCTTGACGACCCTGGCCTGGTTGACCACCACCGGCGCCACCCGGACCACGTCCTTGACCGCCCATCGCTTGGCCACCACCTTGGCGACCCTGTCCGCCAGCACCCTGTCCGCCAGCACCTAGTCCGCCAGAACCACCTTGTCCTCCTCTTTG
>CAZZDZ010000287.1:1410-2730 GCA_964652675.1 uncultured Pirellulaceae bacterium
GCCACCGCCTTGACGACCCTGCCCAGCGCCTTGACGACCCTGTCCGCCGCCTTGACGACCCTGTCCGCCGCCACCACGTTGACCACCTTGTCCAGCGGAACCGCCTTCACGCCCCGGCCCAAACTGTCGGCTCGTTGGTTTGGGGATCCCGCCGGGAGAACCTTGCCCTCGATTGAAACTGTAGGTACGCGAGTTACGGTCCATGTCCGCAAAGGCGATCGTGTACTCATGCGTCTTCGCTTCGCACATTCCTGGCGAACAGGCGTAGTAGTGGATCTTTAACTTGATGTCGCCTGGTTTTCCATCCGCGTCTACTTTCAACTTGAACTGCCGTGGCTCGGTATCGCTGTCGCCTGGACCTTTGTTGGCCACCGCGGTTGGCGGGTCAATTGTCACACCATCGGGCAACTCCAACACATACTTCATTCCTGGCGTCAAATTATTCCAGTGAGCATCGTGAATCGGATCCGGAAAGAATCCCAAGTACAAGTCGCCCTTGCCGGTTTCCAAGACTGACTTTTCTGCTTCGGCACGAAGTTTGACAAAGTAAGTTTCTTCTGGTTTGGCCGGAGTGGTTTTCAAAATCACCAAGCCTTGAGGTCGCTCGACGCGAATTTCGTTGGTAATGTTCTTTGGTGGAAACCGAGGCAGGTCGGGAAAGTCCAAGTCTTGGGGCGAAGTTGGATTTTCCACTGGGCCAACGAGATCAATCAGTGCGCGTCGTACGCCGTCACTATTCATTCGGTCGGCGGCGTAAACAATTTCTGAGTCCGGCGAGATGATAAAAACAGAATTAGAATTCGTTTTCATCGCCACGCGGAAAGAATCGTCGATGGTATCCATGATCCAAGGAACTTTAGTCCCAAGTCGCTCTTTGGCTTCGGCAACGTGCATCAAACGCTCTTTGGTATTTTGCGGTTGCACATAACCTTCGCGTTCAGGGTGCCGGAGACTTTGATAGATGTAATAGAACTGCACACCCTTCTTTTCGTAGTCGGCTGCTGTCGCCTCAAGCTCTTTGTAGGCGATCAAAAATTCAGGACATGTCATGCACCCGCTCTTGATGACCGTGTACTTTCCTTTGATCAAGTCACGGACTTTGATAGGCGTGCCATCAGGCATGTGGGCATCGGTATCAGGCAACTGGCCTTCGGTGATAACGATCGGCACTCTTGGCGGACGCAACCTCTGACCTTGGCCACCGCCGCGCTGACCTTGCCCTTGTCCACGTTGCCCTTGTCCTTGGCCGACACCGCGTTGCCCTTGACCACGCTGTCCTTGCCCACGCTGACCTTGACCCTGACCACGCTGACCTTGACC
>CAZZDZ010000287.1:2830-8348 GCA_964652675.1 uncultured Pirellulaceae bacterium
ACCTTGACCTTGGCCTCGTTGAGCCTGGCCTTGGCCTCGTTGGTTTTGTTGATTCGGAGGCTGAGCATCCAAATTGCAGACGAAAACAAAGACCGCCGCACAAGTCATTAAATGACGTACGGTTTGACTAACGTAGAACTTCATGTATCCGCTCTTTCTGGTAAGAGAATAAAAGCTGCAAATTGGTTTCGCGTCCGTTCAATTCAAAAAAGTGAATTCCACTCGCCACCCATTTCGCATCGTTGAAAGGGCACTACTCCTTAAACCCCCAAAAGTGGCATGTTCATCAAGAAAAATTGAAAGTACCGAAAACTTCTTACCACCAAATCGCAACCGCTAGATTGCCCCGCAGCGGGCTCATACAGCGGGCTCATATAGCGGGCTCATATAGCGGGCTGCCTAAACCCGCCATTTTCTCATAGAAACGAAGGGAACGGCACGATGGTTGACTGCTTAGTTGCGGTTTTTCAGATACCCAAGCAAATCAGCCATCTGTTGCGGTGTGATGTCTTTTTCGATGCCTTCGGGCATCAAAGAAACGTCGCTCACTTTGAGTCTTTCGATTTCCGCGCGGCCAATCGTTGCCTGTTTGCCTTCGGCCATTTTTAGCACCACCGCGTCTGACGTTTCCGATACGACCAGTCCGTTGAACACTTCACCATCAACGGTCAAAATCGAATAGCTGGTAAAGCGTGGTTCGACTTTTGAATTGGGGTCCAGTATGTCATACAAAATCGCTGGTTTGGACCGATTGCGCAAGTCGCTCAGATCTGGACCCGCATCATGGCCTTCGCCGTCAACACGGTGACAGGCGGCACAAACACGTTTGAACACTTTATGTCCGTTGGCCCCGTCAGCTACTAACGTCAATGCGCGTTCATAATCTTTGGCGACTTTCTGGCGGTTGCTTGATACGGCACCACCGAAAAGTTTTTCCGCTTGCAACCGCAACGCATTGTCAGAGTGCTTCAATAGTCGCGCGCGTTGGTTGATGCTCAGCGCTGACGGGTTCATCTGTTTTTTTGCCATCGCCGCCAATGCCAGACGCGCTGTTTCGGTTTTGCGCAGCAGCATGTCCAATCCGATTGGCCGCACAGCAGGCCCCAGTTCTGGCCATCGATCCAAGACAATCTTGGCGGCTTCGGCTGAACCATTCTTGGTCAACGCCTGGATGCTGGCGGTTTGCAACTGGACGGGCTGTTCGGTGGAAAGCAATTCTGCCAGAGCCGTGGAAGCCTTTGCGAACGATTGATACGCAAGTAGTTCGACCGCTGCAGTGCGGTCAGTGATACTGCGATCCGAATCTGTCGCGATCTGCTGGTTCTGATCAAACCACGTTTTCACACCCCGGCAAGATTCCGCCAGTGCCGCAGGTGGCTTTGAAAGTAAACTCGTAAGTGTCAGTCGCCCAAGCTTGCCTTTATATCGAGGTAGTCCTGCGCCAAGCCCGCTGATGATCGCCGATCGCCACCAATCGCCCGCCCAATCGGATGAGATAAGCCGAAGTGTTTGGTTCAATTCGTCGATGTCGCCTCGAGCTCCCACGACGGACGCGGCACGTTTCAGTAAATCAATTCGCGCAGCACTTGCGCCGTCGAGAAACTCCTGGGATTCGACTAGCGATTTTAGAATCGTTCCGGAACGTGTTCTTGTGGACGTCAACAATCCATCGACAAACGACGAATTCTCGCCGTCTGATAGGGCTAGCTTGCAGAGCGTTTTCGTAGCCTGGTCCGAATCATTCGCAAAAAGTGCCAATGCGACATGAAAACGAATATTCACGTCAGAGTCGTCGGCAAGTTTACAAACGCGATCAGTGACTGTGGGATCGTCTAGCCACTGGGCGGCAACCTTTAGCGCTTCGATGCGCTCGGGTCCGTCCCAACTGTCCAAAATCAAACGCATGTCGGCGCCAGTCAGTTGCGAACATCCCTCCAGGGTCCGCATTGCATGCATCCGTGTCGTCGAATTTTCATGCGACAGTAGTTTTCGCAGTTCATCGGCAACTTTGTCGAAACGTTTTTCAGAGAGCAAACTTTTTTCAACCAACAAACGTTGGCCAACAAATTGCTTCCAAGCATTTTTGCTGGTCAGCATCTCGACCGCGTCCGACGTCGATTGAGGTGCCTGATAAGGTATGGGCTTCGCGCCCGTAGGCACGATTCGGTAGATGCGTCCGCGATCTTCTCCGGCTCGCCAATCCAGTTTGGCGGAGATCTCCGGCGGCAAAAAATTGGGGTGCTCGACCCACAGACGGTGCATGTCCGCCAAGAACAGCGATCCGTCTGGCCCCGTCGCCAAACTTGCCGGCCGAAACCATGTATCGGTCGACGCGATGAAATCACTCTTTTCTGCTGCCCTCTGTGTCGTTAATCGCAATCCATCCGATTTGACAATCGATCGCGTAACGACATGGCCAATCGGTTCGCAGACAAAAACGCTGGAGTCAAAATTGCGTTTGGCATTTTGCAGGTCCCCGTTGTATGCGGTCGTGCCACAAGCGGATGTATGGGTGCCAGCATGTGACAGATAATTCGACTTCATCGACACCAATGGATAGACACGCGTGTCACCGCCAGATTTGCCAACATCGTAGTGCGCCTTGGGCAAGATGTGATATGGATTTCGGGCCAAGATAGCTGGAGTCAAAAATGTCGTCATGATTGGATTGCGATTGGTGCAGTAAAACCGCCGTCCCCAGCGATCAATCGTATTTCCAAACTGCCCCATTCCGCTATCGGATTCAAACTCCATTGTGCCTGGGTGAAATCGAAAATCTTTGCGTGGCAACTTGGTCACCACATCAGGCTTGCGAGTCGCACGAACTTCACCGGGGCCGTAATTCATGTGAACCCAATTATCCAATCCCCAACGCGGGTTTCCAATTTGCATCTGCGCGTGGGCGGGTTTAAACCCGTCGAATAGTGTTTCGCTGACATCGGCAACATGATCGCCATCTGTGTCTTTCAAGTACAGGATTTTGGTCTTCGCACCGACCAATAATCCATCCTGGTACGCCATCATGCTGTGCGCAAAATCCAGTTTGTCGGCAAACACGTAGCGCTGGTCCGCTTTTCCGTCGCCATCGGTATCCTTCAGCATCACGATCTTGGACAACGGATCGCCACCGTCGACTGGGCCGATCGGGTAGTCGCTGTATTCGGCGACAAACATGTCACCGTTTGCGTCGAATGCGATGGAGACCGGATCACGCACCAATGGTTCGGCGGCAAACAACGAAATCTCAAACCCCGGTTCGATCTTCAACGCGGCCAAGGACTCCGACGGAGTGCGCGGTAGCGCTGTTTCGGCGTCAACCCAATGTCTGCCACCACGTGCGCTTTCGATTACCTGCAACGCATTCTTCTGCATCAACTGAGGCTGTGGTTCCGTTCCTTGTTTGATTTCGCCCAATTCGCGTTGGCCCGAGCCACGTTGTTCTCCATCACCCAGTTCCTGCCTCGCCCGCTGTGCATACTTGGTCAATTTGGCGACGATGTCTGGGTGGTCTGAAGCAACGTTGTGCTGGCTGCCGATGTCTTTGTTCAAATCAAACAGCAGCGGCTCGACGGGTTTGTTCTTGGTGAAATACGGATGTCTGGAAAATTGTTTTAACGGCAAGAATAATTTCCAGGGGCCGCTACGAACTGCCTGCAGTTGTTTTTGATCGTAGTAATAGAAAGCTTCGTAGGGCGTTTTCGCCTCAGGATCCCCAAACAACAATGGTGCGATGTCGTGCCCGTCGATTGGATTGGTTTTTGGCAAGTCCGCGCCAGCCAGTTTGCCAAAAGTCGGCAGCAGGTCCATCGTCGTAGCCAGTTCGGTGCAAACCGTTCCACCGGGAACTTTGCCGGGCTGCCAAACGATCGTCGGAACTCGGAAGGCGCCCTCGGCAGTCGTATAACCGCGTCCGCGCAGTGGCTGGTTGCTACCGCGGCTGGTGTCACCTGGAGTGCGACTGATCGGGGCACCGTTGTCCGATGTCCAAATCACAAAAGTGTTTTCGGCGATACCAAGCTCTTGTAACTGATCCAACATCACTCCCATTGACCAATCCAGTTCTTCGATCGCATCGCCCCAAGGGCCGTTTTTACTTTTGCCTTTGAAAGCGGGGCTTGCGAACGGCGTTTTTGTGCTGCCCGGCATTGCTTGGGGAAAGTACAAAAAGAAAGGTTCGTCTTTGTGCTCAGCGATCCACTCCATCGCTTTTTCTGTGTACCGCTTTGTTAAGCCATCACGATCACAGGGAGATTCGATGACGGTTTCGTTTTCCATCAACGGCAACGGCGGCCAAACGGACCCGTCCCGCCAAGTTCGCGCCGTCATGTCGTCGGAGTAGGGGACACCAAAGAACCAATCGAAACCTTGACGAGTTGGCAGAAATTCCGGCTGATCTCCAAGATGCCATTTGCCGATGATCGCCGTCGCATAACCTGCGTCTTTTAGAACTTCGGCAATGGTGACTTCGTCAGGATTCAGACCAAATCGAGAAACAGGACGTAGTACCCAACCATCGCGGTCGTTGTAGTTCATTCCTACTCGCTGCGAATAGCAACCCGTCATGATGCTTGATCGTGATGGTGTGCATACGCCGGCAGTGACACAAAAGTGTGAAAACTTGCGGCCTTCTTTGGCCATCCGATTTAAATTCGGTGTGCGATTGATTGTTGAACCAAACGGTTCAATGTCTCCATAGCCCAAGTTATCGCAAAACACGACAATGAAATTTGGCTTTGATTGGGCAGTCTGGGAAATCGCCAGACTCAACAAAACTCCAATCCAAAAAAAAGAAGGGCGTGGGAGCGTACGCATTTTCGGGCGGGGATTTAAGGCGAGGGCGGAACTGCCGCCAATTCTAGCCGCTGCGACTTGGGTGATGTGGTTTTGAAACACGCCAAAATCACCGAAGCTTCCCCGCAAACATTCGGCTTTTCCAAGTTGCGCTAAGGCCACAGCGATTACACCGCAACTGCCCGCCCGGCAGTAGCAGATGTTTGATTTGATCACCTTCGGCATTCAGTTCACCGCATTCCATACACCGAAGGGGCACGATCGGTGTATTTGGAATGGAATGCGGTGAACAGAACACCGCGCTATGGCTGCTAAGACAGTCGTAGCGACGGTGACCTGAGGATTCATTCGACTGATCTACCCGCCCGGCAAATCATCCAAAATCACCCTAGTCTTTTACGCGTTACCACAACCTTTGCGACGATCTCCGCGACCCTCGGTTCACTACACTTCATCACACGGAGGGGCACGAACCGTGGTTTGGAGATGCAATGTAGTGAACCAAAGGCCGCAAGAACTCGTTCGCTCTTGTTGGGAATTGGTTTCCGATCCTTTGTTCGCCACATTACTTGTCAAGCAAGCAGAGGGGCACAAACTGCTTTGCCTTATCGCAATGCGGCGAACAAAAAATCGGACGTCTGTCTTTCGGCATTCGGTTCACTGCACTTCATCACACGGAGGGGCACGAACCGTGGTTTGGAGACGCAGTGCAGTGAACCGAATGTCG
>CAZZDZ010000288.1:0-8333 GCA_964652675.1 uncultured Pirellulaceae bacterium
ACAGCGACGATAATTACCACGGCACCGACCAGTTAACCATTACCGTCGATGACCAGGGCAACACGGGCGATGGTGGCAATCTGACTGAAGTTGCTAACGTTGCGATCAACATCACATCGATCAACGATGCTCCTGTTCTTGATACCGCTGCGACTTTAACCCTGACAGACATTGACGAAGACGATACGAACTCAGCGGGTAACACTGTTGGCGATATCATTGACAGCGATGGCGTCGACCGAATTACCGACGCTGACAACAACGCAGCGGAAGGGATCGCAGTCTATTTTGTCGATAACACCAATGGCACGTGGCAGTTCGACACCGGTAGCGGTTGGACAGCGTTTGGCGCGGTCAGTCCATCATCGGTTACCTTGCTGGATACATCTGCATTGATTCGCTTTGTACCGAACCCAAGTTTTAACGGCACGGCGACGTTTGAGTTTCATGCTTGGGACCAAACCCAAGGCTCCAGTGGCCAAACAGGTTTTGACTTGTCCGCCAATGGCACCGGCGGCGCGACCGCGTTTAGTGTTGAAGGCGACACGGTCACGATAGACATCATCCCAGACAACGACGCGCCGGTGGTCGACCTTGACGACAACGATAGTTCCGGAACAGCCGGTCTTGATTTTAACACGTCGTTTACTGTTGGCGACGGCCCGGTTTTGCTGACCGATGGCACCTCCGTTTCTGACATCGACAGCGCGATCGAAACTTTGACGATCCAGATTACGAATCAACCAGATGGTTTAAGCGAACAACTTGGTTTTTCGGCTCCTGGCACGATTATTGCAAACTATGACGCAGCAAATGGCACGTTGACCTTCACCAACCTGGGCAGTGCCAGCAACGCTGATTTCCAAGCCGCACTGGATTCGCTGACTTACCAGAACACTTCCTCGACGCTTGATACCACGACACGAGCGATAACGGTGGTCGCTAACGATGGAACGGTAGACAGTCTTGCGGCGACGGCGTTTGTTTCCATCACAGGAGACACGTCTGCTCCGACAGAAGTCAACAACGTGGTTAGCGTTGTCAATGAAGGGGCAACCGATTTGATTGAGACCGCCGAGTTGTCTTATACGGATACTCATCAACCAACCAGCGCGATCAACTACGACGTGACGTCGACAGTCACTAATGGCTTCCTGGCTTTGGCGACCGATCCTACCACGCAGATTATCAGTTTTACTCAACTGGACATTGACAATGACAATTTGATTTACGTTCACAATGGCGGCGAAACGCTCAGCGATAGCTTTACGTTTACCGTTAGTGACGGTCTAGGAAACGAATTAGCGGGCGAGGTTTTTGACATCACGGTTGTTCCGCAGAATGACGCACCGGTCTTAGGCAACAATGTGCTGACGATCAACGAAGGCGGGACGGTAGCGATCACCAACGCGAACTTGAACGTGGTCGATCCAGACAATCTTGACAGTCAATTGACTTATTCTGTTAGCAATTTGGTGGGCGGACAGTTTGAATCAACTACCAATTCAGGTGTTGCGATCACCAGCTTTACACAAGCTGATGTGGCCGCGGGTACGGTGGTGTTTGTCGACAACGGAGACGAATTCGCGCCCGCTTACGAAGTAACCGTTTCGGATGGTTCACTTAACGACGGCCCGAATCCCGCCACCATCAACTTTACCAACGTGAACGACTTGCCGTTCAATACGGGGTCGCTGCCAACCGATATCACCGTAGACGAGGATATCGCTTCAAATGTTGATCTAAGTGGAATCGATCTTTCAGATGCAGACGCTGGGACTGGTAATCTGACGATCACATTGACGACCAGCGCAGGTGGCACGCTGACCGCCAACAGCTTCGGTGGCGTCACCGTGCTGGGCAGTGGCAGCGGATCGATCACTCTGGACGGTACGCTGGCGGAACTAAACGCGTTCTTGGATAACGCCAGTAATATTCAATTCACAACCGCAGGAAATGTCAGCGGAAACAATATCGATACCATTGACGTTGTCATCAACGACAACGGAAACACCGGAGGCCCTGGCACGGACGTTTCTTTGGGCACGATCAATGTTGACGCCAATGAGTTCAACGATGACCCAACCAATATCGGAACGCTTCCTGGAACCACGGGGGGCGTCGAAGACGTCGCTTCGCACGTAAATTTGTCATCAATCGATTTGTTCGATCCAGATTCGGCGACATCGGATTTGACATTAACGTTTTCGACAACGTCCAACGGAACACTTGATTTCGCTGCGGGCACAGGCGTTACGATAACGGGCAATGGGAGCAACACGGTCACGTTGGAGGGAACGCAGGGCGAATTGAATGCTTATTTGGACAATACTGCAAACGTCCAGTACACCGGATTGCAAAACGTCAACGGCATTGCGGTGGACAGCATCAACATTACGGTGACCGATAGCGGGAACGTCGGTTTTGGGGGCGGTGGTGTGATTGACGTTGGCACGATTTCAGTCGATCTCGCGGCGGTCAATGATGCTCCTGTTGCGACCGGCGGGGAACAGTATACGACGATCGGCAGCCAGTCAGTTACCTTGAATTCGCCGCTTCCCGATGCCAACGATATTGATGTCGATGGTGACACATTGATGGTGTCGATCGTCGGCGCTCCCGCCAACGGATCCATCTCGGTGGATGCCAACGGCGATTTTGTCTACACGCCCAATGCTGGGTTCAGTGGGACCGAGTCAATTCAGTACGTCGTCTCTGATGGCATAACGACAAGCAATATCGTGACCCTGGATGTCGAAGTCTTGGCGGCTCCTGCTGGTAACGACGGTGGTGGCGGGACCAATCCTGGTGGGTCAGATTCTGGCGAAGATGACATGACCACTCCGGTCGGAGTTGGGACGGGAGAACCAATGGATCCGCCAGAGGAATCCAATGAAAGCCAAGAGGATTCATCCACAACAGTTGGCGCATCGAACAATCCGACGGGACAAACAGCCGACGAAATTCCGCAAGAACAAGAAATGGAACAGCAATTTGTCGCCACTTCATCCGAAGGGGTTGCTGCCACGCTAGCAGAGGATGAAACGAGTGGCATCGAGCTTCCGTTCTGGAACATTTCGTCGACGGACGTCGAAATCACCGACGAATTTTCTGCGGAAATTGAAATGTTCGAGCGATTGTTGCAATTGGATTTGGAGCAAGCCATCGTCTGGCAACAGTGGGATGACGCGAATCAACTAGCTGACGAATCGGCATTCAGTCTATACGTTGGCTCAGCCGGCGTTGGAGCAGGTATTTTCTCGATTGGATACGCATTCTGGGCTCTACGTGGCGGAGCGGTCCTATCGATGATCGCTTCCAGTTTGCCTGCGTGGAGAATGATTGATCCAGCAGCACTGCTGGAGGCATATCGGCGCTCGGTGGAGATCAAGCAGGAAGGAATTGAGAAGTTCTTTGACTAGCAGCGGACGTTAGTTGACCTTGATTGAGAGGCCGCCGCGCGTTCTGCGAGGTTTAAGTGCTCAAGGTGTTTGCCAACTTTGGCATTCGGTGGTCGTGATTTCACACCATTGCGGCCTCAGATTATTTGTATAGCGGTGAACGTCCAATTCGATTTGCCGTTGCGACCGTCAATATCGGTGCGAACGGAGCAGGGGACGTAGCTTTTCTAACAGCGCGCTGCCCAAGTGTAGAAACCCCGTCCGAAACACTACCCATAAGCAAGAATTTCCCGAGTAATGCCTCTTTGTGGGGGCGTTCTAACTATTTTTGCCGCGATATTCATGGGTTGCTTCCTTGGGGAAGACATACTTCGCATCGTTCCGACTGGCCTTCGCACTGGCGTGCGTTGGGGCAAGTTTGATCCTTGGTGGACACTGGCTGGGCTTGGTCCCGGACGGTGTTTCCGAAGTTGCGCGCGCTCGTCAATCGCTAAGTGAAACAATCGCGGTCAATGCTGCTGCCCATGTGCGAAAACAGCAGTGGGTCGATCTCGAATCGACGCTGCAATCACTGGTTGATCGTGATGACAGACTGATGTCGGTTGGATTACGTAGTGACTTGGGAGTGCTAAGAGTCGATGCGGGACATCACGGTGAAATCTGGCAGGATGCCCAAGAAGGTGACGCAACCGTCGAGACCGTCCAAATTCCCATCACGCTAAACCGTCGGGAATGGGGGCACGTAGAACTGTGTTTCCATAAAGACGCTGCAAGCGCTTGGTCGGGGATCATGGGGCACCCGATGATTCGCATGCTGGCGTTCTTTTTCGTCAGTGGCTTGGTTGCGTACACACTTTTTGTCGCCAAACTGCTGCGACTGTTCAACAACACACAAGTCGTGCCAGAACGCGTACGGCAAGCCTTGGACACGCTGGCAGAAGGCTTGTTGGTGTTAGACGAAAAAGGAAAAATCGTTCTGGCCAACCAAGCATTCGCCAACACCATCGGAGTGAAGGCCAACAAGTTGGTCAACCACGGTGTCAGTTCGCTCGCTTGGGAAACGCCCGAAAGAAACGCAGATGACTACCCGTGGTCGCGTGCGATTGACAACTACGAAGTCCAAACAGAGCGGATGCTGCGATTTGTAAAAGAGAACGGTGAAATCCGTATCTTTTCAGTCAACGCTGCTCCCTTGGGATCCGCCGGAGCCCAAAAGGGTGCGCTGGCGACTTTCCGCGACGTAACGCATATCGAAGAGCATCGTGCAGAACTAGAAGAAATGCTGTCGATGTTACGCAGTAGCCGAGACGAAATCGAAAGAAAGAACTCGGAACTGGAGATCCTTGCAACACAAGACGCACTGACGGGATGTCTGAACCGTCGTGCGTTTTTTGAAAAGTTTGATTCGATTTGGAGAGAATCCCAAAAAACAGGTGCACCAATGTCGTGCATCATGATCGACAACGACCACTTCAAAAACGTGAACGACACGTACGGACACTATACCGGCGACGAAGTCCTTCGCGCCGTGTCACGCGTGATTCGTGAACGTCACGGTGACACCGGATTGGTTTGCCGATACGGTGGAGAAGAATTCTGCGTCCTGATACCAAATTGCAGTCTAGAAGACGCAACAGCCGAAGCCGAATTGACACGAATCGCCATCAGCGAAATTGCTTTGGAAGATCCAGCCGAACTAAGGTTGACGGCGAGTGTCGGAGTTTCTGAGTCACGGTTCAATCCAGTCGACCCCCAAGACTTGATCAACCAAGCCGACGTTTGTCTTTACACAGCGAAACGAACCGGGCGAAACTGTGTCGTATCCTACTTGCCAGAAATGTCGACCGAAGACATCGCAACCGGCGCCGCAGAAGAAGACGCTGACAAGATCGATATCCCTTATCAAGCGGTTTCTGCTTTGGTCGCCGCTTTATCGTACCGCGATGCAAACACTGGCGAACACAGTCGTCGGGTTGCCGATCTTTGTGCTCGCGTCGCCGATGGAGTCATGTCGCCACAACATACTTTTGTGCTGGAAATCGCCGCGCTGCTGCACGATATCGGCAAAGTCGGCGTGCCGGATCATATCCTGCTGAAACCCGGGCCGTTGACTGACGCAGAATGGGAAGTCATGTCGCGTCACGACCGAATCGGAGTCGAAATCATAAAAGGCGCTTTCGAGTGCTCACTACTGACAGATATTGTCGGCAACACCCATGCTCACTACGGCGGCAGCAAACGAAACAAGGCACTTCCCAAAGGCGAAGACATTCCTCTGGGCGCTCGCGTGCTGATGATCTGCGATAGCTATGATGCAATGATCTCTGATCGCGTGTACCGAAAAGGACGTAGTCACGAAGAAGCGATCGCGGAACTACGTCGTTGTGCTGGAACCCAGTTCGATCCGGAACTGGTGGAACATTTTGTTCAAACGATCAAGCAAACACCGTCGTCTATTTCCGGCAATAAACCCGCGTCAGGGAATCACGCGGCAATTCAAATCGGTTACCAGGTCGAACGTCTTGCCGAAGCAATCGATTCACAGGATGCGACCAGCTTGAAAATGTTGGCCGGGCGACTGGGCATGTACGCACGAAGTTGCGATATCAATTCGATCGCTACGGCAGCGAACCGGATTGAACAGAATGTCAACGTAGACGATATCGAGTGGATCGAATTGCTGCGTGACACTCGTGATCTACTGGATATCTGTCGCTCTGCCCAAAACGAAATCCTCCGCGATACTCTGGAAGACGACAAACGCTTCGAGCAACCCGTCGAGCGATAATTCGTAGCCAACGCCCGGATATATAGTTCACTTGTTCGTGCGAAGCATCTGCAGCAAAAAGTAGCCGACCAAAATACCGCGTGCGGTCCAAAGCCCGGTTCGAATCCAATTGGTAACAACCAGTTTCTTGTAAACCGCTGCATCAAACCCCGACATCAGTTGGTTGTGACAGGGAACTTGAATCAGCGCCGTCGACAACCATATCAAGACAATCATCGCCATCGAAAAAACGGCAGCCCAGCGCGGAAACCCAACGGGTGAGGCGGCCAGCAACATGCCTGCCGTCACGATTTCAATCAACATCGGTATCCCAACGATCGGCGTGATCAATCGATTGTGGTCCGATTCATATTGAACAAACTGATCAGCGCCGACACGATCAAACAGGTTGTAGTGAACGATTTGCACCATCCAAATCAAACCAACCAGATACCAAGCTGCCAAGACATTCAAAGCGAATACAGTCGTCGCACTCATTCGATCGACTCCAAACGGTTCTTGCCCAAATAGTACCGAAGCGTCTCACTTAGATCCGTAAACCGATACTTGTAAGACGACTGCATCAACACGCTTGGGGTTACTTTTGTGCTGGCCAGTAACAGCGCGTCGGCCATTTCTCCCAACGCTAATCTCAACGCAAACGCTGGGGCAGGAAACAAGGCTGGGCGGCTGAGAACGCGGCCTAGGGTGCGCACAAAGTCTCGATTGCTGGCCGGTTGCGGGGCGACAAAGTTAACGGGGCCGCTGAGCGATGGGTCGTTGATGGCATGGTACAACGCTCCCAAAACGTCATCCAAAGCGATCCATGACCACCACTGTTTTCCACTCCCCATGGCGCCACCGAAAAGCTTTGCCGGCAGCAACATCTTTCGTAGCGCACCGCCTCTGGGTGTCAGGACGATTCCAAGTCGAGCGTTCACGACTCGAATCCCCGCATCAACCGCTGCTTGGCATGACTGTTCCCATTGATGACATACATCAGCAAGAAAATCGTCGCCGCGAGCGGATTGCTCCGTCAATTCCTCGTCGCCGCGATCGCCGTAGAATCCTGTCGCCGATGCACAAATCAAAACGCGTGGCTTTCGCTGTAGCTTTGCCAAGCGTTCACACAACTGTTGTGTCTTGGCAACGCGGCTATCTAGGATTTGCTTTTTGACTTCGGCATTCCAACGACCCTCCGCGATCGGCTTGCCTGCTAAGTGGACTACCGCGTCGACTCCTTCCATTTTTTCGGACGCTGATTCGTCGGTCCAAATCGGAATCTCGTTCTCCGCATCACTATTTGATCGCACGATATGTTTTGTACGGTGCCCCAACAAAGTTAGCAGTGCGCCGAACTGCTTGCCAACCAATCCGCTGGCGCCCGAGATCGCGACCGTCATGGGTGTTTGATCGTGAGACTCCATCAAATTCAAGTCATCGCGAGTGACTTGGTGGCGATAGGCAAACATGGACTCAATCGCGCGTCGAGCCATCGGACCGCCAAACAGACGCCCCATCGAACCGCCGGGCAATCGGTAGTCAACCTCGTCGCGTATCAGCGATTGCTCGTCGCCAGCAGAAACGAAACGATGGTGGTGGTCCCAGCTTTTGAATGGCCCAGAGATTGACGTGTCGGCAAATAGATTCGGCGGATCGTACTTGGTGTGTTCGGCCACCCATCGCAATGGGATAAAACCAAGTTTCGTTTTCAAAACAACCCGACTTCCAACAGCCAAACTGTTGTCTGACGATTCGACAACTGCGGTCTCCCAGGGCGGAATCAGTCTGTCCAGCGCCCCGGGACGATCGTGGTAGGCAAATGCTTTGGCCGCGGCGACGGGAAGTGAGGTGGACGCAACGTATCGTTCTGTTTGACCCATATTCAATTCATCTCAGGGACGCAGGTGTTCATTGATGAGTGGACAGGCTAACTCTTTTGGTTGAACACCCAAGACCGCGACGATCGGTTTGCCGGAAATGCAAATTGCCCGTGCGATATTTCCTTAGCCAACCGTGCGACGCTACGAACGCGGGGTCAAAAGTGTCAATTCATCTTCGCCCGCCATCGCGCGAAGCTTGTCCATCGCACGCTTTTCTAACTGACGAACCCGTTCTTTTGATACCCCCAGTCGGTTTGCGATCGCCTGCAAAGTGTAAACCTT
>CAZZDZ010000289.1:0-8326 GCA_964652675.1 uncultured Pirellulaceae bacterium
GCTGTCCGGCGGGAATCGTCACTGAGCCAACATCGATATTGAAATCACCAAAGTTGGCAGTTCCAGTAATCCCAAACGGGATGAACACATCTTCATTCACGGGTACGTTCAGAATGACCGTAGCTGAAAACGCGAGACCGCTTTCGGTGACGGTTTGCTCAGTGCTGCTGAACATCACCATTGGGTTGTCGTCATCGATGATCGTGAGGGTGTGAATGGTTTGCGCCCCAAGGTTGGCGCTGGTTGGCGTTCCCAATGTCACGATGAGGTCCTCGTCGAACTCGCTCGCCAGGTCATTTTGAACGGAAACGTTGATGGTCGCAGACAAATTGCCCGCAGGGATGGTCACCGAATTGGCATTGATCGCAAAGTCGCTTCCGTCAGCCGTTCCGCTGATGTTCAAAGGCACGACAACATCGAAAATAGTGGGGCCATCCAGTTCAACGGTGATTTGCGTGGTGCCGACTTCTTCGCCAACCGTTTGTGCTGCGGTGGTGAAACCAACCAACGGTACATTGACGTTTTGGATTGCGACGGTGTGAACGGTTTCAGCGCCCAAGTCCGCGTTGGTAGGCGTGCCCAACGTGACCACAATCGATTCGTCGCTCTCGTCCTGGTCGTCTTGGAAAAGGTTGATGTTCACGGGGACTGACGTTGCCCCGGCGGGTATTGTCACCGATGTGACAGGAAGGTCAAAGTCTTGGCCATCCGCTGTACCAGAAACCAAGAGCGGGATCGTGACAGCTAACCCTGATGGCGCGGACAGATCGACGTCGAACTGGATCGTTGTGTTGTTTTCAAATACCGACTGATCTGTTGGGCTGACATTCACAGTGGGCGTTGGGTCGTCGTCGTTGATGGTAAGAACAAACGAAGGGAACGTGCCGAGCGCCACGTTTGCTGTTGGGATAAGCGTGATGATGACCGTCTCGGGCAACTCGTCGATCGTGTCGTCAAAAACGTTGATTGAAATTACACCATTGGTAGAATTGGTAGGAAAAGTAATCGAACCACTGCTGATATCAAAATCATCGCTTCCTGCTGATCCGGTGACAGTGAATGGGACGATTTCCGTCGTGGTGCTTGGGCTGGTAAGCGATACGGCAACATTGATGACACTATTCGCTTCGACAGTATTTTGACTGGTCAAATCAAAGTTAACCGTCGGCGGTGGCGGGACTTCAAAAGCACCGATGTCGACGATCAGGTTTGACACACGATCAAATCCGTCACCACGTTGATCGAATTCAGGAACGTCGTCCTGACCCGCGACGGCAGTCGGATCACCGGCATTGAACGCCGGACTGCCGGGTAACAAAGCACGCGTTGGAGTCAATCCACCGTTGTCTTGCAGCGGTCCCAAAAGCGCGGCTTGCTCCGATACATTGACGGTATCGTTTTGCGTGAACGGAGCCAGTTCGAAGCCGCCGGTACCGATCAGGTTAAACCCTCCCGAAATAAACGCGCTCGATGTTCCTCTTGCGTTGGCGAGATCCTGTCCGGAGTTACCAACCACGATCGTATGACTGAGTACCGTAAATGGGTTGTTGATAGCGCCAGTCTCTGCGGCGATCCCACCGCCGTTGCCGCCAGTGGTGTTCGCAGTGATTGTGGAAAACTCGATCAGCGGCCTAACGGTCAAACTCGCAAACAAACCGCCCGCATCGTCATTCGCTGAATTTCCATGAATCGTCGAATTCAAGATACCCAATGGAGTGCCATAAAAGCCGGCGGTTGCAAAGATTCCACCGCCTTCGCCTGTGGCGGTATTTCCAGAAACCGTTGAACGTTCTAACTGCAACTCTCCAAACGTAAAGATGCCGCCACCGTTACTGGAACTGCCAGGCACACCCGACGAATTATCCGAGACCAGTGTGTCTGTGATGTTCACAATTGAGTTGGCCGTATTGAAGACGCCACCGCCATCTCCTGTGGCGATATTATTGGTGACACTGGATCTCTCAATCGTGAATAGACTCGTTCCGCTGAACCCACCGCCGACCCCACCGCCTTGTCCACCCGTGTTGGAGGAAATCACCGAATCCTCAATCGTTATGGTTCCGCCATACGCGTTGCCAATTCCTCCCCCTTCGCTTGACGCTGTGTTACCTGAGATGGTGGAATTGTTAACTTGCAGATCTGCACTAAAACCGGTGTAGATTCCGCCACCATCGTCGCCCGCCGTATTATCAATGATCGATGAATCAATAACATTGACGACTCGGTTGGCGACTTCATTTGCGATGCCGCCACCATCGCCGCCGGCCGAGTTCAGCGAAACCGTTGTGCGAAGCAAATTGACTGTCGAAAACGTGTTGCCTGAAAGTTGACCGTTAAAGATACCGCCGCCATCGGCGATCGCTGTATTTTGGGAGACCAGCGAGTCGGTGATATTCAGTGTGCCTTCGATTTGCAAGATTCCGCCAGCTGCTCTGCTGGCAAAATTGTTGACAATCGAACTATCTTCGATCGTCAGATTTTCGCGACTGATAATGGCGCCACCGTCTCCGGCACCAAATCCAACCCCCGAGAAACCACCTCCAGCCACGCCACCGGTCAAAGTCAATCCAGATAAAAATACATCGATGTGTGAATTGTTGTCTAAATCATCCACGATAAAGATTCGCGATAGCCCCGCCGCATCGATCGTCAACAAGTCGTCGCCGGCACCGACGATGGTCAAATTCGAAGAGATGGGAAGTTGCGTGCCTGACAAAGTAATGGTTGCTGGCCCATTGGCTGTCAGGTCAGGCGCAAAGACAATTTCACTAGCCGCGATATCAGCGTTCGCTTCCTCAATCGCTTCACGAAGACTGACGACGCCATCATTTGGGTCAACGACATCACTGAGCGTCGTGACACTGATCACGCCCGCGCCGACCGCGAGAACTCGTCGATTTTCCAAGTCCTCTATTTTCAAACGTCGGCGTTTCAAAGTTCTTTTTCTTCGTGCGTGCAACTTCATCAAACTATATCCACAAGGTATCTACGTTGGTCGCCCCAAAGTCTTTCAGAGCCCTATCGGCTCCGGCAAGCTTTATCTGTTCTGCCTGATCTGCGCGGTTGAACAGTTGTAAAATAATGGGATTAGGATAATCAATCGCATCGACGTTGTGGTCATTCCAACACGTCAATTCGCTGTGTCTTTTGCCCAATATGGCTCAATACGCGATCGTCTAACGCTTTATCGCACGTACTTTCAATCAGATGCGTTGATTTTAAGTGCGGGTTTTGGCGTTTTCTAGAAATGGGACGTCGATGGGACGCTGACATAAACCGACGTTAGTGGACCTTGATTGGAAGGCCGTAGCGGAAGTCGCGCGTGACTTTCGGTTTTATGTCTTCAGCAGAAAGTCTTGACGAGTTGCGCTACCCCCAAAGTTAAGACCAGACGAAGCGCTAGCTATCCAGTTCTACTTCGGCGCAGGTTTCCAGGCTTTCCCACAGACGGACTTTGTAGGCGGTGGCGCCGGTGTCTTTTAGAATCTTTGGACAGATCTTGTGCAGCATGTGCAGGGCCATGTTTTCAGCCGTTGGATTGCTATCTAGTTCGTAGATGCGGTGCGGTTTGCTGCTTCGAATCGCTTCTAGTCCGTTTTCGTCCTTTTCCCACAATACAAAAGTGTGATCCCAGTTTTCATCGATCCAATCGTTGACGACGTTTTTGAGTTTTTTGAAATCGATCACGCGACCGATCTCGTCTTGCTCTTTCCCAGTCACGTAGATTTCGCAAATGTAATTGTGACCGTGTAGGTTCTGACACTTGCCTTCGTGTCCGACCAAGCGGTGACCGGCGCAGAAATGAAAACGCCGCATGATGCTAAGTGACATAAAATTCAAGCTCTTGTAGGTGGAGTTTCAGCCAACCGCTAATAGTGCGGCGGTTTTTCGTCCAAGGGATCGACCGCTGACTCAATTCCGCCGGACTTTAACCGTTCGACTTTGTCATGCAGTTGTTTGTTGGCGCGTCGCATGTTGTCAATCTCGGTCGCCTGATCGGTGACGACTTCATTAAGTTGTTCGTACAACCGTTGAACATGTGCGAGACTAATTTCCAGTTCGGTAATGCGTTGCTCGGGATCTTTTGTCATCGTCTCGCTTACCGTGAAATCGTTTTCAGGCATGATTTTTTTCGGCACGATGTTCCCATCGGGCCATCTACGATTTTATGTCCGCGAAACCACGCAAGTCATACGGAATACCGACATAATCCAGAACGCGACAAAGTCCACGCAGCGCGACGCCAAAGCCATCGGGGCCGCTGAAGCCACCGAACTGCCCGCCACCTTTGACGTGTGGTTCTAAATCAAAGAACACGCCGTCGGCGCCGCGTTTTACCATTCGCGAATGAATCTCTGGCAAACTGTCTTTTAGATCCCGCAAAATCGCTTCGTGTCCCGTGTCACCTATGTCGGCGGGAACAAAGTTGGAAAGCGAAACTTCATCAACATGTTCGATGCGGCCGGTTGGCGACGGGTCGTGGTAATCTTTGATGTGAACCCAGCCCAGACTTGGTTTCATGGCCAGGTATTGAGCGTAAGTTTCGTCGGATGTGAAACCTTGGCAAACGATATTGGCACCGTCAAAGATCGTCAGCATCGCGGGGTGGTCTACTTTTTCGGCGATCGTTTTTAGAAGGTCACCGGTTTGTCCCACCAAGTTGGCTTCGACCTCCAGTCCGAATGTCAAACCACGGCTATCGCAAACTTCGGCAATTTGGCCTAGCTGATCGACGACTTGATCAATGTGGTCTTCGGCTGCGGTGCCTTTGGGGTGGTAAAACGCAAATCCTCGCAACAGTTTTGCACCGAACGCTTCGGCGCGGTCGCAAGCGGTCACGACGTCTTCTTTGATGTATTTGTCGAAAGGAATGTAGTTATTGCTGGTTCCGTCATCGACGTCCAACAATTTGACTTTTCCGATTGGCGAACCGATGCTGCTGACTTTCAGCCCATAGTCACCCTGCATTTTGACCAAGTGGTTGATTTCGGCGTCATTGAGCGCCATTACGTTCTTGATCCCGTCACCGGCATCGACAAAGCGGATGCTGTAGTATCGCAGCCCCAGTGCGGCAAAGGCGGAGTACTGCTGGATGGCAAGTTTTTCGTTGGCGGATTCGTCGGCGAACCCGCTAAGTAGAATCGGCGTCGTCATGCTGGCCTAGGAATTATCGGGGTAGTGGATAATGATATTGCTGTTCAGGCCACCGCGTGGTGTCCAGCGACTTTCGACCGTTGCGGTCCTTGGTTGCACAACAGCAATGAAGTCGTCCATGATCCGGTTGGTCACGGCTTCGTAGAAGATGCCTTCGTTGCGGAAACGCTGCAGGTACATCTTCAAGCTTTTCAGCTCCACGCACACTTTGTCCGGAACGTAGGTAAACACAATTTTCCCGTAATCAGGCTGACCCGTTTTGGGACAAACTGATGTAAATTCGGGACAATGATGTTCGATCGTAAAATTTCGTGCGGGAGCTGGGTTTTCAAAAACCTCCAGCGTCTCGCGAAAATCGCTTTTGTCAGTCAACTTTGATTTCTCCGCTTCGTAATTCCGAATTCTCGCACGCGTCGCAGCCCTCGACTAGGGGGACTTCGTCCGGGGCGACGTTGCGCATCAGTGAAACTTTTACCAGTCGGCAAGGTGAAGGCGTATTGACCGGTACGGAAAGCTATTTTATCCGCACCAGCGGCTGTAATCTCCGCTGCTGGTTCTGCGATACGCCTTACGCGTCTTGGAAACCAACCGGCGAACATAAGAGCGTTGACCAGATTGTTCAGTCCGCAGTCGATTCGGGGTTGTCGCATGTGGTGCTGACCGGCGGCGAACCGATGTTGCCGCCTGATTCGGTCGGTTTGGCCAAATCGCTGCGAGCTGCTGGTTTGCACTTGACGATTGAAACGGCAGGTACCATCGATCGTGACATCCAATGCGATTTGATGTCGATCAGCCCCAAACTGCAAAGCAGTACTCCCGACGCCACAGAACACCCGCGCTGGAACGAGTTGCATGAAGCACGCCGGCTGCCCATCAATGTGATGCGTGGACTGATCGATCGCGCGAAGCAATTTCAAATCAAGTTCGTGGTCGATTCGCCTGCTGACTACGACGAAGTCAATGAGATCGTTGCAGCACTGGGGGTCGCGCCGGGTGATGTTTGGATCATGCCACAAGGCAGCACCATCGAAGCGATGGATGCGTCGATTGAGTGGTTGAAACCCTGGACGAACGAACAGGGGTACGTCTACTGTGATCGATTGCAGATTCGTTGGTTTGGGAATCGACGCGGAACTTGAGCCGCGATTGACCAAAAGTTTTCGTTTTACGCGCCCCTGGATTGGAACCGTCTGGCCCTTATGGAGGGCGCGGTCTATGTTTGCGCGCACCATCTTTTGCTTTCCCCAATAAACAACTTCCTTTAGAGGATCCAATATGCACGCAACTAGCTTCATTGAGATGATTTTCGTGTTATTCGGCTTCGCCGGGCCATTCAATCAAATCGCGGGAATGCCGCCCGCTCCGCGTGATGCGAAACTTGTCAACGCAGCGTCCGGTGACAGCCTATTTTTCATGGAATGGGCGGGACGTGCAGAAGGAAAAGCTGGAGGCGAAGGCATTGATGGGTTAGTAGCAGATCCAGAAGTTGTTCATTTTGTGCAGCGTCTTATTTCGGCTCTGGGCACAAGTTTGCAGCGTGAATCGAAACTTGATGAACTGAAGGACTTGCCGCAGTTCGTTGTCGACTTAACAAGCCATCCCGGGTGTGTGTTTCTTTCGCTTGATGACGGGGAACAAGAAGTAAACAACGCGACTCCTAACGTAAGGATGATGCTCGCACTTCGCGCGGCCCTGGTCATCAACCTGGAAGACGACGCAGATGATCTGTCGGCAAAAACAATGAAATTGATGTCGATGGCGTTGCGTAGTGAGATCGATAGCTTGGAGCATGTTGCATTGCCCGCGCCGCTTCCCGTTGAACTTCATAAGCATGGAAACTACTTGATTCTGGCAACAGGGCCAGAGTTGATGGAAGAGGTTATTGGGCGTATCGATGCCGGAACCGGCGGCTTGGCTGAGAATGCAAATTTTCAATCCGCTTGGAAAGACGTGCAGTTAGAGCGAACTGGGCACATCACGTTTGTGAATATCGACACGACGGCCAATCGCGTCGGCAATTTGCTTGGCGCTACGGAACCCATCCAGCAATACATGAAAATTGCCGGCATCGATGGTGCCAAATCGACCATGAGTGTGACGGGAGTGGTTGATGGGCAAGTGGTCACCAATAGCAAGATCAACGGGGTGTCTGGTAACGATGGGATCATGGCGTTGGCGGCTGGCCGAGCGATCACCCAAGCCGACTTTGCGTTGACTCCCAACGAGAGCGATTTGGTGCTCGCAGCAAGCATCAACGTGGCGCAAATCAAGCAGAGTTTTATCGCGGCGATGCAATCGATCCAACCAGGTTCCGCAGAAGAAATCGAAGGCAATCTAGCTCAGATCGCCAACCGACTAGAAATCGATTTGCAGTCGGATGTGTTTGATGTACTGGATGACGTGATCGTTGTTTCGGATTCGCCAAGTGACGGCGGTTGGTTGATCACCAATCCGGTCCTGACGGTGGGAATCAAGGATTTTGCAGCGGCAGAAAAGACAATTCAAAAACTGAACGAATCGATGATCCGCCAGTTGCCCACCCAGGGACTGATGCGTGAGTACAACAAACGCGGCGTAACCTTTGAGAAATCCAGCACGCTTGGAACGGAGATAACGACCTTTAACATCATCGGGGACGCGGTTCCGTTTGCACCGTCTTGGTGCCTTACGAAAACACACTTGATGCTGGCGTTGAATCCGCAAGCAATCAAATCGCGATTGCGTCAGTCGGCTGACGACAACTGGAAACCATTCGGCGATACGTTTGCCAATCAAGATCAGGGCCCAACTAAGAACCTCTCAGGAGGCGAACCGATCGCGTATTCACATGTAAAGACAAAGGCGCTGCTGACGAAGCTTTATGGTTTCGCGCCCATGATCGGACAAGTCATTCTTAGCGAGGCACAGTCCGACGGGTTCGACATGTCGTTGGCCGATGTGCCGTCGGCTGCTGCAATCTTGCCGTACCTCAGCAATTCGACTTCTTATATCGCTCGTGTGGACGGTGGAATCCGATCGGCATCTCATGGTCCTCCTTTCGTTGGAGGCCTGTCTTCATCGATTCCCGCAATCGTGCCGTTCGTCCTTTTTGGGTCGCGTCAAGAGATAGTCGTCAACGCAGCTGACGTTCAAGTCGTCGAAGAATGATACGGGCAAGTGAATCTTCGTCATA
>CAZZDZ010000290.1:0-4570 GCA_964652675.1 uncultured Pirellulaceae bacterium
CCCACCAGTTTCTTGATCACGTGACCATGCACATCGGTCAATCGAAATGGCCGACCGGCATAGGTAAACGTCAGTCGTTCGTGATCAATGCCAAGTTGATGCAGGATCGTTGCTTGGACGTCGTGAACGTGAATGGGGTCTTCGACTGGATGAAAACCCAACTCGTCTGTTTTGCCAATCGTTTGTCCGGCGCGGATTCCGCCGCCAGCCATCCACATTGTAAAGGCTTGTGGATGGTGGTCGCGTCCCAGCTTTCTGTTTAACGCGCCGCTGGATTCGACCATCGGGGTGCGTCCGAATTCGCCACCCCAAACGACCAGTGTTTCGTCCAGCATGCCGCGCTGTTTCAGATCTTTGATCAATGCTGTGCAAGCTTGATCGGTCGTCTTGGCTTGTCGCTTGCAGCCATTTTCGACGTTACTGTGATGGTCCCAACCGGAGTGATACAGTTGGATGAATCGCACGCCGCGTTCGGCCATCCGTCGTGCCAGTAAGCAATTTTTGGCAAACGATGCGGTTCCCTTGTCCTTGATACCGTACGACTGCATCGTCTGTTTGTCTTCACCGCTCAGGTCCATCAGTTCGGGGGCCTTGGCCTGCATTCGATAAGCCATCTCGTACGATTCGATTCGTGTGTTGATTGCATCGACACCCAGGCGATCAAAACGGCGTTTGTTTAATCCCGCAATCAAATCAATCGTCTTGCGTTGTGTTCCGCGATTGATTCCATCTGGATTGGCGACATTTAAAATTGGGTCGCCGCTGGAACGCAATGGGACGCCTTGAAATTCACCGGGCAAGAATCCGGCGCCCCACATCGATGCTCCGCCTGACAGATTGCCGCCGCTGCTAAGGACGACAAATCCAGGCAGGTCTTTCGTCTCGCTGCCAATCCCATACGTCAACCAAGATCCCATTGACGGTCGACCTGGAATCGGGCTGCCCGTGTTCACAAAAATCTGTGCCGGTGAATGATTGAACTGGTCCGTGTGCACGCTCTTTAAAAAAGTGACATCGTCCGCGATCGATGCCAAACCAGGCAACACATCGGCAATCTCCGCGCCCGACTGACCGTGTTTGCTGAATTGAAATCGCGGCGACAACACGGCGGCGTCTGGTTGAATGAACGCGTAGCGTTGTCCCGCGATCACTGACGGCGGAATCGATTGTCCTTCCAATTCAACCAATTTCGGTTTGTGGTCAAACAAATCCAATTGGCTTGGGGCGCCCGCCATGAATAGATAGATCACTCGTTTTATGCGCGGCGGATGGTGAAAACCACGAGCCGTGATTGGCGCCGCATGCAGTCCGCGACTTTCGTTCACGCACAGGGACGCCAACGCTAACTTGCCCAAACCAATGCCGCAAGTTTGGAATAATTGTCGTCGTGTTGAACCGACAGCATCATGGGGTTTCATTTGATGGTTGTTCATGGCGTTGTAATCACCTCATCCGTATTCATCAGGGCCCGCGCGACCAGCATCCAAGGATCGTCGTGCTGTTTTTGCGATTCATAAAACGCCACAATCCGCTCCACTTCGTTCGCATCGGGAGCTCGCGTCAGCAATCTTTGAAAAATCCGAGTCGCAATTTGTTTTGGATTCGCGTTATCGCCCATTTCACGAATCGCCGTCTTGGACAACGCCCGTGCCATTTCGATATACATCGCATCGTTCATCAACGTCAGTGCTTGCAGCGGTGTCGTACTGGAATCGCGTCGGGCAACGCATTGTTCGCCGCTGGGGCCATCAAACGTTGTAAACGCCGCAAAGGGAGCCGTCCGTTTGCTGAACGTGTATAGCGATCGACGATAACGATCCGCACCCGTTGAAGTCGGCCATGCAGCCGAACCGTACGCCATCTCCGAAACACTTGCGGGCTGGGGAGGATAAACACTTGATCCACCGACGGATCGTGTCAGCAATCCGGACGCACTGAGCAGCGCATCGCGAATGCGTTCGGCATCCAGACGTCGATGCGGAAACGATGATAACAATCGGTTTTGTAAATCCTGTTTAGGTGCTGGCCCGATTGACTGGCGATACGTCGCTGACAGAACGATTTCGCGATGCAGACGTTTCATCGACCACCCGCCACTGCGCCATTGTTGGTCCAACCAATCGATCAAATCGGGATGCGACGGCGGTTCACTTTGAGTCCCAAAGTCGCCGGCGGTACGAATGATCCCCGTCCCAAAAAATTCTCGCCACGCGCGATTCACCGTCACGCGACCTACCAACGGATTCTTGTCGCTGACCAACCAGCGAGCCAGCGACAACCGATCCGCATCGCCATCGATGGGCGAAAACAACGAAGGCACCGCTGGCGACACGGTTTCCTTGGGTTGCAGGTATTCGCCGCGATGATGCCGATGCGTCACTCGGACGTTGGATCGATCGCGCTCACGCAGCCCAAGAGTACGGACCGATTTTGGAATCTGTTTTTCCAAACGGTCGATCGTTTTACGATGTTCTTTCAACTGCGGGGCCACACGAACGAACTCGCGTTGCAGATTGTGAAAGTCACCAATCAAAATCTGGCCCAATTGGTGGTACATCCCGCCGCTAAACAATTCGTCTAATTCTTCTGGCAACGACATTGCCGCCGCGGGTGACGCCCCGTCAGTAAATGAAAAGCGAAAACGCCCCAGTGCGGCTGCGAAATGTCGCTCGAACAACATCTCGACTTCCAACTTCCCGGGTCCTTTGATGGGATCGGCGAAATTGACGACCAAACGACTTGCCTTTCCTTCGCGGCTCGACGTTGACCATCCCGTTGATCCGTCGCCATCGAGGACGTTGGTCGGATCAGCATTGCCCGATCCGATGCTGATCTTTCCGTAGCTGTGCGACGCGTCTTTCAGCTCGATCGGCTTGCCATTGAACGTGATTTTCAATTCGCTCAAAAAGAAATCGCCTCGGCGTCCTTCGTAAAACGCCATTCCCGGTCCGCCGGCCGGAAGCGAATCATGTGGCAATGCTTCCAGTCGCAGAGCCGTCTTGACGCCCGAATTTCCTTGCAGATTGAATGTCAGACGATAGACATCTCGCTTGGTCACATCGCCGCTGGCCAAGACGCTTTGGTCATCCAATACCGTCAACTTTGGCATCGTCGACTCCATCGCGTCGGGCGAAACCGGAGTCCACTCCCGCGCCAGTTTTTTCTGTTTTTCGACCCAATCGATGAACGCTTTGTGAATTGGATTGTCGCTAGGCGCCGATTGGGAAAACTGATTTTCGGTTGGCAAAAATTCTTTTACCAATCGGTCGACTTCGCCGCGAATGCGTTTTTCGATCGCTCTGCGTTTGGTTTCTTGCACAGCATCGGGCACGACAACATCGGGTTCGTCGGCGTTATTCATCAACGCCATCAACGAGTAATAATCGGTGTGAGTGATCGGATCGTATTTGTGGGTATGGCATTGAGCACAACCGGTCGTCAGTCCCATCCAAACCGTGCCCGTCGTCGCGACGCGATCGACCATCGCATAAAAACGATATTCTAATGGGTCGATCCCGCCTTCTTCGTTCAGCATCGTGTTGCGATGAAAACCGGTTGCGATCTGTTGATCGCGTGTCGCCCCCGGCAGCATGTCGCCGGCAAGTTGCTCGATCGTAAATTGGTCGAACGGCATGTCGGCAGCGATCGCGTTGACGACCCAATCGCGGTAGGGCCAAATGGTTCGCTCGCGATCTTTTTCGTAGCCGTTCGTGTCGCTGTACCGGGCGAGGTCCAACCAAGGCCGCGCGAACCGTTCGGCGTAGTCTGCGCTGGACAACAATCGATCGACGACTTGCCGATACGCCTGAGGGCTTTCGTCGGCCAAAAATTGCTGGACTTCTGTGGGCGACGGCGTGACGCCGGCTAAATCCAAATACACCCGTCGTAGCAAACTCTCCTTGCTCGCTTCACCGGTGGGTTTCAAACCGGCACTTTTGATTCGCCGAAAAATGAATCGATCAATCGGGCCGCGAGACCAAGTATCGTTTGGATCATGTGGGATTTTCACCGGTTCGCCGGCAACAAACGCCCAGTGGATTTCGTAATCGCCGCCGCCTGCGATCCAATCGCGGAGTGTTTGAATTTCCTTTTCGCTCAGTGGCGGATGCTGATCGGCAGGCGGCATCCGCGTGTCGGGATCCTGGCTGGAAACCCGCGAGATCATTTCGCTTTTGTTGGGTTGGTTTGGCACGATCGCTTGGTAGCCACCCAAATCAGTCCGCGAACCATCTTGGTTGTCCAGCCGCAAACCGGCTTGTCTGGCGTCCGGGTCGGGACCGTGACAAGTGATACAGTGCTTGGCAAGAATCGGGCGGACATCGCGACCAAAATCGACTTCTTCGCCCCATGCTCTTGCGCCCGTCCCACTAGGCAACAGGGTGAAACAAATGATCGATAGGTGCAGGTAGGTTTTCATGGCGGTTCACATCTTAACCGCGAGACGAGGGTGCCACCAAACTAACTGGCCGAATCGAACGTTGCATCGTCGGAATCATCGTTTTTGGACGCGTTCGGTTCGCCATCGTCCGTTTTCTTGTCGTCGTCCTCGTCTGTATCGTCTTCGGCTTGA
>CAZZDZ010000290.1:4670-8323 GCA_964652675.1 uncultured Pirellulaceae bacterium
TCGGCTTGATCGTCTTCGGGGCTCTTGGACCGATTTGCCTGTCTGGCTTCCATGGCACCGCCGTAGATTTCGTGAGCCACCAGGACGATCATGCCCACCAGCAGTGGCCCAACGTAATAGAGCAGCCTGAAAATCAGCACCGACGCGATCACCGCATCACCCACGGTGTCTTTTAACAAAGTCAGCAAGATCAATTCCAAGACTCCCAGCCCGCCGGGTATCTGGCTGATCAAAGAAGCCGCAATCGCGACCAAGTAGGCTGCCAGCACCAACACGAACGGCACGACCGCTTCACCAGGTAAAACCAAGTACAAGGCGGTCGCGGAAATTAACAAATCCACTGCGGCCACCGATGCTTGCAGCGCCATCAGCCCTGGAGCCGGAGGTTGCAAATGCAGTTCGCCAATCGGCCAAGGTTTGCGCCAAGTAAAACAAACGATTGAATAACCGATCGCCAGCGTCAGCATGATGAAACCTAGCGTCCGCGTACCAAACGGTAGCGTCACATCCGGCGGCAGTTCCACCGGCACACTGACCAGCACGACTCCACCGAGAAACCAAAGGCCACTCCAAAACGCCAGCCCCAGAATGGAAATCAACACCACGATTTGGCGTGGCTTCAAACCCCATCGACTGTAAAAACGAAAACGGATGGGAGCGGCAGCCAGGAACGTACCCAGATTGTTGCCCAGCGAATAACCAAGAAACGACACCAACGCCACACGTCTTAGCGGTATCGACCGGCACACATAACGCAGCGCCAACAAATCGTACGCGATCAGCAATCCATAATTCAGCGCGATCAAGAACGCGGCGATCCCGATGTACACTGCCGGGATACTGGTCATGTCCGCCTTGAACTGCTCCCACGAGATATTGGCAGCTTCTTTTACCAACAAACGAATTGCGAACAGGAACAACGCGGCAGCAAGCGCAGGGCCAGCGATCTTGCGAAGTTTTCGTTTGGACAACGGATCGTCGATTAGCAGGAGGAGGTTTCGCCGAAAAACATAGCCGCTGGTAGGCAAACAGCGAAGTCCAGACATTTCATGGCTGAATTGTCCACTTGCATTGTCATTGAGCGAGAATGTCTCGCAAGTCCGGCGGCGGCCAAGGCGACTTTTGCCCCCCGTGGTCCTCGCGAACATATCCGCTCACACTACAGAGACTGCGGGAAAGACATCATTTCGGTGTTTTTGCTGCGAATTTCAAACTTCGTTTCAGAGCCCCCGTCCAAACCTGGGCAACCATTTTTTAAGAACAATGAAAACGGTCAAACACGAACTAGTTGTCATCGGCGGTGGCCCCGCCGGATACGTCGCCGCCATCCGAGCTGCCCAATTGGGAATCGACGTCGCCTGTATCGACGAAAACGATCGCTTTGGCGGCACCTGCTTGCGAGTGGGATGTATCCCCAGCAAAGCTCTGTTGGAATCAAGCCATCTGTACGAAGAAGCCCAACATAAATTTGACAACCACGGGATCAAACTTGGCAAAGTCGACTTGGACCTTGGCAAGATGATGGAGCGGAAAAACAAAATCGTCGACACGCTCACCGGTGGCATCGACATGTTGTTCAAGAAAAAGAACGTCACTGCGTACCGTGGTCGCGGAAAAATGCGTGACGTCAATACCGTCACGGTCGACGGTGCCGAACCCATCCAAATCCAGGCGGACAAGATTCTGATCTGCACCGGCAGCCGGCCGGCAAGTTTGCGCGGTGTCGAAGAAGACGGCGACCGGATCGGCAACAGCACCACGGCGCTTTCGTTTCCCGATGTACCCAAACGGTTGGTTGTGATCGGTGGCGGTTACATCGGCATGGAACTGGGTAGCGTCTGGAATCGCCTTGGCAGCGAAGTCATCGTGCTTGAAGCGATGGATCGAATCATGGCCGGTTGCGACAGCGAACTTTCGCAGTTGGCACATCGCGTGTTCAAAAAACAAGGCTTCAAAATGCATACCAAGACATTCGTCCAGTCGGCCAAAGTCGACAAAGACGAGTGCGTGGTACAAATCAAAGATGGCGACACCATTCGTTGCGATCGAGTCTTGGTTAGCACCGGTCGCGTTCCGGTAACGGACGCTTTGGGGCTGGAAGAAATCGGATTGGAAACGGATCAGCGCGGATTCGTTGCCGTCAACGAGAATTTCGAGACAGCCGTCGAAGGCGTGTACGCTGCCGGCGACTGCATCGGCGGCGCGATGCTGGCACACAAAGCAATGGAAGAAGCCATCGTGTGCGTCGAACGCATGACCGGCATGGCCAGCCACATCAATTACGACGTCATCCCCGCGATCGTATACACGCATCCCGAAATCGCAATGGTCGGCAAGACCGAAGACGAATTGAAAGAAGCCGGGGTGAAGTACAACAAGGGCGTGTGTCCGTTTGGAGCAAACGGTCGAGCCCGAACCTTGGGCGAGCACGACGGACGCGTAAAAATCTTGGCGGACGCCGAAACCGATCGCGTTTTGGGTGTCCACATCATCGGCGCTCGAGCCGGAGATTTGATCGCCGAAGCCGCATCAGCGATGGAGTTCGGGGCCAGCAGCGAAGACATCGCAAGAACTTGCCACGCCCATCCAACCCTTGCCGAAGCGGTCCACGAAGCTGCTTTGGACGTAGACAAACGAGCGATTCATACGGCGTAGGGAGCTTTCGGTGGTGGCCCAAAAGATGCCGCAAAGATGAATGGGACATCGGAGATTCTGATGCATGCACCAAAAATAATTTCGATTGGCGAAGTGCTTTGGGATCTCTTTCCTGACGGAGAACGTTTCGGTGGAGCACCCGCGAATTTCGCATGCCATACGGCCATAGGTGGCGGCGACGTGGTAATGCTCAGCGCCGTCGGTGACGACATTCATGGCAAACGCGCCGTAAAAGTTCTCGAAGATTATGGAGTCGGCACTCGTTTGGTGCAGGTCGCTCCTGGAGCTGAAACGGGAACGGTTGGAATTGAACTGGATCGTAGCGGTAAACCAACCTTCGCGATCAACGAAAAGGTCGCTTGGGATTCTATTTGCTTTAGCGAGGAAACCGCCAATCAAATTCAGTTGGCGGATGCGGTCTATTTTGGAACGTTGGCACAGCGGTCTGACGTTTCGCGGCAGACGATACAGCGATGCATCCAAGTCGCGCGTGATCACGGTATCCCGCGTGTTCTGGATATCAACTTGCGAGCTCCGTTCTTTGACCACCAAGTCATTCGTAGCTCGATTGAGCTGGCCAGTATTTTGAAGCTTAGCGATGACGAACTGGCCGCGACGACCAAGGCATTGGAAATCTCATCGGGCGATACCGAACAAATTCTCCGAAAAGTGATGCAGCAATTTTCACTTGATCTAATCGTCCTGACTCGCGGGGCCCAAGGCGCGATACTTGTCACACCAAAGGGCACGGTCGATCAACCCGGCATCCCAACCAATGTTCGCGACACAGTGGGCGCTGGCGACGCGTTTATCTCGACGTTTGTTTTGGGCATGCTTGCTGGCGACGACCATGAGGACCTTTTGAAAAAATCCTGCCAAGCAGCCTCTGCGGTCTGCGGCATCTCCGGTGCTGTTCCTCCGCTGCGCGACTAGTCAGAAAGGTAAGCCGTAAAACCAGCTGCGAAGCAGCGACAGCATATAGCCTCGGGCATTAGCCC
>CAZZDZ010000291.1:0-8196 GCA_964652675.1 uncultured Pirellulaceae bacterium
TTCAACCACACTCTGGCGATGGGCTTGTTGGATCATTCGATAAGCCACGCCAGCGTTCGTGTCCAGTTTTTGGAAATACAAGTTGCGAGTGAGATCCAGCAAGCGTTTGTCTTTGGTGCGCAAGTAGCTAAAGACACTTTTGATCAAATAACCAACGCCGGCCAGAATCAAGATCGCGATCACGGCGACACTGTAGTAAGCCAACGCGAACCACAGAAACATGATCTGTACGATCTTTCGCATCGACAACAACCAACCTCCCAAACTCGGCACGATGATCTTGGCGCGATCAATCTTGCTTAATCGGACACGCGTGCCGGGTAACAGCATGTCCACATCTTGTTTGGGAATGTTCTTGAACATCCGTAAGTGCAACGAAGCGGCGGACAGTTCTTCGGCTGAAAAGTTATCATCGCTTAGCTCAAACAGCACCACCATTCGCTGATAGACTGGCACTTCGACTTGTTCGGGTTGATACAGTTTCCGCAATCGCCGGCGAAATCGTGTTCCAATCACATCGCCCCGAGCGTAAACGGCCAAGTGTTCGAACAATTCAAAATTGACATGCAGCGGTACTCCCCATTGGCTGGCCACCCCGACGCAATCTTCGATTTCTTTCTGTTCCAAACGACGGTAGCCGGCCGTCGACAAAATCCCATCACAAAGATCCATAAGCTGTTGCGATTGCTGCGCTGTATCGTCGGCAGGAACGTTTTCGGGTACCAAGCTCTCCGAATCCGGGTCCAATGCCGCGTAGAGTCTCGAAAATTCGCTATGGTACGAACCGGTGCGATTGTGAATTAGACTCTCGATCCGATCGCAAAGTTCGTGAAACGAATCAACGTGCTGATCAGGCAGCTCGCCGCGTTGGAGCAAATGTGTTTTTAACGTGGCGGCTTCGATTGGCACGTACGGTTCGATCGCCCAGTGCGGCGCATCGTCTCTGATCACGCCAGCATTGCCGACGTTGCTCAACGATCTAGCGAAATCAACCGATTCTTCGACCGACCAACTTGCCAAAACACGATCAATGTGCGAATCAGACGCGGACAAATTCAACGACTCCTTGGATTCGTCTTCAGAAAACAACTCAACCGCCGGCACACGCAAGCCGATCCGCGGCGTTGCATTGGACATGGACGGACTGCTATTCGACACCGAAAAACTATATTGGCAAGTCGGCGACACGGTACTTCAGCGCCGTGGTTATCGTTTTTCTGCAGAACTACAGCAACAGATGATGGGGCGTGTGGGGGTTTCGGCAATCCAGCAGATGATTGACTTTCATTCGCTGAGCGATTCTGCCGATGCTTTACTGGCTGAATCGGACAAGATCTTTGGCGCGCTTCTGAGCCAAGAACTTAGCCCGATGCCTGGTTTGCAAAAGTGGATCGATTTTTTGCAAAGCCAACAAGTGCCCTATGGGCTTGCGACCAGCAGCCAACGCAAATGGGTAGATGTGATTTTTCAAGACATCTCATGGCGTGAATCGCTGGCATTTGTTTTGACAGGCGACGATGTGACCCATGGCAAACCGCATCCAGAAATGTACCTCAAAGCAGCACAGAAATTGGGAATCGATCCAAGCGCAATGTTGGTTCTGGAAGACAGCGGAAACGGATGCAAATCCGCTGTAGCCGCTGGTGCACAAACCGTCGCGATTCCAAGTGAACACACACAGTTGCAAGATTTCGACGGCGCGGTCTTGATCGCTGAGTCGTTGGACGATCCAAGACTGTGGGATCTGCTAAGGGACTAGCTGCCGAAGTTGGCGATAAACGTCCTACCGTGACGCACATGGTACTCAGAAGACTGCGGTGATTGGCGCACTCGCGGTAAACACTCTTCTCCGTGATCGGGACTTCCGTTTTTGAAACACAGAGGCACAGAGATCACAGAGGAAAGGCGTGAAGCAAAACTCTGTGTCCTCTGTGCCTCTGTGTTTTTATCTTCTTTACAAAGCCGACTCATTCCCCCGCCTCCGGAAAAAACTGGAGCGCCGTTGGACGCTCCAGTTCATGCGAATCGGTCATTCTACCGTGGGCGCTAACGCGCTGAAGATGCAGATCCGTTTCGGACGCTTGGGTCGAGGTCGAATCGATCTAAGTTCATGACTTTGTTCCAGGCGGCAACGAAATCAGTGACAAACTTACCCTTCGAATCTTCACTCGCGTAGACTTCCGCGATCGCCCGAAGCTGCGAATTGGATCCGAACACCAAATCGACAGACGTGGCGGTCCATTTGACATCTCCGGTCTCGCGATCGACGCCTTCAAAGAAGTGTTCACATACGGCGGATTTTTTCCAAGACGTGCCCATGTCCAACAGATTGACAAAGAAATCGTTGCTTAGGGTTTCGGGACGCTGCGTGAAAACACCAAACTTGGTTCTACCCGCGTTGGTATTGAGTACTCGCATGCCACCGATCAGAGCGGTCATCTCCGGAGCTGTCAGTGTTAACAAGTGAGCTCGGTCCAGCAAAACTTGCTCAGCAGGCCGGTCCAAATCGTGGCCGATCGTGTTGCGGAAACCGTCAGCGGCTGGCTCCAGCACGGCAATCGAATCCACGTCCGTCATGTCTTGCGTCGCGTCGGTGCGACCTGGATTAAACGGCACTTGGACTTCGTGTCCGGCTTTCTTCGCGGCCGCTTCTACGCCTGCGCATCCACCCAAGACAATCAAGTCAGCAAGTGAGACCTTTTTGTTACCCGCTTGCGAATCGTTGAAATCCTTTTGGATCTTTTCCAAGACGCCCAGCACTTTGGCCAATTCGGCCGGTTGATTGACGTCCCAGTCTTTCTGAGGCGCCAAGCGAATGCGAGCGCCGTTGGCTCCACCGCGCTTGTCTGTTCCTCGGAAAGTGGATGCGGACGCCCAAGCCGTGGTGACCAACTGTGAAATGGTAAGCTCCGAATCGAGCAACTTGTTCTTTAGGTTGGCGATGTCCGAATCGCCGATCAATTCATGATCGACAGCAGGCACAGGGTCTTGCCACAATTGCGGCGGAGCGACTTGGGGACCCAAGTATCGCGAGATCGGACCCATGTCACGGTGAGTCAGCTTGTACCAAGCTTTGGCAAACGCGGCGGCGAATTGATCAGGGTTTTCGTGAAAACGTTTTGAGATTGGTCCGTAAATAGGATCCATTCTCAAAGCCATGTCCGACGTGTACATGATCGGCGCGTGCGACTTCGAATCATCATGCGCGTCTGGAACGGTTCCCTCACCATCGCCGTTGGTGGGTTTCCACAGTTGGGCGCCAGCGGGACTTTTCGTCAATTCCCAATCATAGCCATACAAGTTGTCAAAGTAGCCGTTGCTCCATTCGGTTGGCGTCGTGTTCCAAGCTCCTTCTAAACCACTGGAGATCGTATCGCCAGCGTTACCGGTTCCAAACTTATTCTTCCAGCCCAATCCTTGTTCTTCGATACTGGCGGCTTCTGGTTCGGCACCAACGTTTCCTTCGGCCGGTGCGGCGCCGTGTCCTTTGCCAAACGTGTGTCCGCCGGCGATCAACGCGACCGTTTCTTCGTCGTTCATCGCCATTCTGGCGAACGTTTCGCGAATGTCTTTGGCCGACGCAAGTGGATCCGCATTACCATTGGGGCCTTCGGGGTTCACATAGATCAAACCCATCTGAACAGCCGCGAGAGGGTTTTCTAAATCACGATCCCCACTGTAACGTTTGTCGCCAAGCCATTCGCTTTCGGGGCCCCAATAGATGTCTTCTTGTGGTTCCCAAACATCCGCGCGACCGCCTGCGAATCCGAGTGTTTTGAATCCCATCGTTTCCAACGATCGGTTTCCTACAAAGATCATCAAGTCGGCCCACGAGATTTTGTTGCCATACTTTTGCTTGATGGGCCAAAGCAATCGGCGGGCTTTGTCCAGGTTCACGTTGTCGGGCCAGCTGTTCAAAGGCGCAAAACGCTGTGTGCCGTAGCTTGCACCACCACGGCCATCGGTAACGCGATAAGTTCCCGCGCTGTGCCAAGCCATCCGGATCATCAACGGCCCGTAGTGACCGTAATCTGCAGGCCACCAGTCTTGGGAAGTCGTTAGCATTGCGTCAACGTCTTTGGCCAACGCATCCAAGTCAAGTTTTTTGAACTCAGTGGCGTAGTCGAAATCCTGGCCCATCGGATTTCCCTTGGCCGAATTTTGATGCAGGATCCGCAGGTTCAACTGGTTCGGCCACCAATCGTGATTGGAGTAGCTTCCCGCTGCGGTGTGTCCTTTGCTTGGTCCCATGACGGGGCACTTGGCAACAGCGTCCATTTGTTTTGCTTTCGGTTGATTCGATTCAGAGACGGTTTGGGCTTGCGCGTTCGCAACGCTGCCAATGCTTGGCACTACAGAAATGACAGCGATGGAAAACAGCGTTTTCCTCGAGACTGCCTTGAAGTGCTTGGTGGTTTGCGCGAAGTAATTGGGCATGTGCTCTCCTTAGATGTTGGCTCGGATTTGTCGCTCGGAAATGAGCGGGCCATTAAGTGGGACTTCTGAGGAAAGATTATCGCGAGCCCAGCGGATGCGTCCAATGCATTATGCGAATAACCGTCATGCGTAACATGCATGGCTGTAGGCCCCCCGTTTTCAATGGAATTACTGCAAAACCAGCCAGCATCGCTGTGAAAACGAAAAAAGGGAGGCCGCTTATCGCGACCTCCCTCAATATTCTTTCACCGAGTTTAAAAAACGCAGGTGCTTGGTAACGCTATCTCTCAGTCACAGCAACCAGCATCTTTGACTTCAAACTTAGGAACGCACTTTTTCGTCTCGTACTTTTCTTTTTCCAAGTCGCAGACGGTGATTACTTTGGCAGCACACGGATTCAAGCAGCAACCGCTTGTGGAGTCACAGCAGCCACTGTCGCAACCGCCAGCACATCCACTGGCACATCCGGTGTCACAACCAGCGTTTTTGCCATTGGCCCCGCATTTGCGAAAGAGGCTAAACAGTGTCAGGCCGGATCCACCTTTTTGCCACGGCAAGATGACTTTTGGGATACAGATATCCTCCGTCTTCGTGTTCCAGCAGTGCTTTTCGACAGTCTTCTTTTCGACACTTGCCACGCAATACTTTTTGGGACCGCATTGACCGCTTGCACATCCACATGCTCCAGGACTGGAGTCACACGAGTCGCAGGAGTCACAGGATCCGCTTTGGCAGCCAAGCAGGGGTGGTCCAAGCATCTGATGGCTTGTTGTTACAACTTCGGGCGGTTCCGCCTGTGCTGTCGTGGTGAAACCCATCAGTAGCATCGCGAGTGCGATCGACAATGGGGTCGTTGTTAGGAAAAATTGGTTTCTCATTGATACGCCTATACAGAAAATTTTGATTTGAAGTGATGGTCAATCGATTCAGACTATCGAAGTCCTAAAAATCGACCATGAAACGGGCACCAAGGATGTTGTAGTCACCCGAGACCGTTCCGGTTCCAGCGAATCCACCTGTGTTAAGGTCTTGGTCCGCGTCGTCCACTCGACCGTAGATGTAGTTGAACTGCATCCGCGAGTACGGAGTCCAGTGCCAGTTCACTCCCACCGTAAGACTCTCTCCTTCACCGCCAAAGATGTCTTGGTTTGTGAAGTCGGCGTAGGAGTAACGTGCTGCTACTTGCCACGCTCCCATGCCACGGCCAGTACATCCATCGCACTTGTCAACTAAGAAAAAGTTTTCAAACGGTTTCACGCGTCCCAAGGTTCCCGACTTGCGATCCCAAGGAATGTGCTCGCCAGTTAGGAAGTACGACAGGTAGACGTAGCCACCGTGCAGACGCACATCGGGTGCTCCATTAACACGATCCAGATCGACTTGTTGGTACTCGCCGACAGCCTGGAAAGCTCCGAGGTTTACGACGCCTTCAAGGCCAAACAATGTGTAGTCATCCGCATCGATGATGTTGTCTGTATCCAAAAACCGCTGGTCGGTTCGAGCTTCAGGTCGTGTGCGGAATTCCGCTTCGTTCACGCCGCTCAGGCCCGATCCGTCTTCGCCTTGGGCGGTATTGGCATAAGTACCTGCGATCGCCCAGTGAGCATAACCGCGTCCGTCTGAGTTTTCGTCGTACCAGATCGTGTTGGCAAGACGGCCAGCGATTTGAGCTTGGTAATCGTTGCCGAAGTACTCGCCCTCGTCCTGGATCAGTCGCTGGTTGTAAATACCGTATCGCCAGTTCCAAGCCTGGTCATCTGAAACACCGTACGACACAAGGCCGAAACGACGAGCGTCTTGGTTGAATCCTTCGATGACAAACGGTCGTTCCAAAAAGACGTTGTAGCGACTGGAGTTCAAGTGATCCAAACCGTACGGACGTTTTTGGTTACCAATCAACAGTGTTTTCAAGAAAGGCAGTTCTTTCCAACCGAAGTACGCATCGCGAAATTCGCTATCGTTACCTCCAGCGAATTCCATTTCGATCTTGTACAGCATGTTGTATGGCAAGTCGCCTTTGACACCGAATCGAAGACGACGAAACTCGAAGTGATCGGGAACGTTGGTGTTTGGATCACCCGTTTCCAATTGGTTGGCCGCTGCTGACGAATCGGGGTAGCCCCAAAGGTCAGCGTGAATACGACCGTTGACTTTCATTGTCGCGCCACTGTGACCGGACTTGGCATAGCCCTTGAGACTTTTCTTGATAGCACTGCTGGCATCGGCCAATTTACTATTGGCTTCTGACAGTTCGCTATTGGCTTCCGACAACTCGGAGTACTTTTCCTCCAACTCCTCAAGCCGCTTGCTCAAATCAGAGATGTCGCCACCTTCTTCTTCGGTTTCCTCTTCATCTTTCTTGTCGTCCGACTTACTCTCCATCATGCCATCGTGCTTCATGCCACCATCCTTCATGCCTTCGGCAGAACTATCTTTGGCTGGTGGCAATTCGTAGTAGTCCAAACCGCTGTTGGTATGGTTGTCGACGATGGGTTGAGGAAATACGTTCTCAACAGCTTGCGTCGCTTGGTTTTGAGGATTTAGTTCAGTAGCAGGTACAAGCTGATTGTCTTGAAGCGGGCTGAAAATTGGTTGCTGCGCACTTGCTGAGGAAGTGTGCGAAAGGACAACCGCCAACAGTACTGCTACCCCTTGAAAGGGCGAGCGAAGCCTAGTCATTTCTAGATTCATCCTTGAATACACAGATGGAAGTGCTGCGTCATCCTTGACACAAGCGGTTATTTCCATCTGTTTGGAGCTTTACCAGTTTTAAGTCGAATGCAAAGTTTCGAGTCGACAGGATGTATTTCGTCGCGATTACTCCTGCGCAGGCGGTTGATCTGCCTATTCCGGCGCCAAAATTTCGCGACATCCCGTCTTTGCGGAACAGATGCTACGAACGGAGGATCTGGCAGATTCGGAAAAGTCGACTCTGCCTTCGCGCCACGGCCCTACATCCCGAACAAATTATCGCGCGCGTTAAACTTTGGTTAAGAGTGACGAATCGCCTTATCCAGCCAGTTGCCATCGGTTCACGTCGCGCGCAGCCGTTGGAGATTAACGCTGAATTGGAAAGAGCGGCAGATTTGGCGCACCACACCCTACAGAAAAAGTATGACGGGCTGGACGAAAGGAATCGCCGGTTGATCGCAGAGTTTTCAGCGAAGATAGAGCGAAGATAGAAGGACACCAGGACAAGCGTCTGGTTGCCTGCATTGCGTTGCTGCAACCGAATGGTCGAGCGTCTTAGCCGACCACGCGAGCGATGCTGCCGAAGACGTTCAATACATCTTCGACCGTCAAATCATGCAACACCGCTTAGTAAGCCTTTCTTAGCGTTCCGTGTTGCGGCAACGCAGGATTAGAACTCGGCCTGGATCTGAGTTCGGAACAAAGTTCCATCGTCTCCCACCAGGATATTGGTGGCCGTATTCTGTAGCGGACTACCATCCACCACGGTAACGTCAAACGAAACCTTCACTCTGGAATCTTCCAACGGGTACCAGTTCACGCCGGCTGCGTACTCAGACGAATTTCCAAACAAACCTTGGACTTCTGAATAACGTGCGTTGACATCCAACTTTTTGGGGATCAAGAACTTGCCGCCTTCTACATAAAAACCTCGCTGGAACAGATCGGTGTGTGGCAAAGGAGCGTCCGCTCGCAATTGTTCGATCCATCGAAAGAAGACCTCTGTATTCAAACTCCAACCGCGATGTTTCACCGCCAAGTCAGCACCGTAGTAGTACAAATCGAAAT
>CAZZDZ010000292.1:0-8171 GCA_964652675.1 uncultured Pirellulaceae bacterium
GAACAATCTTGCAGGCAATGCCGCGCATGCTGCAGCGATCGAAAAACTAAGCAAATTGCTGCCATCACAAGAATCCGACTATCACCCCGCAGTGCGCGATGCAGGCGTAAACGCTTGGTTTATCAAACACTTGCAGGAGAACGGAGTTTTGAAATGAGCGGTGCGTCCAAGCAACGAAACAGTCCGCTACCAGTGCAGATCGCGTGCTTTCAACCAGCTCAGTAACTCCATCGGTTTCGTCGTGTGAAGTACTCGCATTCCCAAATCCACTTGCTGTTTCCAGACGGCGTGGTCTTTTGAAGAATGCGCTTCAATCCTGGCTGGCGAATCCAAAATCAACTTGGCCATTTCCCGCATCTCTTCGGTCAGGCCTTTCTCCGCATTCATGATCTCGATCAATTTTGGGTGAAACTGATCGATGACCTGGGAAACTTGCGACGACTTGTTGCAACGAAAAAGGATGATTGCGTCTTTGTAACGCGGATTCGCTGACAGTGTTTGGGAAACCAATTTGGCATTGGCTGGGCTATAGCGAACCCGAACGATTGTTTGACCGATTCCGTTGGTGCGATCGATCTCCTGCAGCACATCTGGTAGGTGCTCCAAGGGGCATTTCAGATCAAGTTTGAACATGATTCGATCTTTGCCCGCCGAAAGCAACTCATTTAGCGTTGGCACTTGCTGGTCGGTCGGATTCTCTGCGCGATTGAATTTTAGCCGCAGTTCTTTTACTTGCGCCAATGTCATTTCGCTGATCAAACCGGCCCCGTTGGTCGTTCGGTCGACGGTTGGATCGTGCATGATCACCAGATGCCCATCTTTGGTTCGCGCCACATCCGATTCGAACCCGTCATAACCCAGGCGGACCGCTTTATGAAGATTTGCGATCGAGTTTTCGGGTGCATTGTATTGGCGTTCGTTTCGCCAACCGCCACGATGCGCGAACACCAACACTTGCTTGGAGCTAGGATCGCGAATCTCTTTTTGGATCCTTGCGAAATTCGCGTTAGTCCCTGTCGGGTCATCCGCCAACGAAAGCGTATTGGTCACCAAGAGTAGGGCGGCGATGGTCAGAAATCCGATTGGCTTTCGTTTTAACATGCAGGTCGCGAGTTGGAATTGGAGACATAAATCGGAGTGCAATTCAACCGATCAGTACACCAGAGTCCGGATGCCAAATCAACCTTCACCCAGGGTCAGTCAAACAAGACGATGTGAATACTCTGACGTTTAGACTACTTCGTCGTCGTACTCTTCTTCATACTCCTCGTACTCTTCTTCCTCATCGTCCTCTGATTCGTACTCATCTTCGTCCGACTCCTCTTCGTATTCATATTCATACTCGTCGGACTCTTCTTCTTCGTACTCCTCTTCCTCTTCTTCTTCGTATTCCTCGGCGGCTTCGTCGTCTTCATACTCGACGTCAGCAAAGCCTGCTGGAATTGAGTCGCTGTCGTCGACGTCCAACCCTTGCAGTTGCTGCCACTGTTCCATGGTCATCAATACTTCTCGGGCCTTGCTGCCGTTGTAGTCACCGACAATTTTGTCTTCGGCCATAAAATCGATCAGTTTGGCGGCTCGGCCGTATCCAATCCCGAGGCTTCGTTGCAGAAGCGAACTACTTCCGCGACCTTCGCGAATGACGACTTCGATCGCGCTGTCATACAGTTCATCGCGATTCTTGATCGACTCCATCGACGTTTCACTGCCGCCTTCGTCGCCGACCTTTAGGTTCATCAATTCGCCGACGAAATTCTGTTCACCGATGCTACATTGATCGCAGACGGCATCGATTTCGTCATCGGACAAATACGTTCCTTGACCACGAATCAACGTACTTGTTCCTGGCCACAAGAACAGCATGTCGCCATTGCCCAACAGTTTGTCCGCACCATTTTCGTCCAGAACAACACGACTGTCTGTCTTGCTGGCGACTTGGAAGCTTAACCTTGCTGGCAAGTTACTCTTGATCAAACCGGTGATGACGTCCACCGTTGGTTTCTGAGTCGCCAAGATCAAGTGGATTCCGACGGCACGGCTTTTTTGCGCGATGCGAATGATGTGTTGTTCGACATCCTTGCCAGCCGTCATCATCAAGTCAGCCATTTCGTCGGCAACGATCACGATGAACGGAAGCTTGTCGGGAATGTCCTTCGGATCATGCCCGTCTTCGACTCCCATCCGCTTTAAGATTTCTTCACGACCGAGCGCGTTGAAACTATTGATGTGTCGTACGCCGCACTTGGCCAACAGTGAATAGCGTTCTTCCATTTTTTCGACCGCCCACCCCAAGATGGCTTCGGCCTTTTTCATGTCCACGATCACTGGGTGCATCAAGTGCGGCAATCGACCGTAGCCACTCAATTCGACCATCTTGGGGTCGATCATCAGCATCCGGACTTCATCGGGACGGCAGCACATCAAGATGGAACTGATGATCGCGTTGAGACAAACACTTTTACCAGTACCGGTTCGTCCGGCGATCAACAGGTGTGGCATCTTGGCCAAATCGACCACCATTGGATTGCCCGAGACGTCTTTGCCCAAGAACACAGGGATATTCATCTTGGACATCCGCGTATCGGACTCTTCCATCACGTCACGCAAACGGACGACTTGTCGTTTTTCGTTGGGGACTTCGATGCCAACCGTGTTTTTACCTGGAATCGGCGCGACAATCCGCACGCTTGGGACGCGCAGTGCGATCGCCAAGTCATCGGCTAGGCCCATGATCTTGCTAAGTCGCAGGCCGTGCTCAAGTTCGATCTCGTACTGGGCAATGACGGGGCCAGTCTCGATCTCGACGACGCGAATGTTGAAATTAAAGTGTTTGAATGTTTCTTGCAGAATCCGGGCTTTGCGTCTGACTTCGATCAACTGTTCGTCATGATTAAAATCGTCGCTCGCTTCCAGCAGTTCGATACTGGGCAAACGATAGTCTTCGACGCCATTGGGCGCGTTCTCTTTTACGTTGTCATAGAGAGCTTGCCGCGCGATTTCTTCTGCTGAACGCTTCTTCTTTTTGGGGAGCCGAATTTTGGGTACAGGCACTTCGTGCTCTTGGTCACCGCGGACCGATAGCGTTTCGTCGTCCACTTCTATTTCGCGAACAACAGATTCATCTTCTTCGTCCTCGTATTCTTCTTCGTCTTCGTCGTACTCTTCTTCCTCATCTTCATATTCGTCTTCGTCATCGGCGAGCGCTTCTTTGGCGGACAACACACCAGCGGCGGTGGCTGCCAGCGCGGCGGCGGCAGCCAACGCCTTCTTTCCTTTGGAAGATCGGAATTTGACTCTTGGTTCGCTGAACTCCAACTCTTGGTCGACTTCTTCCTCGTCCTCTTCGTAACCGACTTCGTCGCCATCGATTCGTATCGGCTGATCCAAGTCCGTGAATGGTTGGCGTTTACGACGAAGGTTTACTGGAGCGACTTGTCGCGCCCTGCGAAGACTTGACTTGGTGACTTTGGCGCTGCGGGCGAACAGTTTTCGTCCGGCGTACAGCAACGCATAGTCGGTGGTCAAAAGTAGACCTACCATCAGCGCAGTGAGCGTCAGTATCCAAGCCCCCACCGGTGCGAAGTGATCCAGTAACCAAAACGATGACATGGCACCCAAGTAACCGCCCGATCCGACAACCGGCATGCCTTTGATCGTCACGGGCAACATGTTTGCTGCGGTCGCAAACGCCAGCACGACAATCGTGCCACCAAGCGAACGCAAAACCGGAGCATTCATCTTGCCGCGAATCAAAAGCGCCGTCGCAACCCCGCCGGCCGCACCGATGACCAACGCCGAGGCCAAACCGATCGCGTCGAACATCGCAGAACTCAATAACGCCCCCCAATAGCCACACGCGTTGGTGATGGTCTCATTCACCGGATAGACGACTTGATCGGGCGAATAAAATGCGTTGAGTGGCCAAATCGGCGTCTCGATCGGGTCCGCAGCATCGCGAGTTACCGCGGAAACGGTCGCCAAAAGCGTAAAAGCAACCAGAATGATCGCCGCTACGTCACGGACAAAATCCGGACGACGATCGTATTGTTCGAAATCGTCGACTAATTCACTCGACATATTGGCCATCAACTTGGGAGGTAATAGCATCTGCGCGATGAAGCATTTCGTTCACGCAATGGGAGTTTTCGCATGAACAGAAAAGGCAGCGCAGTTCATCGTCTTACATCGAACGACCGCCCTGCTTAAATGCAAGCAAAGCCCTTTGCGCATCACAATTCGGACAGCGCGGCAGCATTACCGAGACCTTAGAATCGGCAGATCTGCGACAAAGAGCACCAGTGTTCCCTTTTGAAACGATCCCCGGCAAACAGAAAAGCGGCAAATAGAAAAAATGATCCTCTCCGCCTGGAAAGTGTCCGCCGTTGACTTATGCTCGTTCGCTGAAGTGACTTGAAAACCGACAATTGCACTAGAGCAACGGAACTTAGCAGCAACGCATGACCGATCACGAACCCACCAAGCCCAACGAGCACTGGCCAGAGTTGATTGGCCATTTCAATGGAGAGTGGGTGCGCAATCGCGAGCTTCGATTGCCGATCAATGACATTGGTTTTCGGCAAGGTGTGATCGCAGTGGAGCGTCTACGTACTTACAACGGAAAAGCGTTCGTCCCTGATCGGCATCTGAACCGCTGGGAGAGAACGACGACCGCATTGCACATCGGTGGCTTACCGAATCGTGGCGAACTGCGGCAACTGATCGAGGAATTGTTAAAACGAAACCAGGATTTCATCAACGACCAAGGCGATGTGGGCGTCACGGTCGTGGCGACTCCCGGCGATGGCGATGGCAAATCTTCTTTGGCGATGCACTTAAATGTGATTGATCACGACACTGTGTCAGACCGCCGCATTGATGGTCAGCCAATCATGGTCACGTCGGTCGTCCAACCGCCCAACGAAAGTTGGTCGCGTGACATCAAAGTACGTAGTCGCATTCACTACTATCTTGCCGATCAAACCGCTCGTGCAGCTCACAAAGATGCCATCGGAGTGCTGGTGGATTCCGACGACTGTGTCACCGAGACGAGCAGTTGTAATATTGCGATCGTTTCCGACGGCGAGATCACCAGCCCGCCAAAGGACCGCGTGCTCAGTGGCGTGACTCAATCGGTGATCGAAGAAATCGCGGCACACGAGAACTTGACCTGGAATCGGCGGCCCCTGTCCAAAGCAGATCTATCTGGTGCGGATGAAGTCCTGCTAATGGGAACGACCGGAGGGATTTGGTTTGCCAATCGAGTCGACCAAGTCAACCTAAGCGACAAACCTCGCCCCATCTATTCGCGATTGTTGGTGACGTTTGACAGATATACCAATGGATCGCAGCCGGGCACTGCCACTGGTTAAGCATTCCTGACCTGCCGTGGGGAAGAAGGCGAGGACTCCCGTCGTCTCGCCGACCCCCGTCGCCTGGCATGCATCCACCTCGTCACACCGCAGACGCGTTTTAAGCGGAAGCTGCTCGCTTTTTTGGGTTGCGGCAAAGGAATCCATAGAAAGCAATAATCGCAAAACAGCAGAAACTCAGGTAAAACGAACCTCGAGTCGCGGTCGTTCCCATGAATGAATCGAAGTCCAAAATGTATCCCTGGAACTGGGTTAGCCAGGCGGCACCGACAATCGCAAGGATCAAGCCGGCTGATCCGAGTTTGGCATCCTCTCCGATGCCCTCCAGTGCCAACCCGTAGATCGTCGGGAACATAAGCGACATGCAAGCCGAAATTGCGATCAGGCTATACAGTCCTGGCATTCCGGTAATGTGAATAGCGCCAAGAGTTGTCAGCATGCCGCCAAAAGCCAACGAAGCAAGTAGTTTTCCTGGCGAGACAAATTTCAGAAAGTACGTACAGACAAATCGAAAGGTCAAGAAAATGACCAACGCCAAAATTTGATGGTTTGCCGCAGTCGCGTTATCCATCCCAAGTTCCTTCTCGGCATATTGGATAATAAAAGTCCAGACCATGATTTGAGCCCCGACATAAAACATCTGCGCAACGACTCCAAAGATATAGCGTGGATTGGAAACCAGACGACGCACAGTCGGTCCCACATCAAGCTGACTTCCATCGGTATCCTTGGGCACCGTATCGGGGATACGTTTGATAATGAACACGACCAAAGCCCCCAGCACGACAAACCCGAGCGACATATAGCATTTTGAAACAAGTCCCAGGTCGTGTTGCTGAATTTCGTTAAACGACTTGCCTTGATACGATTCAATTTTGCCTTCGCGAAAGTCAACCAAGGCGTCGTCAAGAATGCCACCCGAGTCCTCTGTATTGGCAGCCAGATAACTCTGTACGTAAGCTTTGACGTTTTTGTCATTGTTGCGTACTTTCTCTTTCGCTTTCAGGAAAGGAAGCACATTCAATTCGGCTTGCTCTCCATTTTTAACGGAGATCTCGTCCTTGAAGCCAGAAACATCTGCTTTGAAATCCGCAACATTGACATTTGACATGACAAAACTTGCGGCAACAAATGCCCCCGCCAGAGACCCGATCGGATTAAAGGCTTGAGCAAGATTCAGACGAAGCGTCGATGTCTTTTCCGAACCCATCGACAGGATGAAAGGGTTCGCTGTTGTTTCCAGAAACGCCAAGCCAAACGTCAAAATGTAGATACCAAGGATGAACAGCCAAAAGTTCACGCTGCTGGCAGCTGGAATCGAAAGCATTGCTCCGGTCGCGAACAGGATTAGTCCCATCACGATGCCGGACTTGTAGGAGAACCTGCGAATAAACAGCGCGGCGGGAATCGCCATCGTCGCATAGCCGCCATAAAACGCCGTTTGTACGAACGCAGACTGACGATTGCTAATCGCAAAGACATCCTTGAACACTTTCACCATTGGGTCGGTGAAATTGTTTGCAAACCCCCACAACGCAAATAACGTCGTAACCAAAATGAAAGGCACGAGAAACTCCGTTGGAATAACTCGTGAATCGTCTGTCGCTTCGACGCCTTCCTCGCTCAATTTTTCGTCGCTCATCTTAAAGCCGGTTTGTTGGGTGTATTGGTGATGTTTCGGTGGGGTTTACTCGAAATGAAGCAAGTCAATTTAGCCACCAGTTGGGCCAATTCATAGTCGTGGCGAACTCGGCTGTCCCGTTGACTCGCGGTTTCGCCTATAATCGCCACACGATAAACTCGGTCGAACGCCTCGCCTCCCGGTCTGACCATCATGACTTGCCCTACGCCCAAACGCGGATTCACGTTGGTGGAATTGCTGGTCGCAATTGCGATCATAGGGATCCTTGTGGGATTGTTGTTGCCCGCTGTCCAGTCGGCCAGAGAAGCCGCGCGACGAGTCCAGTGCAGCAATCATCTTCGGCAAATGGGGCTGGCGATGCACAATTACCATTCGGCTTATCGGCATTTACCATCCGGTCTGCGAGTCGATAATGGGATCTTGTGGAGCGGAGCGATTTTGCCGCAGTTGGAACTGTCAGCGATCTTCAACGAATTGGATTTAGACCAACCGCTTAATCTGGGTAACAACGCAGACATTCTCAGGCTGCAAGTCGAAACGTTTTTGTGTCCGTCGGCATCTGTCAGTGAGACGTTTGATCACGGCGTCAGTCAACGGGCCACCGTGACCTACATCGGGTGTGCTTCGGGAACGGTTTCGCGAGAAACGGCACCTGATAATCTGCTGTATCAATTGCAACAAGACGGAATGTTGTATCGCGACAGCTGTGTACGACTTTCTCATGTCACCGATGGCACGGCACACACCATTTTGATCGGCGAAACCTTGGTAAGCGACGTTGCCGGAAGAATTGACGGTTCGGGGCTCCCGCAGTTCGTCGACCATTGGGGCATCGCTTCGCCAACATTGGCAAACAACGAAGTGTCCGAAGCATTGGGGAGCACTCGGGTGAAAATCAACATCGCGGTGGACGCCGAAGGCCCACATTTCCCTGATGAACGCGAGCTTTCATTCAGCAGCCATCACCCTGCCGGTGTCCACTTTGTGTTTTCCGACGGCCACGTCGAAATGTTCAGCCATCAAATCGATGCGAAACTCTACAGTGCGTTGGGGACTCGTCGGTCCAAGGAAATCATTCCTCCCCGAAATTAGCGTATTCTGATGCCAGGTTTTTGGCACTGTTAGCGTTGCCAATTCTCGTCGGCTCGTAGCGACCACGA
>CAZZDZ010000293.1:0-8162 GCA_964652675.1 uncultured Pirellulaceae bacterium
AATAACAAAACGACTGTCCGGGTTCCCACGTTTCAATTGCAGTTGGTGCAGAGTATTCGCCGACAAAGGGACTTCGACGACCTGGGGCTCGGGGCCATCAACCGATTCACTCGTGCTAAATAGTGTGACTTTGATGACCAAAGACTGATTGTCATCGGTCGAAAACAGCGAGATGGAATTTGTTCGTACTTCTTCGGCGTAAAAAATCTCCTCCTCAGCCGCGGTCATGGCGTCGCATAATTCTCGACTCATGCCGTTTGACACAAACGCGGTGATTGCTTGCTGTGCTGTATCGCGTGTGGACGCTCTACGATCACGCAAGGCATTAATATTCAGTTGTTGGTCAAGAAATCGCTGCGCTTTGCGAAGCTCCCGTTGTGCGGGTCCGACTTGACGCCAGGTCAGAAAGTTACCAACAAGCAGTGCCAACACCAACAAAAACAAAAAGTAGCCAGTCACTTTGCGTTTGGGCGTCGTCTGCTGAGCTTCGTCTGCCGAAACCATCACAGCGGTGCCCCCCGATTGATTCGAGCTTCAAAACCATACAATCCTTTCGGATAAACGATCAGGTCAGGCAAACTTTCGTCGGAGGCAAAGTCCTGCTGTGTTTTGGCTTGCAGTTCAGTCACGGTAAACCAGCGTGATTGGAAGGATTCATCTTTATCGCCAACCTCACGATCGACCAGCAGTTGACCGTTGACCCGAAAAAGAAGTCGTTTTTTCAATTTGTCAAATCGCACTTCGATCATGTTCTGCCCCGGTGTGAGCTGCAAATCCACAGCCGTAGATTCATCGTGTGTTGAACTTGAAATAAAACCGGTCAATCGAACAACCAACCAGAACGATTCTTCGCTATCTTCGGGAATACTGGCAAGCCACTTGCGATGAATCTCGCGCGGGTCCATTACTGGGATGCTGATGATCCCAAGTTGATCATCCTTGGGGATCAGCTTGACTTTTGCGGCTTCGCGATCAAAGACTGCTTCTAAGCGCTGGGTGACTTTTTCAAATTGATCGATCGACCACTGTGGTGCGAACTCGTTTCGATCAAGGTGCAATTGCCGCTGATCCTCGGGCAGTTTCAGCATATCAAGCTGGGCGGTGTGTAGTTCGCTGCGCAGTCGCTGGTCCAGTTCGGTCGACTCTCTTGCGGTTTTGCGATTTAAATAGATGCCAGTAGGCAATGCCAAAAACAGCATCACCAACAGTAGTCCTTGGATCGTAAATCTCACGCTGTTTTGCTCCGTTCCCGCTAACGTTGATTTTCCAGTAACGTCATCAGGTCATCGATCTCGTCCTTGGTCAACACATCCAGCAATCCCGTTGGCATCGCAGAGACTTTCGACTTGAATCGTTCGTCGATACCACTTTTGTCTACGTCCTGAAACTTGTTTGGCGTCAGCAAGTTGGGGATGATCCGAATCGACCTTTTACTGTCCTTGGCGATCACGCCCGAGTAAACACGTCCGTCAGCCATCAAGAACTTATGCGTCTGGAACTTTTCGTTGATCTCACTGGACGGTTCCAATAGCTGTTGCAGCAGTTTCGCATCCTTGTATTTCTTTGTCAGACCTTTCAGTTCCGGCCCAAGGCTAACTCCGCGTCCGCCCAACACGTGACACTGGTTGCAGTTGGCTTTCGCAAACGCCGTCATCCCCCGCGTCATCCGATCATCACTTGGGGCGGGCGTTTTGTAGTCGGCGAAATCGCTCATCTTCCACTCTTGAACGACCTTCGGGCGACTTGCTGCAACCATCTCGTCGACCTTACTCAAGTCATCCGCGACCACCATGATCCCTTTCATCACCACCCAGTGTCCCGGGAACGTGCAGACGTAAGGGTAGATGCCGGGTTGCGTGGGAGCGTCAAAGCGAAAGACATGGATTTTTGATTTTCGAGTTGGCCCGATCATTTTGGACGCATGCAAAATCAAATTGCGTTTTGACTTAGGAATGAAATCCGAACTAGCGTTTTTGGGATCGCGAGCCATCTCGTTCGCCGCAATACCGACTTCGGCTAGGGCTCCCGGTTTCACAAACACCATGTTGTGATCGGTAGCGTCGGGATTGGTGAAGACAATTTTGACCGGTTGGCCTGTTTTCACAGCGATCTGTTCTTGAGTGAACTTCATCACTTCGGGCAGACATGAAATCGTGAACGAGGCAAGGTCTTTTTGCGAATCAAACTGAGCTTGGGTGGCCGATGGCGATGGTTCACGCAACTGGGTTTTGCGTCTTGCGTCACGCAGCAGTTTCGCGACGTTGCTGGATTCATCGTTTTCCCAGTACGGCCGCATCGTATGCGATCCCAAAGCGCAAGAGATCGCGTAAGACAGGTGCCCTTCGGATGGATGATCCAAAACCTGCAACAACGCATCAAACGCGTCTTTGCTGCCGATATAAGTTGCCAAAATAGCGGCCTCCATTCGCACAATCGCATTGTCATCGTTGGCAGCAGCACGCAACAGTTCGATCGCGTTGTCAAATTCTTCATGCCAAAAACGCAATTGTGTTACCGCGGCAGCCCGCGCATGATGGTTTTCGCAGCCCAACAGTTCTTGCAACAGCGCTGCATTGGGTTGGTTGATGCCGCGATAAACCCAAATGGCTTCCAATTGATGGTGTCGAAAACGCGGATCGCTTTTATCCAAAGCGGCCACCCATGGATCCAACGCCGCGCGGACTTCGTTTTCGTCGCGTTCACGCAATTCTCTTCGGATCCAATATCGAATACGTGATTCGGGGCGTTTCAAAGATTCAAGTAGTTCGTTGATCGATGCGCCTGCGATCTTGGGCGGATCCTGCAAAGGCTTGCCCTTCGGTGTGATTCGCCAAATCCGACCGGAGTGACGGTCACGCCTTTCATCACGCAACGAATACTGCGCGTGGCCTTTCACAGGGTTGTACCAATCGCAAACGTACATCGCCCCCCTTGGCCCAAACCGAATGTCGACAGGAATGAAACTCAAATTGGACGAAAAGATAATGTCACTGACGTACTGTTCATCGTAGCCGAATGGTCCTTCGGTCCACTTATGGATTTCGATTCGGTTGGTCGGCTTGTAACGTGCCTTGATATAGCCACCCTGAAGTTCATCGGGGAACGTCGCAAAATCCACGAACTCTTGACCACAAGTTCCACTGTAGGCTCTCAGTCCGGCGGGCTTGGGATGCTGATTTGGATAGGGGGGATCCAACGAATGAAAGGCGGCCGCGTAGATCGGGTGACTGGCAACATGTTGCCCCCAATCATCAAACGTCACGCCCCAAGGGTTGGTGCTGTGATAAGTCCCAAAACTGGTCAGCCGCTGCGAGTCGGGATGAAAACGAAACCATCCACTGTTTCGCTGACGAACGGGGCCGTAAGCGGTTTCGACTTGCGAGTGATGGAAAATCGATTCGCGAAAAATCATGTCTCCGCCGGGCGACCAAACGAAATCGTGCAACGAGTGGTGCGAGTCTTCCGTGCCAAACCCACTGAAGACTTTTCGACGCATGTCGGCTTTGCCGTCGCCATCTGTGTCTTTCAAAAACGTCAAATGTGGCTCTTCGGAAATGTAAACACCGCCATCGCCGAACTCGAATGACAGCGGGATATGCAAATCGTCCGCCCAGACATGCGACGAATCTGCTTTTCCATCACCATCGGTGTCTTCCAAGATGACCAGTTTGTCGTTGGGTTCTTTGCCCGGATAAACGTGCGGGTAAGTCGTACTGCAAGCGACCCATAAACGACCACGATTGTCCCATCGGATCTGAATCGGCGCCGCGACGTCGGGGAATTGTTCTTCGCCTGCAAAAAGCGTGACTTCAAATCGCGGGTCAACTTTAAATTCGGCCAATTCGTCTTTGGCCGACATCCAACGGTTCGCGCCACGACTTTGTTTTGTGTCGGGCATCACTGGCAAATTGGAGTCGTCGATTTTTTCTGGTACAGGTTTGCCATTCGCCAAATCCCAAATCGCCTTTTCACGATTCGATGTCATGACGTCAAAGTTTCTCATCGCGGGCAAGAAATCCAGATAGCCATACGTCTTGCTGCGTCCGCCCGTGTAGTAGAACGTGTTCAACGGTCGATAACGCCGAAAATACTGCCGGTTCTTGTCCATCACGACTTGTCTCGCAGCTTCATTCACCGTCGGAGCGTCTTCGCCAAACACCCTCTGGTAAACCATGTTGGCAAACGCAGCGTAGCCAGCATCGTTTAAGTGAACGCCGTTGATGGTGACATCGTTGCCAGGACTCTTCATCAAGTTGGCGGTCGGTTCGTAGACATCAACAAACCCAACACTCTGGCTGCTGGCGATCTGCTTGACTGCTTGGGCATAGATTTCCAAGTTGGCGTTGTTCAAATCCGCAGCCGGCACGCCTTGAACGTTCTCGTTTGCGATCGGTGACAACAAAACGATCTGTGGCGCAGACTTGCCGTTAAACGATTTCGATTTCAGTTCGCCTACATACTTCATCAGATTCGCTTTGAACTCTGCCAAGCCGTCGGGCCCAGCAAAAGATTCGTTGAACCCGAACGAAGCAAAGATGATGTCAATCTTTTCGTGCGTCAGGTGTTGCTCCACGTCCGCAAAGTTATCCGGTCGAGGTTGCAAGTCCGCCGTATCGGCAGGCCAAGCAAGATTTCGCACAACAAGATTGTGTTGGGGAAAACGCTGATACAGCAACGTCTCCAAGTAACCGAAATGCTGCTCTCTTTCCAACAACATGTTACCGATCAACGCAATCCTCGCCCCCTTTTCAATCTCCAGTGGCAACTGCGTCTTGATTGGCTGCACCTTGCCAGGGCGCGGCGCGGTCGCATGATAGATGCCGTACTGTTTGAAGACGGGATCTTGGGACGGATCCGGCTTGTTCGTTTTTTGATTCCGCGCGTTCTTTGGTTTCTGCGCATGGACGGGAGTCGTAAGTAAAACGCTCAAGAGAACGAGAAATAGGTTTAGGCTGAGTTTTTTCATGTGACTTTATTGGCGAATTCGTAGCAACACGCGGCATTGTAACCACTCCAACGCGACGCGCGGGGCAATACGGTCCATGCGTTGCCCAATCTGCGACTTAATCCAGTTTGACTTCGCAGCCAACGCCGATTGACTCAATAAAGTCACGGTCGTGGCTCGCCACCACCATCGCCCCCGGCCAAACCTTTAACGCATCTCCAAGTGCACTTTGTCCCACAAAATCCAAACCAACCGTCGGCTCATCAAGCACAAGCAGTTCGATTGCAGGAGACCGATGATACAGACAAATCAATGCCGCCCGTACTCGTTCGCCCGGGCTGAGGCTTTTGATCGGCCGCTGCGCCAAACCGAACGGAAATTGGTGCCCCACCAAAATCTTCGCAACGTCTTGGACGTGTCGCATCGCAGACTGCCTGAACATTCGCGATCAATCCAAGATCTGACTGCCAATTGGCCGCCCCCTGTGCAATCATCCCAATCCGCGAACAGTCGCCAACGACTTGCCCCCGTTCAGCTTGTCGCTGGCCGGCCAAGATGTTTAACAGAGTCGTCTTCCCCGACCCGTTTGCTCCCGAGACAACAATGCGGTCCGATCGTCGCACACACATCGATACGTTTGAGAAGATTTCGCGACCATCGATGACGGCGGTCACAGCATTTACGTCGACGATTTCATCTGGCGTATCGGTCGGCTGCGGCGGGGCAGTGAGCTTCAGGTCAAGCCGAACATCCAGGGCACGGCGAGTCGCTTCGGCCCATTCTCGAGAATCCGCGATGCGTTTTCTCCACAACTTCTTTCGCCTACCTTGCTTCACCTGAGCGTACGATCTCTTGTCGTTCAGCTTCACTCTGGATGGGCAGCGACCTAGCTCATTCAGTCGTCCACGATTCTTCTTCCGATCGTGTCGATTGTTCACACGTTCATTCTTCTTCTCCTTTTTGATAAGTGCGTTGAGGTTGCTTACGTATTGCCGCTGTTTCCGGAGGCCTTCGGTCTCCAAGCAAGCCTTGACCTCCTTTAAACCGCCCGACAGATATCGACATCCAGATTCGGCAATCACAAAGAAGTTCTGAAACTGGCGTAGCAACATGCGATTGTGCGAAACCAGCAATAGACCTCGCTGCCACTTGGAGAGCCAACGCACAAGCCAGTCAATTCCCTGTTCGTCCAAATCGCTGGTCGGTTCATCCAAGATCAACAACTCTGGCCGCGCCTTCCTAGCAGCCAACAGGTGCAATTTACGTTGCTCGCCTGGGCTACAAGCATCCTGCGACAACAAATCGGAACTCAATCCCGCATCTGCCAGTTCGCCACCGTTGAACCATTTGCGTGCCAGAGAAATGGTCCCCGACGTGGGCCCAAGCTCTTGGGGCACGAAATAGGGAACGGTGCTCAACACAACCTCATGGCGGTCGACTTCGCCCGCCAATATCTTCAAGAGTGTTGTTTTACCAACGCCATTGCGGCCGATCATCGCTACTTGATCGTGCGAAATTTCCACGTTCAGATCTTGAAACAGTTGTCGCCCACCGGGTGTGCAGACATCAAGGCTCTTAACCTTTACAAGCGTCGTTGGGGAAAGACTCATAGCTCTGCCCTCTGACTTTCGATTTGGTCGATGACATACGACTCGGCTTCCAGAGTGAAGAGCAAACCATTCGGTTTGGTTTCCGTCTCCATAACGCGACAACTTCGATAAACGATCTCCATTGCTTTTGACGCTTGGTAGGGAACATACACCTTGGTTCTTCTCAAATCCGCACGAGCACGGCCAACGAGTGTCTCCTTCAACTCGCTGATCGCATCTTTGTCTTGATTGCTAATGAACTGATAGTCGTACCCACCAGCGACCGTGTCCATCACTTCCTGATTCGGCAGCGCCGCAAGTCGATCCGCTTTGCTGAACAAGTAGTATCTTGGAATCTCTTCGGCCCCCAATGACACAAGCATCTTGTGGGTTGTTTCCAAGTGCATCTCCCATTCGGGATCAGAAGCATCAACAACGGGAACAATCAACGTCGCTTCCCGCAACTCGGCAAGCGTCGTCTCGAAGCTGGCGAGCAAACGATCGGGAAGACGGCGGATGAACCCAACGGTATCGCTAAGCAAAACGTCGCCTCCATGACGCGTCAAACAGCGAACCGTGGTATCAAGCGTCACAAAAGGCATGTCTTGGGCTAACAACTCCGTCGATGCCAAATGGTTCATCAACGTCGTCTTACCCGCGTTGGTATAACCAACCAGTGCGATACGCTTGCACTGGTCGCGCCTCCTTCTTTGCGCCTCGCCGGCGACCTGGACGCGCCGCAGCGACTTTCTTAACTCCGCGAGCCGCTTGTCCAACCTCCGCGCCAACAATTCCGAAGCCGTCTCACCGGGTCCGCGGCCACCCATGATCCCTCCGGCCTGTTGATCCATATCGACCCCCAGACCACAGATCAACGGTTTCAGATAACTCAAGTGAGCGATCTCGACTTGAATTCGCGCCGTCTGCGTTTTGGCGTGACGCAAGAATACATTTAGAATCACTCCTTCGCGGTCACAAACCGGCATGCCAGCCAGATCTTCCAAGTTACGTAACTGCGACGGCTTACACTCGGCATCAACAATCAGCATGTTCGCGCCAAGGCCAGCCGCCCTTTCCGCCGCTGCCTTTGCCTTACCACTGCGCAAGACGGTCGCTGGGTCGGGTTGTCTTTGCTTGACGGTTTCCGAGCCAACGACCCGACCACCTTGTGCTCCAACAAGACCGACGATTTCTGCCAGTTGCGCATTGCGACTGTAGTCCTCGGACCAGTCGCCAACGCAAACCACGTAACAACCACCGCCAGACGAATGGCTGCCCTCGCGACGAGCAGTGCGGTTCTTAAAGTGCTCGACCAGATTTTCAAGGTCGCCGCCATCTGCAAGCGGAACTTCTTCGTGTTCCTTAATCGGTTTCGATTCAAATTTCATATCACTTCTCCTAGATAACTACATACCGGTCCCGTAGACGCCTTTTGAGCGCCAACAGAAGTTCAACCGACTCCACGTGAGTCGGCTTAGATGTGAGGTATCTAGGGTTTCTAGACGAAGCGAGAAGTGATCATTTCAGTTCTTTAGCAGGCTGCGAATGTTCGCAAGAGAGTTGTCCAAAATGGGGCAAAGCCAATCACAGCCCCAGACACTCTCGCCACCCAACAAGTTCGGTGCACG
>CAZZDZ010000294.1:0-8124 GCA_964652675.1 uncultured Pirellulaceae bacterium
CCCTGACACTGCATCTCTTCGCCGTCCGTTTGCAGCCGAACATAGACGACGATCTCGTCGCCGATTGGTTCGATCTGTTGCCACTTCACTGGCACATGCAGACCAGCCACAGGAATCGAACGAATGAACTTGCTGACTTCTTCGGGGGTAAACTCCCAACGCCCAATACGCGACGCGTTTGGATCCAACTTCGGATCAAGCGCGACGATCGTCATTCCTGCCTGAATGTCATAGTTGTTTAAATTGAGCGTTCGACCGTTTTCGTCGACCACATTGACGACGACATACAACCCGTCGACTTCGTCGTCTCGGTCAAACTGATGACCGCCGGACAAACTGGTGTGCAAACGAATGTGGTTGGGCAACGCGACTTGCTGGACCGTTGGCTTGCTGTAGCGTAGCGCATCCAGTTCCGGCACATTGACTCGTCCGTCTGGCCCGCCCGGATCAGCGCCCGGGAATGCAGGTGGTTTGATGGTGCCCGGCTCCACGTCATGAATGATCGGGTTCGGATTCCGTGGTGGCTCCGGTGCATCAGGTGGTAGTGGGATCGGCGCGGGGGGACGTTGCGCAGGAGTTCGTGGCGCGGGGGTCCGTGGCGCGGGAAGCGTGATTCCATTTTCGCCCGATGGCTCTCGGCCGATTGGTTCAGGGAGTTTTCCGCTGTTGGGATCCGCTTCGCGAGTACCGGAACCGCTCGGGATCGACTCTGTATCGGGCCCGTAAGGAGCAGCTTCGTCAACGACGGTCGGTGGAGGAATCGTGTCGCTGTATTCGGGAGCAGAGCCGCTGTCGTAGGGGACGTATTCTGGAGTTGCTAACGGTTCGGAATGATAGCTGCCGTCATCAATGATCGGTGGCGGTAAATCGTGCAGCGGCGCGCGGTGATCGCTCAGAGGGACCGTGTCGGTGGGCGGTCCATAGGGAAGCGTCGTAGGAGCATCTTGTGATTGGAATAAGGATCCGAGTGAGGATCTAGGTTTCGTTGGTACTTCGTCGCGTGTTTCACAAGCCGCTTTGACTCGTTGCAGTTCGTCCTGCAAAACGCGGTTCTGATAGTCAGCATCATAAAGCTGGTCTTCTAGAACACGGATTTCGTTCGCCATACGCGCTGAATAGACCTCGCGTTGCGCTGGGCCGCGGCAACCGATCGCGCAAACAGCAAACAACAACACCATCGACCCAAAGATCGTGTGGCAAATGCAGTTTCGGGACGCGAAACGCGATAAAAATGGGCGAGCTGAAAACACGTTGACTCGTGATCCGTCCTTGGAACGAGATTTCTTTGCAAAAAGATTAAAGTATCCGTTAGCAAGCGACGGTCACCGAGGTCAACGCCGGATCTCCAGCAAATGCGACTTGATAGCAACCCAGTTCGCTACTTGCGCCCGGAAACCTTCGCCAATGCGGCTTCGGCGGCCCGGTAAGCTTCTTGCCGTTTTTCTTCGTTTGGAAAACCCAAACTCTGATCGCGAAACATCAGCAGCGGGTCAGCTTGCAGTTCGTGAAAGCCGACTTGTCGCGGATCAATCCCGTGATGATGCAATAAAAGCGCCAAAGCAACGTCGCGGACTTGGGTGCGAATCTTTGTCTTTCGTGATGCGATCAGATGCCATCCGTGCGCCGTTCGTTCATCATGCAATCGCAACTCCAACAACCGCTCCAGGTCGGTACCACCAAGAATCGAAACGCACAGCATGGCGATCGTTTGGTCCGACGGCGCCGAAATAGAATCCCCAAGAACCTGACGCGAAATCTGTTGTGCAAGCTGGTGGCAGTTGTATCGCATTGCAATCGTTAACCGATCGCGTTTCGTACCAACGTTCGGATTGTCGCGCAGCCAATGATCAACCAAACGGCCGATGACAATCGAATCGATATCCAAAACCGTACGCGGACCGAGCCCAGACTGGCTTAGCGCCATCGCAACACGCAGCGTTAAGTTCGGCAGCCCGTGATCCACCGATCCGCTGTCGCAACAAAAGATCAGTGCCCAAAGCGGCGTGTCCGCAGCATTCATGCGGTACGGATCAAACAACGTCGAAACTTGCACGATCGACTTCTTCTCCGCGTCGCTCCGCTTTTTGCCTCTATCGCGGTCCTTGGCGTGCTGCATCCAATACAACAGTTCGGCACGTTCACAGGCAATTCGGCGGAACAACTCTCGTGCAGCAAAGTCTGTGCCTGCGATCGACGAATAGTGATCCCAGAAAGGCAGCGAAATCGTTTTTGCGTCAGTTTCTGGCTGTCTTAAACGATCCAGCTGACGGTCGAAATGCGCTAACGCAAGCTGATCCAAAATCTCCGCCGACGCGTCGCGAATCTCTAGCATCGGATGACGCTTGGCTTGTTTTAAACTTTGCGTCAGATCGATCTGCTCGCTCAGTTTCAAAAGTTCGCGTTTGGCTCGTTGGCGTTCATGAAACGAATCGTGCCCCAGTCTTTCGATCCATTCACCTGGCGTGACGGTTGCTGTTTCCGTTTGCGCGACGGCACAAGTGCAGGACACAAGAACCGCGCAGGCGACGATGGCTGTTTGCAGAAAGATTGTGTGGTGACGCAAAGCGAGCAATGCAGTTGGAGCAAAATCTGGGCAGACTAAACGCGATTGGGCAACCAGCCTGATCAACCGTACCTTCGCACTTAGCCAGACTCTCCAAACTGGCGGCCAAAATGGGCCATGGCGCAAAGAATGGGGCAGAGACAGGCGGGCTGATTCGGTTAAACTGCGGCATCGCTACAACCCACACTCGACTTTTCCGACGTTTTTCAGATTAAATATGCAGATTCTCTGTTTCGAAGACCAACTAGTTAATCGGCTGACACCCATCGTCCTGGCGCGCCCCGCCTATGCGATCACCTGTGCCAGCCTTCGTTTGATCGAATTGCTCAAACATATCGATGACAACGTTGGCATCAGTGTCCGTCCCTATTTGGCGGCGATCCAAAAATTTGATTGGCAACTCGAAGAACCCAAGTCGATCGACGACTCCGATGGCGTGCTATTGGTCAACGCGCGATTGGTACCCCAAGTCGCGTTGATGCCAAAACTGAAAAAGTTGGCGGCAAACAAACACTCAACGGTCGTACTGGATGCCGACGACGAAAATGCAGTGCTGGCCGCATGGATCACTGCAGCCGATGTCAAGGCGAACGAGGCGACGATCAAGGATTTCGAAACGCTTGCGGACTTTTTGGTTTCGATTGCCCGTGGATTCGAGTCGACCGACATCGCGCTGGACGTTTTTCGCTTTCCTCATGACGTCGTGCAGCAACACATGAACGAAATGCCCGCTGCGATGAACTGGCGACTAGAACAAGGAGGCTATAGCGAAACGAGCGACGGAGTTTTTGTACAGGAAGGAGTCGAGATCGGAGACTACGCGGTGATCGACACCAGCGAAGGCCCCATTTTGTTAGACGCGCACGCCAAAGTGGGACCGTTCTGTTTTTTGTCCGGTCCCGTCTACGCTGGCCATCACACTCGCGTCATCGAACACGCGGCCTTGAAAGACGGCGTCGCCTTGGGACACACGGTCAAGATCGGTGGCGAAGTCGAAGCGTCGGTGATCGAACCTTTCTCCAACAAACAGCATCATGGATTCTTGGGGCACAGCTACTTGGGCAGTTGGATCAACCTGGGTGCCGGCACATGCAATAGCGACTTGAAGAACACGTACGGCAAAATCAACATCCAATACGGCGACAACAAAGTCGCGACGGGCATGCAGTTTCTTGGTTGTATCATGGGTGATTACAGCAAGACTGCGATCAACACCAGTATCTTTACAGGCAAAGTAATCGGCGTCTGTAGCATGCTGTATGGGTTTGCCACTTCCAACGTGCCAAGTTTCGTCAACTACGCGCGGTTGTTTGGTCAAGAATCGCTGTTACCAGCCGAAGTGATGATCAACACGCAGCAGCGCATGTTCTCACGACGAAAAGTGGAACAGCGCGAATGCGACAAACAGCTAATTCGCGACATGTATCGCCACACCGCATCGGAACGAGATGCAGTAGACCAATATGGACTTTAGAGTGCGGGACAGCTTTCCCGCAAAACCCCACGGCTTCTTGACGTATTCACCAAGCATAGATTCATGACCATATCAGTAGGCATTGTTGGCGCGACCGGTTACACGGCCCTTGAGACCGCTCGATTGTTGTTAAACCACAGCGGCGCAAAAGTCGTGGCGATGACCAGTCGTTCGGACGAAGGAAAGTCGATCGCCGAAGTTCACCCAAGCTTGGCAGGGCGGTTGGACGTCAATTTGTCCAAGCTGGATCCAGCCGCTATCGCCAAACAGTGCGATGTGGTGATGTGTTGCTTGCCCCACGGCGCCTCGGCCGCCACCGTCAAACAGCTTGTCGAAAACGGAACGCGGGTCATCGACTTCAGTGCAGACTTTCGGCTCAGCTCCGTTGACCTTTACGAGCAGTGGTACAACGTCACGCATCCCTGGCCAGAACGTGTCGGCAAAACGGCTTACGGAATGCCGGAATTCTTTGCCGACCAGATTCGCAGCGCAGACGTTGTCGCCAATCCAGGTTGTTTTCCCACATCAGCCATCTTGCCAATCGCGCCGTTAGTCGACGCCAAAATCGTTGAACCCGATGACATCATCGTCGACAGCAAAAGCGGCGTCAGTGGCGCAGGCCGATCGGCGAAAGTCGCAACGCTCTATTGCGAAACCAATGAATCGATCAAAGCCTACGCAGTCGCAAACCACCGACACCAACCCGAAATCGCTGACTTGGTCCATCGAATCGGTGGATCAAAAATCGGAGTGCTTTTTACTCCCCATCTAACCCCGATGGATCGCGGCATCTTGTCAACGATCTACGTCAAAGGCGGAAACGCCGAAAAGGCAATGGAGTGCTGGCGAAAGAAATATGTCGATGACCCTTTCATCACCATTGTCGATCATTTGCCCGCAACCAAACACGTGGCGGGAACCAACTTCGTACAAATGACCGCTCGCGACGCTGGAGACCGCATGGTATTGCTCTGCGCGATCGACAATCTGGCCAAAGGAGCAAGCGGCGCGGCCGTCCAGAATATGAACGTCATGTTCGGACTCGACCAAACGATGGGGCTTACCTGAACACCCGTCGGCCATTACCGAAATGATCTAGAATCAAAACCCGATCGTGTTGCGTTATGATGTTCGGTTCGTTTGACAGTTCGTGGGCGCAGAACGATCCAAAGCAAAGTCCCGATTGAAGTTTAGGTGGATACCATGATCTGCGTCGTAGTTGGTCGCACGCGTCACAAAAGAATGATTGCCGAGCACCAGTATCTTGTCCAAAAAGGGATCCAACTGGTTGAATTGCGACTGGATTGCATCGGTCGGACAGTCGACTTAAAACGCCTGATTTCGGATCGCCCGGGTCCTGTCATCGTCACTTGCCGACGCAAACAAGACGGTGGGAACTGGGAAGGAAGCGAGGAAGATCGCGTCACGCTGCTGCGATCCGCCATCGCAGCAGGCGTCGATTACGTGGACTTAGAATCCGATATCGCGTCGACGATTCCACGCTTCGGAAAAACGCAACGCATCGTCAGCATGCACGACTTTGAAAAGACGCCCAAAAATTTGGCCGAGTTGCACGCCGAAATGGCCGCGATGGATGCAGACATCGTCAAACTTGCCACGATGGCAACCACCCCCAGTGACAACCTTCGCATGCTGCAGTTGATTGACAGCAGCGACGTTCCAACCGTTGGGATCTGCATGGGCGATCTTGGTTCACCCAGCAGAATACTAGCCACCAAATACGGGGCGCCATTCACTTTCGCGTCCTTTGGCGAAACGAAGTCGTTGGCGCCAGGTCAGTTCAGCTATCGTCAAATGATGCAAATTTATCGCGAGCACAAGATCGATGCTGACACCGAAGTCTTTGGCGTGATCGCGGATCCAGTGGGGCACAGCCTCAGTCCCGACATTCACAATGCCGCATTCGAGTACATGAATATGAATCGCGTGTATCTGCCACTGCGAATTCCGGCGGAGCACTTGTCGCAATTTATCACCGATTGCCCCGCGATGGGAATCCTTGGATTGAGCGTCACGATCCCACACAAACAAGCCGTGCTGCAGCTTTGCACTGGACCGGACGAGGAAGTCGTCGGCATCGGCGCGGCAAACACGCTGGTGTTCGATGACAGCAGTATTGCAGCCCACAACACCGACTGCAGCGCGGCGCTGGATAGTTTGGAAGAAGCACTTGGGATCACCGAAACGGGTCGCGACGTTTTGAATGGCAAGTCCGCATTGTTGCTTGGCGGCGGCGGTGTCGCCAAAGCGATTGCGTTTGGTTTACGTCATCGCGGCGCGGACGTTTTCGTGGCCACGCGGTCACCTCAGAAAGCTGCGCCGCTGGCCGAATCGCTCGGTTGCCAGATCATTGACTGGAACGATCGGCATTCACAATCCGCAAACATCATCGTCAATTGTACGCCCATTGGGATGCATCCCAACGTCGACGAGACCCCGTTTGACAAGCAGCATTTGGATTCATCGATGGTCGTTTTCGACGCCGTTTACAATCCTGAAAACACAGTCCTGATAAAAGAGGCAGCCGATACAGGTTGCACCGTCATCACGGGCGTCGACATGTTTGTCCGCCAAGCCGCGATTCAGTTTCGGCATTTCACGGGCCAAGAAGCCCCCATGAATGTGATGCGCGAGGTCATGCGGCAGCGGTTTGAGTCGTAGATTCTTTTGTCGTTTCGTTGAAATAAACGATCAATCCAGCGCATCTATAGCTGCGAAGCGAGAAAACGCAGTGTTTGAGTTTTTCAGAAATTCATGCCGAACTCGTGAACCCCGATGGGGCGAAAGCGTCTTATCTATCAGCCAGGTCAATGTTGGCCTGCTGAAAAAACAGAGAACACAGAGATGATGACTTCAAAACCGAGTACACGATTTAGCCTCCGCGGACTTCGATCCTTATCGAGCCTCGGCAATCGCTATGCAATGGTGCAGGGTTGGAATATCCAGCCGTCAAGCAAGTTGCTTTTGTGACACTCGGACTGAATTCAAGAGATTCATCCACCCGGTGTTCACAAAGCGAACATCGGGTTTTTTCGTGGACTGACAGAACAAAAACACAGCAAACGCATCAACAAGCAAGCAAAAAACGACACAAAAACGGCTGGTAGCTGAGACGGCATAGCATTGGTTTGAAGCACCAAAGACGAGGATTCGAGCGCCTCCCAGTCGACTGACAAAAACAAAACACAATGTAGCGAAGTCTGGTATCGCGTCCGGTTTGGGTCCGGAAGATCGTCGGTTCAAATCCGGCCGTTGTGACTGAAGTGTTGTAACTGAAACGTTGCAACTGAAAAAACGAAACGGTAGTCGAGAGCTGGTGGCTCATCTTTGGCTGATAACCAAGGCGTGCTGAGTTCGATTCTCAGGGCTTCCACTTAACAAAACTGACAATTTACGTACCAGGAAACAGACTCATGCGATTGAAACGCACGACCACAAACCGAATTCGGGGTTGTGGTGTAACAGGCAGCATGACGGACTTTTAATCCGTTCGGCGTGGGTTCGAATCCCTCCGACCCTACTTGATGTAAACGACAAAAAGAAACACGGGATCAAAGTGTTAGTGGCAGCATGTCCGGCTCTTAACCGGTTGGTCAGGGTTCAAGTCCCTGTGGTCCTACTTGGAAAAACGAGAAACAAAACAACAGAGTATTGACGCAACAATAAGGGTCGAAGGCGATGCGCTGAGTTCGCATGCATGCTGTGGGTTTACCGCGTCCTCGCCCGCCTTCCACCCTTATTGTTTCGTCGAAACGATCAACTTTTAACGATCAACTTTTGTTGCTCGCAAAATTCCAAAACCAGTACCGATGGTCTAACGGCAAGACTCCTCCGTCGTAACGAGGTGATGCGGGTTCAACTCCGGCTCGGTGCTCTTGGTTAGGCATTAGACGTCAGAATCGCGACTTCAGTGAAAACTGGTGCCGTGGATTTGGCCCTGAAGCCTAGCCAACCTGTTCTTTAACAATTTGGTAAACGAAAAAATGCACCCATGATGTAGTGGCAGCCTACTGCCTTGCCATGGCGGAAGTGTGGGTTCGATTCCCGCTGGGTGCTTTTGAGATTT
>CAZZDZ010000295.1:0-8122 GCA_964652675.1 uncultured Pirellulaceae bacterium
TACCATAACGGCAAATCTAATCGCATATACTGTTTACCATGCGTGCACGCGAAGAAACATGACATGACTGGAAATCAACATACTCGCGCCGACGCGAATCATGGCGGAATGACTCTCCAATCGCTTCGGCGTTCTACTGCGACGATTGGTTTGTGGGCGTTTGGCGTTGTCGCGTTACTTGGATCGTTATTCTCACTCGGACTACTAATTGTGGTCCCGCTTTTTTCGCTTGAGAACGATTTGTGGGTTCGTGCCGACAATCCACATACACTGGCGAGTGTCGCATTGTACGCTGTGATTGGTATGACTGCGATTTATGCGGCGCGCAGTTCTGACCGCATTCGGTTTTGGCTTGGCATCACTGCTTTCGTTGTTTTCGTCGCCTACGGGCTGTATGATCTCGGCCTGTTCCGTGGGTGATCGCTGCATGCATGTGAGTGCCAAGATTCGCGGCGAACCATGCGATGCAACAGATTCGAGCTTTCAAGGTTCCACAAATGGAAAACCAACCGTCCCGGCCCGCTGATTGAATTGGTATGATCGATTCTGGCAGGAAGATAGGGGCAGGAAAATGACAGTCAAAGAGATTTTCCTGCCCCATTTTCCTGCCAAAGACAACTTTCATTGGGCTGAAAAGCAACCGCCGCGACTCGGTTATCGCAACCGACTTTGAAGTCCTTGGTTTGGGAAACACCATGAACAAAACAGCCGCAGTGGTTTCATTGCTTTTCTCCATCGTGATGGCGACCCTCGTTAGCAGTGCCGACGCTCAGGATACAAAGAAGCTGGAACCTAAGGCCAGCCGTCCGCTGTTCCAAATCAGTTGCGGCAAGCCAACGACTGCGGAATCGGGAGAGTCAACGGTTGAAATCACACTGGAGGTAGATCCGGGTGTTGCGATTTATACCAACGAGCCCCATGTCACTGAGTTAAAGAAGCCGTATCTTATTCCGCTAAGCATTGAATTCTTAGACAAAGACGGTGAGATCGTCGATGCGAAGCTCACGTTCCCAATTGGTACTGTTGTCAAATCGTCTTTAGGCGACTACAGAGTCTATACCGGAAAGATTAAGGTGGCAGCATCATTTTCAAATTTGAATTCAATAACACTGATGCGCACTAAAATCTTCGGCTATCATTTTTTTTCAGGGAATGTAGAGAGTGGCTACTCATGACTACCGCCTAAAACACTCCAGTTGGAGTTCGCGAAATTGCCACGAGTTGCCGATACTTCCAAATAACAAACCGATACACTCAAAGCACCGGTGGTGCGACTTCTGGCCATCACAACATGGTTTGCCCGTGCTCGGTGAATTCCGCCATTACCAGACTGAAACGGACCCTGGCTGCAAATGACCCCTTTGACAGAACCGGTGAACGAAGACCTGCCTTCAACGCACGGACCTCATGCCGTGACCATTGGAGCTTGCCTTTTTGTCGTGTTCGTGGGCGCTTTGCTCGCAAGCGTCTTGTTGTTGAATCAATCGTCAGGGACTATCGCCGATCTCCGTGTCCAAGACGCTCTCGTAGTTGCGTCAATCGAGAACGATGGTGTGTTGGTTAGCGATGCTATGATCGAGTGTACGTTTAAGCCGCACGTCATCGTAGATGTAGGCTGGGATGCTCAATCAGGCCAGCACTTTGTCGCCGGCCTGCAACTTCATTGCATCGAATTTTCGACAATCTCCAAAGCGTTGTCTCGCTTGTCGAAACTAAATACACTCATTGTGCCGCACGCAACTAAAAGCGAACGCCAATGGATTGCTGCTGGACATCCGCACTTGCAAGTCATTGCATCGCGAAGTGGCGGGTAACCATGGCGTGTGCACGCAGCATGGCATAAGATATTGGCAAATGGAAACCGCATTGGATGTGTTCGGTGATGGTGGTCGTTATCCGGATCGTGAACATCTTCCGGTGAGGTGCGGTTTTTGCATTCACAAACTGCTTCCGTCATCGTCCCCTAGAAAACGTATGAACTCCCAATGCTGGAAACGACTGCCACAATACTGTTCGTGATAGTGATTTCGATGGTCGCCCTTTGGTTCTGTGCGCTAAATTGGCTATTCAAACGCATGCAACGCGATCACGATCAAGCTTACAAATTGATCGGCTCACCGACCCTTTTCTGGAACAACTCCCTGAGAAACAATTGGCTGTTCGCTAAGTTTCTGTTCGGCCATGGTTCACGCTCAATTGACGACGCGTCGATCGTATCGATGTCATCTGCTTGCAAGTCGTTAGCCCGTCTCCTGTGATTTCTGCCGTTCCTCTGACTAAGCGCGTAGCATGATCGCCATACTGTTACTGACGTTCACGTTCTTGATACTCGCAAACGCCGCTGTATTCGTGCGGCTATTCTACTGTTATGCAACAACGATCATTGCGGCCTTCGTTGCTCATCTGACCGGATCACACAAGCGGATAGCGCCACCGGCACCAATCAGAAAGGAGGTCGTGATTCATGTGCCCGTTGATTTCCAGCAAAGATTAGCCAAATACATTAATTGCAGCGAAGCAGAGCTCCTTCAGCACCGAAATGTATCGCGGTCCAGAATGCCATTCTGGGCTGCTAAAACTAGCTTCGATGGACTTTCCCCGAAGAGCTCGCGATATATTCGATTCATTTTGATTCAGATCCGTCGTCTTGTCGGACGGAGCAATCGCTAAGCCAACGACAGACGAACCAAGCGGACTCACCTGAGTCCTCGAAAGATCGATACACTTGGAAACCACATTGACCGTGATGCCGGTCGTTATCCCGCCCAACATTGGGCACAGGATTTACCTTGCGATATATTTCAGTCACAACAAAAGACCCAAACGTCTCTCGTGTGATGATTGCGGAAATTGATACGGAGGATGTTTGGTGTTGGCTTCGCCGCTTGGATCGGTGTTGCCGTTTCATACTTTCTAGATCGGTCTGTTGCAGCGCGGGCGCAGTCTTTGCTCGACGGCTATCCGGCCAAAAGCCAAAACGAAGGCAGGGGACCATGCGATGCAACGGAGCCGGGCATGCAAGGTTTCACGAATGGAGAGTCCAACGTCCCGGCGCGCTGATCGCTACCGTTCCCCAAGTGAAGAGTCTCCTGGATTGCGTCGATTATCTCTCAAAACCGTATTTGTGGTTGTAGCTATCGCGTCGATTTTTTGCGCGTGGTGGGCGGATCGCTCGCGTTTGCACCGGATGCTTGAAGCGGAACGCAAGGAGAATTTTCTTACCGGTCACTCTTGGCAAGAGCGCAGGAAAAACATCGTCGAAGCAGCATCTCAGCCAGAGCCTGATGTCGCGATGCTCTTGTTTGCACTGAGTGACCCGGATCACCGCGTGCGTGAAACAGCACTCGATGCGCTTCGGAAAATCCCACCCACGAAGTATCCGGCACGTTTCTATCAATCTTCGGACGGGCGCGAATTGACAGAGTTTGAAAGGTGGTTAGTCGCTAATCCGCGAGATGAATAGCGACGCGTCCATTAGCCACGTTTTGTTGCCCACGGTCATCGCGATCGATATAGTCAAAAGTCTGGTAGTCGTCCGTCTCCAATAAAATGCGGCGAAACAAGCAATTTACCCAAGTGCGGCATGGCATGTTTAAAAATGGAAACCAACTTGACGGCACTTGGTGATTGCGGTCGTTGAACGACTGGGCTGATTTCTGGCATTCCACCAACATGACATCAATCGATCGTGACGATGAGTTGGTACGCAGGGCTGTTGCCGTGCCGCCTCCAGATGGCGCAGAAAGGATCGCCACGAAAAACACAACGAGGCACGAAGACACAGTGTGTTCACTCTTTGCGTATTCGGTGGCCGAACTAGGTGTTTAGTACAATGCAGTAACCGAGTACGAGTAAGAAGAGGGGCTTCGGATTCAACGATTGGTACCTGGGAACTCATGTAGAATCCGCAAAGCAACCGCCGCCAAGGTAGAGCCCACGACAAGCCTATCTACCAGGGCTCGAATCGATTAGCAGCTACAGCAGCTATCCCTTAAACTCATTCTGATTGAGTCGGCGGAGTCACCGGGGCACCGCCAAACTTCAACGCACGATCTATGACTGCACGTCCCGAGCCCCCATAGATCGCGATTCGTTGTCCGTCATGGAAAGGTGTAGCTGTGATGTTGGACATTGAGTGGAATGAATGGGGGACTGACAAATCGTTGCCTTCACTTGACCGCTTCGTCGCGGCCGGTGGCGATGTTAATACCATCGATGCGGAATCGGGCAAGAATTTGCTTTGGCTTGCAGCAGAGCAGATGGACATTTCGTTGATACAACGGCTAGGTGAACTGGGCGCCGATCCCAATCGACAGTTGTTGAAAAACAACGCTACAACTGCCGTCCACAACGCGGCGGATATCGACATAGATTCGGTGTTGCAGTGTAGACAGCCTGCCAACTCTTTAGAGCTAACTCAACTGGTGACGTTTGCGGTAATTCAAGCCATGGTTGCAATCGGCGGTTCGATTCATATTGCTGATGGCAGCGGCAAAACTCCTTACGATATTGCCTGCGACTATCACCCAGATTTAGGGTCAAAGCTACGGGCCATAGTCGACGGATAACAATGCAATGAGACCAGCGAAGACTCACTTGGCTAGGCAAAGGAATGGGGGCAGAGGAATCGACAGACTGGCCGATGCACAAAAAGATTCCTTTGCCCCCATTCCTCTGCCTGTATCCGCCAAAGCTGACTTGAAGTGAAAGAGGCCAATGCTGCGCCAGTTGTGAACCGCATCTTTTCCCATCAAGCAATATAGCAGGAGCTACCCGAACACATTTATTACGATGTAATCGATAAGATTCTGGAAATCGAAGGCGAGGAAGACGAAGACATTGCAATGGAGATCTATGACTATGAGCTCAGCTCGTGTCCATCCACTAAATTAGGCGGGTCAGTTGCGTGGCTCCACGAACAGCGGCGACCGAAATGCCGTTGCGGAAACATGATGGACCACTTGTTAACAATTAGTTCGTCCGAGTTTTGCAAGGCTAGTTTCGTGCGATGGTGTCCTGTCGAAGAATCGAATATCTGGGACAGGGACTACGAAGAACGAATCGTCATTCAAGATCCCTTCATCACTCGAATTTCGGGACGCCAATATTTTTTTCATTGCAAAGAGTGTCCGGGTTGGCCGACCAGTTCTGTGTTCCAATGCTAAGCGCAGTTGACCGCACTGGCGCAAGGTAGGTGCCGGACAATTTGTTTGTGACAAAATCGTTTCGTTGCCGGAAACTGTTCGGGACTTTCACGAAAATATCATCAATAATGAAGCCATTGCACCACGGTTCGAAAAGGTCGATTTATGATCGCACATCGCTTGCCAGTCATCTTCGCCATGGCTTTGTTGTTCCCGAGCTACTTGATTGCTTGCGATTGGGATACAGAAACGCTTCTCCAAGAACGGTCGCGATTTCCATCCGCGTTGGAAATCATTCTCGGCAAATTCCCCAGGCACACACCTGAGTACTACCAGTGGCGTCTGCAGGATCGTTTGAAGAAACTGGAGTCCGATCCCAATAACGATTTAATGTTAGATGATGTCGCCGTTTCGCTTGAGAAGCTGAAGCGTTACGACGAAGCGATCGAAGTCGCGCAAAAGCAACTTGAACGCAACCCTGATCGATATGAGTCGATCGCGAATCTTGGGACCTTCTACATACATGATGGACAACTGGCTGAGGGATTGAAGTACATCGAGCGGGCAATCGAAGTGAACCCCGATGCGCACTTTGGCCGCGAAAAATACCAGGCAATCTTAGTGAAGTACGTGATGCAGCACGCTTCCGAAGACGGAATCAAGCTTCCGCTCGGGCGTCAGCGGAAAAAGAATAAATACGACGAGTTGCCTTTCGTTAACTTTCTTCTAGATGAGTTGATTGAGCGAAACGAATTTGTTCCCGAGAGACCGAACAGCAGATTGCCCCAAGAGCAACTACAAGAAGCAACAAAAGGGATCTTGGGGATGATGCGCTTTTCACGTTACAACTCGCCAATTCTGTTGGAAGTGTTGGGCGAAATTCAGCAGACTCAGTCGGCGAACCAACTCGCATACCGAGCTTTTCTGAGCGCTGCGCAAAACACAGACGACAAACGAGCCAAGGAGGAGTACAAAAAAATGGCCAGCGACGTGGTCGCCTTTTCGCTTGAGTCATTGCGATCTGGAAAAGGAATCGACGTTAGTGATGAGACTATCGCGGAAGATTTTCAAAAAGAGCAGAAAGACGCCAGCGAGTGGTTTGCGAAACTAGCCAGCGACGAAAAGCAATGGATCGCGGCCGGCCAAGCCGTGGACGTGAAGTTCAACGAAAAGTACCGTAAACCCGTCGCCGCCATCGTCACTGACCGGCCGAAACCCGAACCCGAAATCTATGTGTACCGAGACCCGTCCGTGGGAATCTTTTGGCGAAACGTGATTCTCATAGCGTTACTTGTGGTAGTTGCATTGGGAGCAATCGGGAAAATTTTGAAAAAGTCACATGTTGCCAGAGCTGATTGAATCGGCTATCGCCGACCGCCCCTGGCCGATCGGATCAACACTCGACCCTGAAGAAGGGGGGCGACCAACCTATCTCTGTTTTGCTGGTAGGATGAACGCCGCGCATTCGGTGCGCCGCCAATCACACATGAAGACACGATGAAACTAATTCCCACTATCGCCTTACTCTGCGTTGCATTTGTTGCCTCTGTTGTTGTCGCCGACGACGAAAAACCAAACTTCGTTGTGATCTTTACCGACGACCAGGGTTATCAGGATGTGGGCTGTTTTGGTTCGCCCGATATCCGCACTCCGCGATTGGATGCGATGGCCGCCGAGGGAATGAAGTTCACCAGCTTTTATGCTCAGTCGATTTGCGGGCCGTCGCGAGCCGCGTTGATGACCGGATGCTACCCGATGCGAGTTGCCGAACGAGGCCACACGAAACAGGTTCATCCTATCTTGCACAGTGACGAGATTACCGTCGCCGAAGTGTTGAAGGATCAGGGCTATGCGACGGCGTGCTTTGGAAAGTGGGATCTTGCCAAACACACGCAGAAAAACTTCTTTATCGATCTGTTCCCCAATCGGCAGGGATTCGATTACTTCTACGGAACGCCAACCAGCAACGACAGCATTGCGAATCTGTACCGCAACGAGGAACTGATTGAACCAAAATCCGACATGTCGACACTCACTCGCCGGTACACCGATGAAGCGATTGGGTTCATGGAGAAGCACATCGACGAACCGTTTTTTGTCTACATCCCGCACACGATGCCACACACGAAACTGGATGCATCGCCGCAGTTCAAAGGCAAGAGCAAACGGGGGCTGTACGGCGACGTAATCGAAGAGATCGACTTCAACGTCGGTCGAATTTTGGATGCGATTCGCAAGAACGGTATCGAGAAGAAGACGTACGTTTTGTTTACCAGCGACAACGGCCCGTGGCTGATCAAGAACAAGAACCTTGCCGACGGACATTTGAAAAGCGACCACGGTGGTTCGGCCGGACCACTGCGAAGCGGCAAAGTTTCCTCATTTGAGGGCGGCCTGCGAGTTCCGACGATTCTCTGGGGTCCTGACCGAGTTCCCGCTGGAGCGACCTGCGACAAGATCGCCAGCACGCTGGATGTCTTGCCGACGCTTGCGGCTTTGTCCGGAGCCAAAGTGCCCGACGACCGTGTCATCGACGGTGAAAACATCACGCACTTGTTCCACGGCGAATTCGACAAAGCAAATGCCGACAAGGCGTTCTTTTATTACCTGCGAGTCCACCTGCAAGCCGTCCGCCAGGGACAGTGGAAACTGCATCTTCCGCGCAAGAAGGAACCCGTCGGAGCCGCTCCGTTCGCGCGCAACGCACACATCGCACCCGCTGATCGAATTGGCTTTAAGAAACCGTTCCTCGTCGATCTGGACAGAGACATCGGTGAAACAACGGACGTTTCGGACCAGCATCCCGATGTCGTCAATCGTCTATTGGCTCTCGCCGAAACCATGCGCGAGGACCTCGGCGATTACGATCGAGTCGGAAAGAACATGCGATTCTTTGACCCAATGCAATCGCGTCCCACTAAGCCACCTGTTCCAGCCCCAGCGAAACCAAAAGCCAAAAAGCAGGCCAAATGACGAAA
>CAZZDZ010000296.1:0-8040 GCA_964652675.1 uncultured Pirellulaceae bacterium
GGTGATTGGTTTCCGTCGAAATTTTTCAACGTGGCCGTCCTGGTGAAATTTGCGGAATGAAAGCGGATGATACGCAAAGCTTCTTTTTCGTAGATCTTTGCAGCGGAGTGCGGTACGCCTTTGACCACCAAACGTTCGTAGGTGATACCCAGCAGATCCAAGAACTTCATGTACTCCAGGTTGTTTTTGTAGTTGAACCCTTCCGTGCCAACATAGATCATCCAGTTTACTTTGGGAGCGTCTGATTTTGCGTACGCCCTGGCTAGATCCCAGGTGTTGTCTCCTTCGGCAAACTTCAGTTTTGGATTCTCGTACCCACCGTCTTGGCTGATTCTCTTTTCGGTTTCGTATCCGCCACCACCAGCTGCAGCGCTGCAAAAGAGATCACTGTGTCGAAGCGAAAGACGCATCGTCCCACGGCCGCCTTGCGAAAAACCCTCTAAGCCCCTTCCCGCTCGGTTGGCGATCGTTCGATAAGTCGAATCAATATGGGGAATGAGTTCTTTGATGAATACATCTGCGCCCTGTCGTTTTGGATCGTCGGGCATGTTGTAGTGGCTGACGGGACCTCCGTTTACGAATACATAGATCACCGGACTGACTTTGCCTGCTTTTTGAAGTTTGGCGATCTGCTTTCCGATACCTATCCCTTTGTACTCGCTACCCGGCCGGCCACCGTGTAGATAATAGACTGTCGGAAATCGCATCTGCGGCGACTCGCTGTATTCCGGTGGCAACAAAATGTAGTAGCCAACATTCGCGCCAAGCGACTTACTACGGAACGTCGAATGCTGCAGCGATTCGTGCGACTTGCCCGTTTTGTTGACCCACTTGAACGGTGCAGGTGGCTTTTTTCCTTTCGAAGCTTTCTTGTTCGCATTGGCCTTCTTTGCTTTACTCGCATCAGATTGTTGCTGAGCTGTATCCTGCGCGGAGGCTGGCGACACGATTGCGAAAGTACACAAAACCGAAAACGCAAGAACGGCGACGTACAAGTTTTTGAGATGCATTGAATTTGCTGGGGTGGATGTCGAGGCGATTCAACAAGCGATCGAGACAATCGAAGTCTTCATTGTCTTACTTGCCCATTGCATTTATAACGCATTCGCAGCCGAAATGCCGCTGTGGGGACACGGCAGCTTTCGTTTTCCCAGCCCGCCACTTTCCTCCTGTTTGGTCGTGCCAATCTGATCTCCGTGGAAAATTGTTCTTCGGCTGACCTACGTTGCCAAGGCGATTATGCGTACAATTGAACTACCTTTTCGGTCGCATTTTGAATGGTAGGACAGTACCTGAACCGAGCGGTGATGATCTACCACGGGAGTTATCGATGTTTCGCGGAACAAGCCAATTCATTCACAAGCATTTTTTTGCGACGTCGTCGCATTTAATCGTGTTGGTTGTCAGCGCATCGCTATCAATCCCTTGTTTAGCTCAAGACACAACTGGTGAGGCTTCGGAAACCACACAGCCAAAATCGAAAACGACGGTTGCTGAAAAATCATCTGAAAAACCGTTGGAGTACTGGATCGAAGATCTAGGCCATGATCAGTATCTTCGCCGTGAACGAGCAACGGACAAGTTGATAAAAGCTGGTAAAGCCGCGGTGCCCGCCTTGATTCAAGCGATCCGAAAAGGAGATTTGGAAACAACGACCAGGGCCATCGGCATTTTGAATGATTTGGCTTTGGAACAATCACCCAACGACGAATCAGGAGCTTGGGGAGAGTTGAACCGAATCGCGACGCAGTCATCCGGCAGCCGTCAAGCGATGGCGATGGACATGATTGGAGGAATCCGCACAGCACGGGAACAATTGGCCGTTGACGCGCTCCGTAATGCGGACGTGACCATTGGTTTCGGCAAGTTTGTAGCGGGGGCTCTGGAAAGACCCAGCGAGTTCGTGTTGCGAATTGATAAGCAGTGGAACGGTGATTTAAAATCCCTGAGTTGGTTGCGCTGGATCAAAGGGATCAAGATAGTTGCTTTGTCGGGACCAGGCGTCCACGAGGACGTGATTGCAGAAGTCGTACGAATGAAAGGATTGACGACGATTTCGTTAGTGGATGGCGAACTGACGACCGCAGCGGTCCAATCACTCGCGAAAATGCCGCGAATCGATCTCCTGGAAATTCGTTACGTCAAAATAGAGCCGGACGTGATGGACATGCTCGCGAAGCTTCCGATTCGTGAGTCTCTGAATTTGATGGGCACGGGTGTACCGCAGGATCGAATCGCGAAGCTAAAAGCGGAGCTTCCGGGGTTATCTATCCTGTATCGCCGTGGTGGGTTCATGGGCGTGACTTGCAATACGCTTGGCACCATGAGTTGCGAGATTACGAAAGTACTACCAAACAGCGCTGCCGCAGCGGCGAAGTTGAGGCCACGAGACGTTGTCACCGAAATCGAAGGCGTGAAGATCGAAAAATTCGCGGATCTTCAAGCGATCATCAACGAGCACGTTCCCGGTGACAAACTTCAATTGAAGTATCGCAGGTTGGGCGAGGAGCATAGCACGACGGTTGAATTGGGCCGGCAAGACGCTCAGTAGTATCGCTGAATATGGCCACGAAAAAGAAACAGCAAAAACGCTCTGCCGAACCGATCGTCATTCCTGAACACGATTCAGCTTGGACAGAATCTGCCTGGCGATCACGTACCAGAAAGCGGCTGTTGGACTGGTTTGACACGAACAAACGAACCATGCCATGGCGTGTTGCTTTCGATCCGCCGCGCAGTCAACCGATTGCTTATCACGTTTGGGTCAGCGAGATCATGCTGCAGCAAACTCAAGTCGCTACGGTGATACCGTATTTCGAGCGATTCTTGAAACAGTTTCCAACGTTGCAGCATCTGGCAAGCGCCGAAGAAGCCGTGTTGATGAGGCTCTGGGAAGGGCTTGGTTACTACCGAAGAGCACGGGCGCTGCACGCCGGTGCAAAACAGATCGTTGAACTTCACGACGGAGTGTTTCCAACAACGTACGACGAAGTGCTGGCGCTGCCAGGTGTTGGACGTTACACCGCTGGCGCGATTCTATCGATTTCCCAGGACGCGAAGCTACCGATTTTGGAAGGCAACACCGTTCGTGTGTTCAGCCGTTGGATCGCAATGCGTGGCGAAGCGACTGCAAAGCCTGCCAATCAACTTTTGTGGCAAGTTGCTGAAAAGATGTTACCGCGTAAAGGGTCTGGACGTTTCAATCAAGCCGCCATGGAGCTGGGTGCATTAATATGCACGCCGCGCGATCCCAAATGTGATCAGTGTCCGGTCAAGAATTCATGCCGCGCCCACCACTTGGGATTGGAAAACGTGATCCCCGGCAAAGTTACAAAAACAAAGTACGAAGACCGAACCGAGTTCGCCTTGGTACTTCAGCGTCCATCCAAAAACAAACGTGGTGGCCGGGGCAAGAAGGTCGATTCGATCGGCTATTTGATGCGTCCGCTACCAAAAGGGGGAAGATGGGCTGGGCTCTGGGATTTTCCCCGTCCAACCGAAGATTCCTATGACTCGCTAGGTGCGGTTGAAACTTGGCTCTCTGAACAACTGGGCGCTGATGTCGCCACGGGGCCTCGATTGAAAACGATCAAACATGCGGTCACGAAGTATCGAATTTCGTTGCACGTTCACTCAGGGCATTTCACTGCTCCAAAAAACAAGCTGCCCAAACCCTGGCAATACGTAACGACAGATGAGATGTCCGACCTGCCGATGAGCGTGACAGCGCGAAAGATCTGCGATTACTTACAGAAAGTAGTTGACGTTGATTGAAAGGCCGTGCGAAACAATCGGAATGCTTTGAACTGACGGATTGTTTTCTAAACTGTCGGGATTTTCGCTGGCCAGACCATTTATGATCATGGACAACCTGTTTTTGCGTCAAAAAGACACAACGTTGATCGGTGGGAATCGGTAGTGAATCGAATCAAATTAGTCGTTTGCGTCACGGCATTGGCAGTATTTTTATTAGCAACTTGGGTGGATTTTTCTGCCCTATCACACTGGGCGGCCAATCGTGTCAGCTTGCCGTTCGAGCCCATGATTGCCAGCGTCGACAAGGACCAGCCCTGGCAGGTGGTCGTACCAGTCAAGCGATTTTTGCCATCTGGCGATTGGGAGAAACTGGACCTGCCCAAAGACCAATACACTGTGACCATAAAGCCACTGGACAAAGAGACAGAGAAACATGTGGTGCTGACCAAAGATACGGTCGGCTGTGCCAAGGTTGCGATTTTGCATTTTAAGATTCAAGTCGATTTGGTTGACGGCTCTGACTTTAAATTCATGGACGACTCTACCTCCAATAGCTTCCAGCAGGTGCTGATCGTTGGTATCGACACGGACCAAGATTGGTTGCCAGTGGACTTGGAGAGCGAATCGGAATCCGTTCGTCGACATCTGAGTGTGATTGGACGCATCGAAACAAGAGGAGAATTTTGTGATCCCTATCTGGCTTGGCGGCCAGATCAGGTGGTGTCGACCGAGAATTACACGCTCATGAACGACGTCATCGTTTCGTTTCCGAGATCACAAGCGCAACTATCAGGATCCCGCTACGTCTTTGACGGGGATCAGCAAGAAGAGCTGCCAACGCCGCCGAAAATGCGCGGCGAGCCCCGAATGTGCATCTTTCAAAACCGTTGGGTTTTGGCTGGTGGCGATAACGTCGATCCAAAAGCAAACGCCAGCAATCCAGTGATGGCATTTGATTTGCAAACCAAAGAGTGGGAGTTGTTGCCAACTTTGCCAAATGAAGTTGACTACATCGTCGCTGTCACTGCACAACAGAACGAGTTGACGATTTACGCCATGTTAAAAACAGAACAAACAAAATCTGGAAATACGCTGGCCACCTATGTGTTACGAAACGACTCTTGGAGCAAACAGCAGGAATCGAATTTCGTCGATCGGGCAGATCAATACATCCCAGTCGAAACCGGCATGTTGTCAGTTGCCAGAATGAGTGGCTCGGCTCCATTGGTCAAACATTACGAGTCAGGCTGGTTGCGCACGCTAACGATCGGACGACCCGGTTCCATGAGTCCCATTACAACGGTCGACGGCCGGGTCTTTCAGTGGACACAGGGCGGAGTCTATGAACTGGATCCTCAGTTGTTTTTGGATGCCGAATAACTTAGTGAAAAAACGCTTCATCACTACTAAAACTTCCGCTGTGCGTTTTCGACGTTTAATTAGCCAAGGATATTTGCTTACTTTGCAGACAGGAATACATCTCGCTCGGCGGCTATGATTTGCTGGTACTGTTTTAATTGCTTTGGCTTGTTCATACGTCGGAGATTTTCCGCCAAAACGACGTTATCGGCGACGCGTAGAAAACGTTCAAATTGTGCGCGGGTTTCTGTTTCATCCGGGCGTGATTTTGCTTCATCGGTTTCGCCCTTGTACTTTTTGTACAGAGGATGATTCTGCACAGCATCCACGAACTCTTGCTGGCGTGTGGTCAGCAGTTCAATGCTGACTGGGTTCATCGTGTTGGCCAGTTCCGGCCAACGCTTTTTCAGGTCTGCGGCGATTTTATTTTTTGTTCCCGATGATGTCTGAACAGGCCCGCGTCTTCTACGACGATCACTGCGAGTTTTTTGCCAAGCGTCTACCAAACGGTTTTCCCCATCAAGCTTTAGCTTTTTGGACAATCTGGTTAGGACGACTTTCTGTACCGGCGACGCGTGTTTCAGAACCACGCTGTACGGTTCGTCATTTTGCAATAGTTCATCGTTGTCTTTCCCGAACCGGCTGAACGTACCTAGGTACTCGCCCGACGTCTTTACGGGAACGTCGATCGTGTCCGCGTTCAAAATGGTATACGCATGAGCTTCTTCCAAGGATACGCGGCCGTCTTTGTCGTAGTCGGGTGGATCGATCGAGTTACCGGACCTGTCTGTTCCGGCAATCGCAGCCCAAAAGTAAGTGCTGTATTCCACATAGTTCGCTTCATCAACGCTGGGAGTGCAACCGGCTGCTGGTCGGTCGTGAACGGTGGCGTAAAATCCGACGCGTTTTTGTGGCGACAAACCTTTGGATGGATCTCCGCCGCGGTACATCAAATGAGAGAATCCACCTGTGTAGCATTGCACCATGACCATGACGACGTTGACGCTTGGGTCAAGGTCGTCCAGCAATTTTGCAAACTCAGTCATTTTCAAGGCAGAGTTGCCCCACATCGCGATGGAGGTGTTGTACTCTCGATTGCGATCGCGGCTGCGATGTCCATGAGCGGTTACGTAGATGGTGAGAGTATCCCCGTCCTTCATTTGTGGCCCCCTCTCGGCAAACCAAGCTTTGATGTTCGCCGGTTTTGAAGCGCTGCGAGCATCCGTGACTTCGTGATCACGATACGAAAGTCCCAAGTCTCGAGTGCTTCCAAACAACTCCGCCATCAACCGATTTGCGAGCGGCACCTGACTGGGATCATGCACCTGCAGATCCGCCGCGTCGTCTTTTCCGTCCGCAAAAAAGATATCATGTTGGTGAACGCGATCCGATTCACCCGCGAGTACGCGTTGAAACAACAACACGTTTTTCTCCAGCGACGCCTGATTACCCGACGGTGCATAGCCGCCACCGATCGTCAACACAAAATTCTTGCCGCTGGCTGGAAGTGGACTCAGCAGCAGTACAAACAGAACGACGGTTTTCGCGAGATTGGAATTCAAAATACTCAAAGCCTCGAAATATCGAATCAGTAGGACAGTGTTCGCCAATCAGACAAAGTGTAGATGAAAAGATTGTCCTCCAATGATCACTGATCGGTGACCGGAGTGTTGGTTTTTTGCTGATTTTTTTTGAATCGATATCTTGCGCCGAACTGTTGGAAGTTCCAGTAGCCATCAGGTAGGCACGTGCCACACTAATTCGCACTCTGCATTTTCAAGTTTTGCGAGTCGATCACACATTTCTTGGGCGATCGACCGCACTAACTTGTCCGGTAATTCACCTTCTACCGTGATCATCACGCAGTAACTGTCTTCACGCATTCGGATCCGCGTTTCGTCAATCAAGATGCTGTGGGTACGCCACTCATCTCCTTCCGGTTCTGACATCAAACGATCGGGCAAAGGGAGCTCGATGTCGTCATCATCGTCTGTGTCTAAGTCATCGGCTTGTTGCTCGACGGGAGCTGGTCGATGCGAAGCGGACGGGACGTAAAACTTTGCGTAGAGTTCCATGTCCGGAACGATCCCAAGCTCCTTCGCCAAGTCGCTTTCGGCCACATTATCTTGGCCGCAATACTGGATATCGAATTTCAGCATGCCGTAATCGAACAGGCGGTGACGCTTTTTATCCTTTCGTTGAACTTCGATCCGCGTCCACTTTCGATCGGTAAGTTGAGTCCATTTCCAATCCGAAAAACTCAAATGCCAATCGTTGATGTTATCCAGGTAGGTCTCGCCGTCGAAAACACTACCGTCGGTGATGATGACGCCTGTCCCGTTGGGATCAACAGAGGCTTTGTGACGATGAATCCAACCTGGTCCTTGACCGGTTGTCTCGATCTGTTTGATTGCAAGCGTATCAAGATCCAGCGATTGCACGCGAGTTGTGCCCGGCTTGCGATTGTCGGTGTAGTCCAGCGCGCCAACCAACAGCAGCTTGGATTCGTTTTCGCACAGTGTGGCAGTGTGAAAGTCCGTCGGCGGAAACGCGTTTCGAGAGTACGCATAAATCAGGATTTCTTGGTTTGCGTCTCGGACGATGACGTCGTTGTAGATGAAAAAGTCTGGATCGTAGTGGTCTTCATGTTCACCCGCGACCCAAATGGTTCTCCCATCGGCCAATTGCGTTGTGGACATTCCCATTCGGTTCCCTGCCCAACAGGGGCCAGGGGTCGTCGGCAGATTTCCCTTAAAGTACTCACGTGCCGAGTATGGATCGATTTGATTGCGGAAAAGCCAAAGCCAGTAGGGATTGGTGACGTCTTTTGGTATCTCATCTTCGTCAGATACGACGCCACATAGTGCGCTTCGCCATTTGGCAAAGATCGCTTCGGTTACCTCTGGCCCGGGTGCATTCTCATCT
>CAZZDZ010000297.1:0-4257 GCA_964652675.1 uncultured Pirellulaceae bacterium
GTCCAGTTAAGCACTGCGGCGCAGTTCCACACCGCATAGGCTTTGGTAAAACCGGTTTCGACGGAATAGTTCTTCGTGTTGGCCGCTGTCGGCAACCTTGCCTGCTTCGATGACGATGATCCGATCTGCCATCGCAAGCGAACTTGGGCGGTGCGTGATCATGATTCCGGTGCGATCGACCAAAAACTTGGAAAGTGCCGCATGGATTAGCTTTTCACTTTCGCTGTCGATTTGACTGGTCGCTTCGTCCAGGATCAAGATGTCCGGATTTCGCAGAAACGCGCGTGCGAGAGCGATTCGCTGCATTTGCCCGCCTGACAAACGCATGCCTCCTGCGCCCAAAACCGTATCGTAACCGTCGGGCGTTTTGCGAAGAATAAAGTCGTCCGCAAAAGCAAGCTTCGCCGCCTTCACAACCTCGTGGCGATCCGCGCCGGGGCTGCCGTAACGGATGTTGTTTTCGATCGTGTCGTCAAACAAAATGGTACGTTGCGTGACCAGCGCGATGCGTTTGCGCAAATCACGTGTCCGCATCTGATTCAGCGGTGTGTCGTCCAACAAGACGCTTCCGCCCTGGGGATCGTCAAATCGGCACAACAAACTGACAAGCGTGCTCTTGCCGCTACCATTGGGGCCGACAACGGCAACCGTTTCCCCGTGTTTGATTTTCAGGTCCGTGCCACGCAGAACGATTGGACCGGATGGATATTGATAAGAAACATCGGCGAAATGAATCCGCTTGTGTGGTCTCGCTGGGGACCTTGGATTCTCTGGCTCTCTGACTCGAATGGGTTGATCGATGATTTCGTAGACTCGATCGGTTGCGGCGATACCGCGTTGCAAACCCGCCCACACATCACTCAGTTTCCGTGCGGGATCCGACGCTCCGATCAAAAATCCAAAGAACAACAAGACCTGACCACGACCGAGTGGTTGATCGCAAATCCGCATGCCCAGTAAGTGCATTTCCCCGGTTAATACCAAGTAGCCACCAGCCAGAACGCCAAGGCTGACGGTGACCATTCCCAACATTTCGCTGCTGCTGCGAGCCAACGTGTTGTAGAACGCCACCTTCATCGATTTTAAAAAGTAGGCATTTGTGCCGCGACTAAATCTAGCTCGTTCGAACGCTTGGGCGTTGAACGCTTTGATGACACGAATTCCGCTAAAGGAATCGGTTAGCATTCCGTACAGTTGACTCATCTCTTCCATCGCCCGCCGGCTGGCTCGACGAATCGCGCGACTGAGATGTTGCATCACCAAAGCAACAACGGGCACGACAACCAGGACCAATAGCAACAGTCTTGGGCATTGATAGGCTGCGCCTCCAATGCAAACGATCATTTTCAATGGTTCACGGATCAATCGGCCAAGCAATACTGTTATTCCCGAAGCAACCAGCGCGATATCATTTGTCAGTCGGGCGGTTAAATCGGCGGATCCATTTTCGCCAAATGAATCCAGGTCCAAGTGCAGGGCTTTTCTAAAAAAGATCGCGCGCAGCTCTACCGCCGTTCGTTCCGATATGAACTGAACCAGCAACATGTTGGCCAGCAACGACGAAAGTTTGATTGCCGTACAGACGCACAAAAACAAAATGATGTAAACGAGCGTCGCGTAAGCTCCGCGTGGAGCGTAGGCACGAATCCATGGGCCGACCTTTGCCATCCATAAATCGCTTTTGGCAATCAAGTCGCGTCTGTCTTGGGCAGCACTCAGATCATCTTCAATCGCGTGTCGTTTCGCGGGCTCGGCCGATTTGGCAAGCTCGGTAAGATTCGCAATCTGATTTTCTAATTCGAGCGTTTTGTCGCGATTCTCAGCCAGGACTTCGTCGTACTTATCGTGCAGGCTTTTGCCATCAAACACGATTTCTACCAACGGATAGAGCGCCGAAATGTTCGCGCCCCACAAAATGGCAATCACGATCGAAGTGAGCAAAATCCCAGCGATCGACCAGTAATGCCGACACGAGATTCGAAGTACGCGACCAAAGTTGTTCATGCGGGAGTCGTCATCCATGACAAGTGCGAACGTGGATCTGGGTTCAAAAATCTGCGGGCAAACCACATACCACGGTTTCGTTGTCGTCTTTTAGCTGACTGCTGCCGCTCCAACCACCCGAATTTATCGATAGCAAAACGAGAGTCGGGTTATTCGGATTGCAAGCATTGTGACTTTGGAGTCATCACAGTTTTCGGCGTCTATGTGTTCGCAAAGCCAGTGGACAAGTTTCCGCCAAACCCTGTCCTAGATTTGAATAGATCCGATTTGACAAAGGCCTCATTTACCATGATCAAGACTACCCAAGGCGGCACAAAGCATACGCTGCGAATGGGTTTGGTCGTATTGGCAACCACCTGCTTGGCCTCGACGGTTGGCTATGTGTTGGCCGGATGGACTTGGCTGGACGCTGCCTACATGGTCGCGATCACTATCTTTGGAGTTGGATATGGCGAAGTCCAACCGGTTATCGGGCCGATGATGAAACTCTTTACCATCGGCGTCATCGTCGCGGGATGTTCATCGGTGATCTACGTTATCGGTGGCGTTGTACAACTTTTGGCAGAAGGCGAAATTGAAAGAATGCTTGGCAAACGGAACCGGTCCCGTGAGATCAACGATCTGAAAAACCACACAATCATTTGTGGCTATGGTCGAGTCGGCCACATGTTGGCTGTCGAACTGGAACAAAAGAACGCTGATTTGGTCGTCGTGGACAACAATCCAGACCGAGTCAAGCGTGCGACCAACGATGGTTTCCTGGCGATGGAAGGCGACGCAGTCGAAGACGAGACTCTGCAGAAAGCCGGTATCTTTCGCGCAAGAGTTCTGGCAACGGTACTGCCCAATGATGCCGCGAACGTTTTTATTACGTTGACCGCACGGGACCTTTGCGAAAAAATTAGCATCATCGCACGGGCCGAATCGACACTGACAGAACGCAAGCTGATTCGCAGTGGCGCGAACCAAGTTGTTATGCCAACGGCCATCGGTGCGGTTCGAATCGCCCAGCTAGCGCTCGAAAACTCTACTGAATCAGAATTGAATCGCCCTGTTGTCGAACCAGTGACCGTAGAAAACGAACATTTGGATGTGGTTGCCGACGAAGTAGAAGAGCTAGCCCACATGGCCAGCGATTTGTCCAAAACGGTCGCACAAAAACACATCGAACAAGTCTTGGAGCACGAGCACGAAGACCAGGGATCTACGTAAAGCACCGGACTTTCAAAAGAACAAGTTGGATGCATCTGACGTAACCTACTGGCATGTCAATAAACACTGGCATGTCAATTTAGAACCGGGAGTCTTGTTATCGTCGATACCGATGAACAAAAAGTGGTCGCCGACAATTCAAGTCAGCCAGATCCGAACCAGTCACCAGCGAGAGAAGGTCTACAGTTTCGGCTTTCCACCATTTTTGTCCTCACGTTAGTCGCAAGCATTTTGGCGGCGTACTTGAATCCAAAAGGCAGCGACATGCTGTTGGCTGGTTTGGTAACGGTCGCGTCCAGTTTAGTGTTCGCGTTGGCGGTGGGCTATTTTCGCGTACCGCAAATGGACCGTGTTTTTTGGGCCGTTGTGGTCGCCGCCATGATGCAAGCGGTTGCCGCTAATGTCACACTTTTGGATCGGATGGGAATCTACGCTTGGCCGATCGTGGCGGGGTTTGCAGCAACCGTCGCGGCCGGAAAGTCAAACATGTACTTTCGCATGATGGTTGCCGCCACAACGAGCGCCGTTCTCATCGTTCCCTACGTCCTCAGCGTCGACAACGATTCGCCAGTGGTCGTATCGTATGTTGTTTGCGCTGCGATTGGAGGCGCGTTGCTAACCATCATGATCGATTTTGTTAGATGGATAGAGCAACGGTATCGCGTCGCGCAACCGCTGATCGGGCTGACTCTTGTCATCGCCGCGATCGGATTTTCCGTCTTCGCGCCTCACGTTATCCCGGGTTGGTAGTCGTCGGCGATCAGAAAACTAGTTGTTGCGTTGCGGAACGTGGCGCTTGTTGTCAATCAAAATTTGCTTGACACCCTTGGGCGGTTCCTTTGCTTGTTGGATTCTCGCTCGTAGTTGTTTGGTGAGCGTTTCGATCGTTTCAGAGTGTTCATCGCTACCGGCTAGGTTTTTCATCTCGGTCGGATCGGTTCGCTGATCGTACAGTTCGTTTCCAGCGGAACCGTTTTCACCCCATTCGGTGTATCGGAAATCTTTTGTTCGGATGCTGTAACCAACATCGTATTGTGTAAA
>CAZZDZ010000297.1:4357-8034 GCA_964652675.1 uncultured Pirellulaceae bacterium
CCGTGTTCACCCATGTGGTAACCATGATCAGAAGTAAACAAAACGATCGTGTTATCGGCCAAACCAGTCTCATCGAGCGCCGTTAAAATTCGACCGATTTGCGCATCAGCAAAGGTGATCGAAGCGTAATAGGCCTGAATCGCTTGTTTGGCGATGTCCTTTTTTAGGTTCAGTTGATTCTTGCGACGCGTGAGTGATTTTCGCGCCGGTGATGGTAACGTGTCTAAATATCCCTCTGGAACTTCAGGGACAACGATTTTGTCCAGTGGATACACGTCAAAGTACTTCTTGGGCGCAACGTAGGGCGTGTGGGGACGATAGAGTCCGACGGCCAAATAGAAATTTTGCTTGTTTGCCTGATGTTGCTCTAACATTTTGATCGCTGCGGTCGCTGCGATCCCATCGGTTTGCTCTTCGTCGGTTCCCTCCGCAGCCAACCAGCTCAGTGTGGCTCCAAAATTGTTAGGCGTTAGCGAAAATATTTTGTCTTCGTCTGCTTTGTCACGTCCGCGCGGATTGATGGTGTAGTTCCACGAGTACGGATCATCATGCCCGCTGGTACCGATGTGTTTTGGAACGTTGTAGTGATACATCTTGCCAATTCGAGTGGCAAAGTAACCATTGTCTCGAAACATTTGCGACATGGTATTCACATTCGGAATTCGTTCGCGAATGTAAATTGCGTTGCGACGCACCAGTGTTTGGTCTGCATACAAACCCGTCATGAACGAAGCTCGACTTGGTCCACACAACGGATACTGGCAATGAGTGTTCGGAAACAAAACACCTCGCTGAGCTAGTCGATCCAAGTTCGGCGTTTTGACCTGCGGATGCCCGTAGCAAGCAAGATCGCAGTTCAAGTCATCGCAGATCAAAAACAAGACATTGGGTTGCTGGGCCTGAGTCGTTGGCTCAAGACACAGAGTCAACAAAGTCGCAAAACAAAGGCAAGCGACAATACGGTTCACTGGGAGCATGGCGAGTTGTTGGTTGAAGAAGAAGTTGGTTTCGCTAGTCAGCATAACTGCTTAACCGGTCGATTACTCTTTCTTAGGTCCAGGTAAATCTGCGATCAATTCTGTTTCTTTCTCTGTGCCGATCGCTTGGTACACGTGCCACGAACGTTTTCGTTGACCATGTGGATGTTCTTTGCTGGGCAACGTTCGCAGACCCAACATCAAACCACCTTCGGCAGGATGATCGATCCAGCGATGATAAATGAACGACTCAACCCAAGGCATCGCCTCTAAACGCCGCATCGTCCACGCCAACGAACCGGCTTGTCTGTTCTGTGCTTCGTCGTCATACGAATCCGTGTGGTACCCCTGCTCGCTTAAGATCACCGGTCGCGGGTTGCCGTCGGTTGCCAACATAGCTGGCTGTTTTAGGAATCGGCCAAGTACTTGCAGGTTTTGAATGGTGATCAACTGAGTATCGAAATCGTTGCTGACTTTTTTGTCTTCCCACGCCACCTTGGCAAAAAGACTTTGAGGGTAGGGGTGATACGCGACGCCCCAGGCAAAGTCGCCTTCGATTTCACTGTAGCGCTGCAGGGTCTCCAACAGTTCGCGCGGGGCCAATCGTTGCCACCGACCGTCATCGGGAACGTTCCAATGGTGTGTCAGAGAAGCGAACACGCGGGCGTATGGGTTGTATTGGCGAGCCACATTGTGAATCAACCGCATCGATCGATAGTAGTGTTCGGTCACCAGTTCGCGAGGTTGCTGGCCCATGTTGGTCCAGATCGTATGGAAATCGATTTCGTTGTGGACGATCCAATTCGTTATCCCTCCGGGTGCCTTTTCGTGGTTTCGGTAACGCTTGGCGATTTCATTCAGAACGTAGGTGTAGATCGCGACCGAGCGAGGCGTCGTCAAATCCGGCATCGCGTAGGTGCCGCCGTCGTTTTCCGGATGGATCAACGGATGCCGATCGCCAGTCTGTTTGGAACAGGGTATCAAGACGATCGCGCTGACGACGATGTCATGCTTTCGCGCAAAGTCAATGTTCTGGTCGTAGTGCGCGAACGGACCAGGGTTGAAATAAACGGGTGGACCTGACACCGGAATGCGTTTTCGATTTGGCCCGTTTTTTCGACTAACAAACTGGTTCAATGAAAGGTTGACCGTTACCGACTTGATCCCAAGTTCCGAAAAATCGCTGCGCGGCCCACGGTTACTCAATCCGCTAAGCCCCTTTTGGTTCTTCGGTTCGTGTCGTTTGGCCGAAAAATCGTTGCCTGTCGTTGCGATTTGGTCGGCGTAACGTCTGGCGGTGGTGCCGTTCCGCTTTAGTCGCCAAGCACTATTGACGCGGTCGTATCCATCGTCAAAACGATCAACAAGAAGTTGCAATTCGCCAGCTTTGGACGCAGAAGCACGAACGTTCGACAAAACACTTTCAGAAACAATACTCTGATAAGGTCGATGTTCTGTGAGTTCAAAGGAGTCGGCGGCGACGTCAGGGCTGCCTCCTTTGACGGAGATCAACACGTGTTCTTTGGTGACCGACACGGCGTTGATTCGCTGGTCGTGACGAAGCTTAAGATACTTTCGCAGCTGGGTTGCCTGTTGGACTTTTGCATTTCGCTGTTGAACCAATTTGGCTGCGTCGACCAATTCGCGTTCGTTTCGCGGTCTCAGACGGACGTTGCGAATTTGAATCCTTGCATCGGGTTCGTTGCCCAAATCGAATCGCAATAGCGTTGGTGATTTCGGGGCCAACGGATTGCCCAATTTGGAGACCAAGTCTGCGGAGTACGTCTGCCAGCCTTCGGCAATCAACATCGGTGGTAATGACACGCGTCCTTTTTCATTGATTGGCGGGCCAACGATCACGGACAAGTCGCTGATACCGGTTGTCGAAAAATACTCCAGTTCCAATACTCGATCATCTGAACTGATTTTTTCGGCGAATCGACCAACGATGTACGGATCGTTGCCGGTCGTCACGATTTCGAGGACGCCGTCTTTGACATTCTGTTGGACGTGATGCGAGTTTCCAGGAGAAAGCTGCCATTGAACTGCCCAGGACTTGGGCGTTGCGGCGGCGGATGTCATGATCAGTAGCAATGTAATGCGAAACATGATTGGTTTGTCGTGGAAAGAAAACAACGAGAATTCTACTTTGAAAAAACAGCAACGCGCCGATGTCGTTCAAGAGCGTCTAGCGGAACTCTACCCAGATCCGCCGATCCCCTTGGACCACAGCGATGATTTCACACTATTGTGCGCGGTTCTATTGAGCGCACAGTGTACTGACAAAAAAGTGAACGAGGTTACGCCAGAGTTGTTCCGTGTTGGCGGCACACCGGCCAAAATGAAAAAGTTGGGCGAGGCAAAGATCCTGAAAATCATTCGCCCATTGGGACTTTCCAAACAAAAGGCCAAGAACCTAGCGAAACTGGCCGAGATCGTCTTGGAGAAACATTCAGGAGTGGTGCCGCAAACTTTTGAGGAACTTGAAGCCTTGCCAGGCGTGGGTCACAAAACCGCCAGCGTTGTGATGGCACAAGCGTTTGGTTTCCCCGCGTTTCCCGTCGACACACACATTCATCGTTTGGCCCAGCGATGGGGATTGTCCAACGGCAAGAACGTCGTCCAAACTGAAAACGATCTGAAAAAACTGTTTCCCGAGTCAGCCTGGAACAAGTTGCATCTGCAGATCATTTTTTACGG
>CAZZDZ010000298.1:0-8020 GCA_964652675.1 uncultured Pirellulaceae bacterium
TCGGCCGTTGGCCGTCGAAATGCCCCTCGGCTGTGAACCAGTCGTCCGCCAGCTCTGGCTGGTCGCGATAAACCAATGTGACCTTGGTGATGAATGATTCCGTAGCGCCATGCATCGGTTTTGCATTCCACTTCACAACCACTTTGATTGGAATGTCGAGATCGCGGCTTATCCAAAAGTCGACGGATTCAGGTGGGTTAGGGCCGTACTGACCTATAGGCACACCTCGAATGTGTTCACAAACAATTTCGCTGCGGTTGTTGAGCACAATGGTTTCGTCTGGCAACTTCGTCAACTGACAACGCTCGGACATAATTTCCATCGCGGTTGCAACATGAAGGAACGGCGTGCCTTCTGCATTCGGTGCGCGAGCAAGTTTCAGCTTTCCCAGTCGATGGTCCAGCCAATCGAAGAAGGCTGCCATGTTCCCTTTCAAGACTGGGCCCGTTGGCGGCACGATCCAATACTCATCTGAACTGCTTCTACCAAGCCAAACATCGGCACCCATGGCAGTGTTCCTGAGGGCAACTTGTTCGAGGCCCCTTATAAAGACCTCGTTGCGGACGGTTTCATTTTCAGAATGGGAATTCGTTGTTTCAATTTCCAAGTCATAACTGTGCGGTAACAGTTGCGAAATTGCCTCCAGTGAGCGCGTTACCGCTGCCATCGCAGACCGGGAGCCACTACTCTGATAAACAACGAAGACCGCCAGCAAAATAGACGCGGCGATCGCCAATGCCTTCCAGCGAATCGTGCGGCTCGTGTTCGTGCTCCGCTGTTCGCTGTCAGCAGGTGAAGCCTTCGGCGACTCAAGTTTATCGAGCAATCGAGTGATGCGTTCTTCTTGATCCTGTGGGACAAGGGCCTGCAGCAACGCTTCCATCCACGCCAGGCGAAGTTTCTCCTGGTTTGCTTTATCCGTTTTGTCGGATTTGTTGTCGTTGTTCATCGGCTCGCCTCCGAGATATTCAGTTTACGATCGAGACAGTCGGCCAAACGCGTTTTGCTGCGGGCGAATCGCTTCTTCAATGATTCTCGAGTCAGTTGCAAGGCTGCAGCAACTTGCGGAATCGTTTGCTGTTTGAAGTAGCGCAACGTAACCGGCGCTCGATAGGATTCTGGCAGTTCTGAAATGCACTCGCGCAGCGCCAAGAGCTTTTCCTCGAACGTGTCACCCGTCCTCGATTGGATGGCTTCGAACCTCCCGTCCAGCCACTCCAGAGCCGCGCCGTCGATCGGCAAATCGGTGCGGGCTGTCTTTCGGTAGTACGCCAGCACCACACGGGACGCGATGCCTCTTAACCATGGTCCGAATGGGCGTTGGCGGTCGTAATCTTCCAGACGTTTCCAAGCCGTAAGAAAAATCTCTTGATAAAGATCATCAATCGCATGCTCATCGCGCACCGCGGAACGCAAATACGCAAGCAGCATATCGGTGTTTTCGCGAATCAGAATTTCAAAAACTGATTTGATGTCCACTGCGATTCCAGCTCCTAAGCCATGAAAGGCCCGGTCTCCAACAAGCAAAGCGCAAGAGGCTTGCCGTTGGTGGGGCAAATAAAGATTAAATAGTTGTCGGTGTTGCCGCTAAAGGGGACAGGAATTGGGTCAATAATTCCTGGAAAGGCAGCAAATCATTTTATCACCAGGAATTTTGTCCCCCATTCTTCAAGTAGTGACAATTACGTAGACGTTGCCGACGGGTTTGTAGAACGGGCTGTTTGTGTAGTGGTGGCTTTAGCCGGAGTATTCGCACTCAATTCCGCCAAATTGGCCTAAAGGCGGTACTACTAACTCGTGTAACTCAACTCTGAAGATTCATATTGTCACATGAAAGGATTCATTTTGGCCGCATTAAACTACGGAAAACGCTTCTGGGTTGAGATCTCGATCTGCATGTTTGTGATTGTAATGGCATCCTCCATCGTTGGTTGCGCGGGGCAGTCAGAAAGCATGGGTATCAGAGAACGCATTCAGGAACGTAACCTTGTCGAGTTTCAGACCACGCCGTCGATCGAGCTGGATCCGAACATTCAATGGGTATCGCCCGGCAACGCGAAAGAACTCATCAACCTGCTGGAACAAATGGTGGTGGTCGCCGGCGGCTCTAATCCAATTCCAGATGATGAATGGGAATCTTTCAAGCCGCGATTGCCATGGACAAGGAATCTGGATCGAAACCTGCTGTTCACAAAGACAGTCCTGCTTGGATCACCCGACCCGGATCCGGGGCAACAGTACCGTGAGCGAGAAATCAAAGGCTACACCTGGTTGGAGCTCGCTCAGCCAATTGCGTTTACGCACTTCCCCGACAAGACGAACATGTTGAAGCCGGAACCGGGCCACGTTGTCATCAAGACGATCCGGAAGCGTCAGGTCGTCGTCTTTGAAGACTTCTTCTATCAGTTGACTGACAACCAAGGCAACTTCTATGCGATGCACGCTACGGAAACCGGCACGCCCAACCTCAACGTCGAATTACCAGAAGGATGGACGTTGAAGAAGGAAAATTTGGAGGAACCGCTGGTGGTGCTTCCTGTCGGCAAAACAGGAGAGTGTTACTTCAACATTCTCGGCGACCACGCTGGTCAAGGTTACCACCAGTACATCTTTGCCGACGAAGTCTTCACAGCGCAAAAGTAACTACACGATTCAGAACGCAGGTTCGTAGTACCGCCTTTAGGCGGAAGATCACGGGCTTCCGGCTAAAGCCGGTACAACAAACACTCGAAGCCGAAACGAAACAAACGATGAAACAACGGATACGGAAATTGATGACTTATCTTCTGGTTGGGCTAATTGTCCTTGGAGTGGTTGGCTACTTTGGCCTGCCCCACATCTTCACCGCGTTGGGGATGCATCCTCACTATGAATTGCCTGAGGACCTAAACGTCTTGGGCGGTCGGGCGCTGGTCATATCGACCAGTCACGATACGCTTGGCGACACCGGTAAAAAGACCGGGGTGTACGCCTCAGAAATGACGGCGCCGTATTACGCTTTTCTCGATTCCGGAATGGAAGTCACTGTTGCGAGCGTTCAAGGCGGCGAAATCCCGATTGATCCCGGTTCGTTCACGTGGTTTCTCATCAGTGATGCCGACAAGCGATTTCAAAAGGACGAGACGTTTCAAAAAGCCGTCAAATCTTCGGTTTCCGTCACCGACCTCAACGGTGCGGACTTCGATATCGTTTTTCTGGCTGGAGGTTGGGGAGCCGCCTACGACATGGGGACTTCGCCGGAAGTTGGCCGGGTCGTGACGGAAGCATGGAACGCGAACAATGTGGTTGGAGGTGTTTGTCATGGGCCGCTGGGGTTGTTGTTGGCAACGGACGAATCTGGTGAGCCGCTCCCCAAAGGTCGGAAGTTGACCGCAGTCTCCGATCGGCAAGTCTCTCAGTTGGGCATTGGCGACACTCCGCAGCATCCGGAGCGGGATTTACGCGCGGCGGGAGCCGAGTACGAGTCGAGCACCGCCTTCTATGACTTTTTCGCAAACCATGTCGTTCGCGATGGACGATTGGTCACCGGGCAGAATCAAAACAGCGGCACAGAGACTGCCGTGATGATGATGCGGGTGTTTGAGGAAACAGCTGAGGGCAAGGATGCCGGGAGCGAAGGCAACTGATGAAGCCTACCTTGCTATTCGTTTTTGTCGCTCTCTATCTCGGAAGCTCTTCGCAAGCTGTGGCGCAAACAGGCGACGCAACCGAATTCGATCGGCCTTCGTCGAAACCGAATGTTGTCATTCTTCTGATTGACGATGCGGCGTTGATGGACCTTGGGGTTTATGGTGGCGAAGCTCGTACGCCCAACATTGATGCGTTAGCGGTACGCGGCGCAATGTTCACGAACTATCGCAGTTCGCCACTTTGTGCACCGTCGCGGGCGATGCTGCTGACCGGAGTCGACAACCATCGCACAGGAATTGCCTCCATTCCAAAGGTGCTGCCGCCCGAACACAAGGGCAAACCGGGATACACGATGTGTCTCGAACCGGGTGTCTTGACAATTGCGGATCGGCTGCGAACGCACGGTTACCGCACAATCATGACCGGCAAGTGGCACCTCGGGCACGGTGAAGGCGAGTTGCCCGATTCACACGGCTTCGACCGATCGTTCGCGCTCGACGCATCGGGTGCGGACAACTGGGAAGACAAACCCTACATGCCTTACTACGACGAAGCGCCGTGGTTTGAGAACGGCGAGCCAGCGGACTTGCCTGAAGATTTCTATTCTTCCAAGTTCCTCGTCGACAAAGCGATCGAATATCTGGGCGAGACGGACCAGAGCAAACCGTTCCTTGCCTATATCGGATTTCAAGCGGTACACGTCCCCGTGCAAGCCCCGCAGAAGTTCACCGCGCACTACAAAGGCGTCTATGAGGATGGCTGGGAGGCATTGCAAACAAATCGCGTTGCCAAGGCAAAGGAACTTGGCCTGATCAGTAGCGACGCTTCGGCTCCTCGGTTCCATACCGCGCTCCGGAAATGGGAATCGCAAACCGGCGAGCAACGCAAAATCTTTGCTGCTCGGATGGAAGTCTACGCGGGAATGCTGGAAGCGATGGATCACCACGTTGGCCGCCTGATCGAGCACCTTAAATCAGCTGGCCAGTACGAGAACACGATCTTTGTCGCTACCTCGGACAACGGAACCGAACCTTCAGTTTGCGACGATCCCCGGATGATGCCGTGGATGAAGCAAAACGGTTATCACTTCGGGCTTGAAGGAATCGGCGAGCGTGGAAGTTACGGCTTTATCGGTCCTGAGTTTGCAAGTGCCGCTTCTGGCCCAAGTTACCTGTTCAAGTTTTACACCGCCGAAGGCGGCTTGCGCGTTCCGTTGATTATCGCCGGGCCGGGCGTTCCTGCTGGCAAACGAATTGACGCAATGGCGACGGTCCGAGATGTCACTCCAACGCTGCTGAATCTTGTCGATGCCGAATCCGACAAAACGCAATCGGATGAATCAGGATCCGCTGGCAGCGTAGCCATAGATGGCCGAAGCCTTGTTCCATTGTTGGCCGGGAAAGCAAAAGCGGTTTATGGTCCTGACGAGCCGATTGGTTTCGAAGTCTCTGGAAACTCAGCGCTCTATCGAGGCGAATTCAAGCTAGTCCGAAATCTCGAACCGTTTGGCGACGGCCAGTGGCGACTTTACAACATCAGCAGCGATCCCGGCGAGACGCATGACTTGTCCGAACAAAACACAGAGCTGCTTGCCGAGTTAATCGCCGACTACCAACGGTACGCCAAGGAAAACGGCGTACTTGAAATGCCACCCGGCTACAGCACCACTCGCCAAGTTCGAATCAACACGACCCGCAAACTCGTCGGACGGATTTGGCCCAAGCTGCTTCTTGGCGGGGCCGTTGTCTTATTGCCAATCGGCATATTGATTCGAGTTCTTTGGAAAAGGCGCAAAGCCAAAACCTTCGCGAGTAGCACATCATGAAATACACAATCTTCAACTGGCTCTTCTTTGGTGGGCTTTTGGTGCTCTTCCTGTTCTGGCATGGAGCATTTGAAAGTCGACTGGAGCAAGACGAAATTGAGCGAATCGTCGCCGCCTACCAATCGCAGAATCCGAAATCCGATGGCAAGGTTCTGCGCCAGTTCCTCGATGAGGATGACGGCAAACCCGTTCTCATGGTCAACGCCATCAAGCAATACCCAAAGCCAATCGAAGTAAACGGGAAAACGTTCGGTGAGACTTCCGACGAGGCCTTGGCCGAATACACAGGCTATATCTTTCCCTATCTCATCAAGCGAGGAAGCTACCCGCTCTTTTCTGGTATCGCTTCGGCCAACTCACTCGAATCGTGGGGGATCGACAATGCTGAAGAATGGACAAGCGGAGCCGTGGTGCGATACCGCAGCCGTCGCGTTCTCGCCGAGATGGTGACGAACCCTGACTTTGCTCGATTCCACGATGCAAAGATCGCCGCGATGCAAAAAACGTTTGCGTTCCCGACGACTTCCATGATCTCCGTCGGCAACCTGACTCTCACAGTCTTCTTCGCGTTGCTTTCCGGTGCTCTGGGAATGCAGCTCTTAATCAACCGGAAGAAGCGAACCAAACACCAAACGGAAAGCCACCCATGAAACGAGCCACCATCATTACAACGGCGATACTGCTCGCACTCGGCGGGCTTGGTTTTCTGTTCCGCAACGAACTGATCCTGTTCATTGTCACCAAGTCGTCGAAGGTTGAAGTTGGTCCTGCACGAGAAATCGCATGGCAAAAAGGCCCGGAGCAAGCCGACGTGCCCCTTGTCCAGCGCCCGCCGAACATTGTCTTCATCGTGGTCGATGACCTCGGCAATAACGATATCTCGACGTTCGGTAGAGGTATCGACAACGGTCGCTTCAAGACGCCGAACATTGACCGGCTCGCTGCCGAAGGTGTCGTTTTCACTCAGGCTTACTCCGGTTCTTCCACTTGTGCGGTGTCTCGCGCCATGCTGATGACCGGGAGGTATCCGACTCGAACGGGCTTTGAGTTCACTCCGACGCCCGGCGCGATGAGCGACATGGTGGCACGGATTGGAAATCAAAAGAACGACTTAAGTGTTCTGCCTCCAATTAAGACGAACCCTAATCTTTCCGAAACGCGATTGCCTTACGAAGCCCAAGGACTCCCCAGCGAAGAAATCACTATCGCCGAAACCTTAAAGGAAGCAGGCTACCACACCGTACACATTGGCAAGTGGCATCTTGGCCGCAGCAAAGGCTTTGCTCCCAACGATCAGGGCTTTGACGAGAGTTTATTGATGGGGAGCGGTTGCTACCTGCCGGAGAACCATCCCAATGTGGTTAATGCAAAACTACCGTTCGATCCAATCGACAGTTTTCTTTGGGCGCAGTTGCAATACGCCGCCGTATTCAACTCCACATCGAAAGACGACTACTTCAAACCCGGCGGCTACCTGACGGATTGGTGGACTGATGAAAGCCTGAAAGTGATCGAAGCCAACAAGCATCGACCGTTCTTTCTCTACCTCGCTCACTGGGGAGTCCACACGCCATTGCAGGCAACGCGCGCGGACTACGAAGCGGTTGGTGATCTCAAGCCGGAGCGTCTGCGAGTCTACGCTGCGATGATCCGAGCCGTGGATCGTAGCGTTGGTCGAATCATGGACAAGCTAAAAGAAGAAGGCTTGGACGAAAACACGTTAGTTGTGCTGACTTCCGACAACGGCGGCCCCGGCTACCTTGGCCTACCTGACGTGAATCAGCCTTATCGAGGCTGGAAGATCACATTGTTCGAAGGTGGCATCCGAGTTCCGTTGTTCATGAAATGGCCGGGCAAAATCAAACCCGGAACGACGGTCGATGCTCCCGTGAACCATATCGACGTGATGCCGACATTCACCGCCGCCGCAAACGCAATGCTGCCTGACGGTGTTGCGATCGACGGTCAAAACTTACTTCCTGCAGCACAGAACGGTGTCGACATTGAACGACCGAACGACGCGATCTTCTGGTCAAGTGGATTCTACAAAGTCGTTCGCGCCGGCGACTGGAAGTTGCAAGTCAACGAGCGGCAGTCAAAGAAATGGCTGTTCAATCTCGCCGAAGACCCGTCTGAAAAAAACAACCTCACGGAGACTCAACCAGACAAATTGGCCGAGCTTCAAGGTCTGATTGACGAACATTTCAATCGCGGCCGCAAGCCGCTCTACAGCCACGCCATCGAAATGCCCATTCGAATCGACAAGACGTCAGCCGATCCGTTTGAGAAAGGCGACGAGTACATCGTGTGGCCAAACTAACGAACCATTTTGTAATGGAATGACTATCCCCCTTTTATGGAGAACGAAGATGAATCTAAGAGCTGTTCGACAACGTGGTGCAGAACGACTTTCGAGCCGACTGAATGCCGCTAACCCCGACAAGGTTGTGTCGACTTTGAGCACGCTGCTCGGAGGCGACGGTAACAAAGGCGTGTCTGATCTTGTTGCCGCCATGAAAGCAAAAGGCATGGACAAGATCGCCGAGACTTGGGTTTCAAACAACC
>CAZZDZ010000299.1:0-3436 GCA_964652675.1 uncultured Pirellulaceae bacterium
GCGCATGAAAAAAGCCCCAGTGCATTACATGCATCGGGGCTTTCTTTTGGATCGCTTGTGGGATCGGCGAACTACTTCAGTTCGACGCTACCACCTGCTTCTTCGACTTCGCCTTTGACCTTCTCGGCTTCTTCTTTGGAGACGGCTTCTTTAAGCGTTGCTGGAACGCCTTCGACCATCTTCTTGGCTTCCATCAGCGAAGCACCGGTTAGGTTCTTGACGACCTTAACCACGTTCAGCTTCTTATCGCCAAAGCTGGTCAGGACAACGTCAAATTCGGTTTGCTCAGCGGCTTCTTCGCCTGGACCAGCAGTGGCTACCATCATTCCACCACCACCGCCGGCGGCAGGTTCGATGCCATGCTCTTCTTTTAGGTAGTCGCTCAGCTCTTTGGCTTGCTTGAGCGTCAATTCGGCGATCTTATCGCCCATTTCTTTTGCTTCGGCGCTGAATTCTGCGACGGCTGCTTCATCGGACATAGTAAATACCTCGAAAACGGTTTGGTGGTTTGTTGAAAATGTATCGTTGAAAGGCGGAGACTACTCTTCTTCGCCCTTTTTCTTCAGTTGGCTGTTGAGCGTCTTGCCTGGACCCAGCAATGCTGCGTTCAGAGTAGCTCCAGGTCCAAGGATAGAACCAACCAGTGACGAAATTTGTTCTTCGCGTGTTGGCCACTTACTGACGGCTTTTATGCCATCGGCATCCAAAGCTTCGCCGTCCATGACACCGCCGCTGGCGGTGAATGCTTCGTACTTTTCTTCGTCCTTATCCAGTCGGACGACTTCTTTGACCAGCGTAACAAAATCGCTTCCGCCGTAGCAGATTGCGATCGGTCCCGATGCACCTTCGAATGCTGGTGCCAAACTGGTTCCTTCGGTTGCACGGCGGGCCAGCGAGTTTTTGACGACATACATATTGATGTCTTTCTCGGCCAGTTCGCCACGCAGTTCATTCGTCGCGATCGCGTCCAATCCAGTACAGCAAACTAGCACGGCGTCGTTGACGCCTTCTAGTCGCCGCTGAATGTCGCGGGTCACGAGTTGTTTGACGTATTTACTCATGGGATAGGTTCACTTTATTGCGATGGGGATCGATGAAATTGCAGTTCAATCTCGTCGACTCTTTAGCACGCAACCCTCACACTAGGGCTCATCGTTCCGCAGATGGCGACACCTTTCAAGTAGGTGCCTTTGATCGTCTGCGGTTTCAGTCCGTTGATGTGTTTCAAGAAAGCTTCAATGTTTTCGACCAACTTGGGTCCCTCGAAACTCATCTTGCCGACCATCGCGTGGACGTTTCCACCTTTGTCGTTTCGGAATTCGACCTTACCAGCCTTGTACTCGCCGACGACTTTGGCGACATCAGGAGTCACCGTGCCAGCACGCGGGCTGGGCATCAAGCCACGAGGACCAAGCACTCGACCGAGAGGACCCACTAGCCCCATCATGTCCGGAGCAGCGATACAGACATCAAAGTCTGTCCAGCCATCTTTGATCTTTTTGGCCAAATCTTCCTGGCCGACTTCGTCCGCGCCAGCTTCTTCGGCTGCTTTGGCCGCGTCACCTTTGGCAAATACGACAACTCGCTGAGTCTTGCCGATACCGTTTGGTAGTACCAGCGAGCCACGGATGATCTGGTCGGCTTGGTTTGGGTCGACTCCCAAACGCAAGTGGACTTCGACTGTTTGATCAAATTTGGTTTGATCGTAAGTCTTGAGCGTCTCGACGGCTTTGGCCAATGGAAGTGGTTCCTTTGGCTGTTTGTCGAGCGCGGCGCGATAGCGCTTTGATTTTTTTCCCATATAGTCACGACTTTCTGTTGTCGGGTGGTTTGGCGAAATCACCTGTCTCGGCAACCCAAATGTGGCCGACGGCAATTTCTCCCACTTGTCGCCACCAAACCTGTGTGGCAGCGAAGAGCGAGAATTTGGCGAATTTGCAGCCAATCGTCAACGCCAATCAGCGGTTTTACCGGTTTTTTTCGTTTCCAATCCGCTAGGATCTTGCGCGAGATCCTCTACCAACCCTGGAAGTATGACTAATGGCTGATCCCACCCCCGAATCTCTGTGCCAATCCAAGTGCCTGCCCTGCGAAGGCGGCGTGCCGAAGCTGGATCGCGATGCGGCGACTGAATTCCTGAACGCCACGCCGCAATGGACGCTCAGTGAAAGCGCCCTGATGATCTCGCGTAAGGTTGCCCTGGGGAACTTTGTGCAGGCGATGGATCTGATGAACAAAATCGCCGAGGTTGCCGAGTCAGAAGGCCATCATCCCGATTTGCATTTGACTGGCTACCGAAATCTTCGCATCGACCTGACCACCCACGCGATTGGCGGTTTGAGCGAAAACGACTTCATTGTCGCAGCCAAAATCGACCAATTGTTCAGCGAGTAAGAAAGCAGTGTCGATTCCCCAACCCCCGTCGATCCCACGGCATCGCGCACTGGCCTTGTTGACCGAGTGCACCGGAAATGACATTTGGAGTGTCGAGCATTGCCGCTTGCGTCGTGTCCCCGAAGCTTGGATCCAAGAACTCTCGGACGCTTTTGAATCGGGCTACGAAGACGATCGTCAGACAATTTACTTGGACGATCGGCAGGTCAATCAATATCACGGTATCCGCGACGTTGACCTGGCAATGAAACTTGGCCAAAGTTTGGGCGTCGATGTCAGCGCCGTGACTGCGATGGTGACCAGTCGCATCGCAGTCGTGTCGGCAATTAAAGACGCACTGATGGAGTAGCTGTTGATTGCTACACCATTAAAAGCATGCTTATTTTGACATGCTGCCTGCGGGTTTCGACATGCTGCCTGCAGGACCGCCAGTGTATTTCAGCGGGTTGGCCATGAACATTTGGCGTTGTTCTTGGGAGATGAACTGATACCTCATGCCATTGTGAACAGCGGAGATTTCAGGTTTACCAGCCATTTGCTGGTTCATCTCGACACGACAGACCACGCAGTCTCCGTTTTCAGCAATGTCGACTTTGTTGTACATGCCGGCGTTGTCAACAAACATCTGCTTTTGCTTATCGCTTGGGAATAGGTACAGGCGGTTGTTGCTCAATGCACTGTGATGGATTGAACCGGGAACTCGCTTGTTCAGTTTGACAAGGCAAACGGAGCAATCACCACCAAGAACAGGGATGTACTTGGCTGGATCGGCCAAGAATACCTGACGCTGCTCTTCGGAAGGGAAATAGTAGGTCTTGCCATCATAAGATGCTTGAATGTTCGGGTTGCCTTTGACCCACTGCTTTGAGTTGATCACACAAACGGGGCAATAGCCTTCAAGGCCAATTGACGCTGATCGGCTTGTTGAGCCCATTGATGCTTTGGTGTCAGAACCTTGCATGGGGGCTTTGGTGGCCGAGCCTTGCATAGGAGCTTTCGTGGCTGAGCCTTGTTGCATGGGGGCTTTGGTAGCCGAGCCTTG
>CAZZDZ010000299.1:3536-8001 GCA_964652675.1 uncultured Pirellulaceae bacterium
GAGCCTTGTTGCATGGGGGCTTTGGTAGCCGAGCCTTGCATGGGTGCCTTGGTGGCTGATCCCTGCTGCTGAACTATTGGTTGCTGAAATGCGGGCTGTTGGTTGAATCGTGGTGTCGGGCTAGGTCGTGTTGACGATTGGGCTTGCGCGACTGTGACAAGGCCAAGCATCAGCAGTAGCCCGGGAAGTGTTCGAGTAGCTAAACCGGACATGAAACTCTCCACAGAGATTGAGAACTGAAAATACACCACTTTTGGATGCAATGATTTTTGATTGCTATAGCCCGCCGCTCCCGAGCATTGCAATCGCAGTCTGCCAGTCAGCGTGAAAATCGTGGAAGATCGAAAGTCTTAATGGCTTCCGCTAGGCGTTTTACGGGGTTTAGCTGGTCAAGGTTAGTTGCCAGCTTTGGCACTAGGCACGCCAGTTCAGCCATCAAGCGTGGACAAAAGGCTTGTTTTCTTATCAAATCAGGACTTGCCGGATCGACCGATGGCCTGCCATAATCCGTGGCCCGAAACCCTGCGATAAGCTTCCATTGCTCGAGAAATAAGATGGCTAAGAAAAAATCAGAAACAATCTTTCTGGTCTGTGAAGAAACAAGCGATATCAATTACACGCTCAAGCGCAAGCCAGGTGGCGAAAAGCTGCGTCTGAAAAAGTACAGCCCACGTTTGCGCAAGCACACATGGCACGTTGAGAAGAAAAAGTAAGCTGGATAGCTTGCTCAAGCTCCCCGCCTGAGCCATTGCTAACCTGAGCTCTTGCTAACTTGAGCCCTTGCTAAATAGCTGGCATAGCCAAACTTTGCTAAGTTGTATTGCGCCGGAAAATGTTCCGGCGTATTTTTTTGGACTCATCCGTTCTTAGCGAGGCAAGGATGCAACGACAATGGCGAATTGTGCCCCACGATGCACCACGCGTCGAACAACTGATGCAATCGTCCGGCTTGCCCGCCGTCGTCGCTCAACTGATGGTTAGCCGTGGTGTTTACGCTGCCGACGATGCTGCCAAATTCTTGGACTCCAAGCTAACCGGTCTGCGCGATCCACAAGAATTGCCCGGCGTTCCACTGGCAACCGAGATCCTGGTCGCCGCGATCAACGACAAAACGCCCATCGTCATCTACGGCGATTACGATTGCGACGGCATGACCGGCAGCGCGATCTTGGTCAACGGACTGCGGCTACTTGGTGCCGATGTCAGCTATTTCGTGCCCAACCGCTTAGAAGACGGCTACGGTCTAAACGAAGACGCCATTCGCAAACTTGCCAAGCACGGCAAAAAATTGATCGTGTCGGTCGACTGTGGTGTCACCAGTGTTCACTGCGCAGCGGTTTGCAAAGAACTAGGCGTGAAGTTAATCATCACCGATCACCATACCATCGGCGACGAACTTCCTGATGCCGCCGCGATCGTTCACCCACAACTGCCTGGCACCGCGTACCCGTTCGCAGGTTTGTGTGGCGCCGGGGTGGCTTTCAAATTGGCTTGGTCGCTTTGCCAAACCATCAGCGGTGCAAAGAAAGTTACCGAGCCGATGCGACGTTACTTAATGCAATCGCTGGCATTGTGCGCGATCGGCACGGTTGCTGATGTCGTTCCGTTGATCGACGAAAACCGAATTTTGGTCACGCACGGATTGCGAATGTTAAAAGCCGAACCGCTGCCAGGTTTGGTCGAACTGATGAAAATCACAAAGTTGACCGAACAATCCACGCTGACGACCGAAAGTATCGGATTCAATATCGGACCGCGACTAAACGCGGCGGGGCGACTGGGCCAAGCACAGCTTGCTGTGGAATTGTTAACGATCGGCCCAGGCGAACGAGCAGAGTCACTGGCCCAATACATCAACCAGTTAAACGGCAACCGAGACACACTGCAGCGCAGCGTTTACTTGGCGGCAAAAAAACAAATCAAAAGCGACTTTGACGCCGAAGCGGATCCGGCGTTGGTCCTGGCTGGTGTCGGCTGGCACCAAGGAGTGATCGGCGTGGTCGCAGGACGACTAGCCGAAAAGTACGGCAAACCCGTATTTGTGATTTCTCTGGATTCAACCGACGCCTCCCAGGCGACCGGTTCGGGACGCTCCGGCGGAATGAAAATCGATCTGTACCAAGCACTTGAAGAATGCTCAGAACGCTTGGCCAAGTTTGGTGGCCACAAAGCGGCGGCCGGCATCACGATCGACGAACGACAGATCGAAGCGTTTCGAGGCGATTTCTGCGAAGCCATTTCACGACAATGCGATGAACTGGATTTGGAACCCGAGTTGCGGATTGACGCCGAAGCTCCTTTGTTGCAACTGAATTTGAACGTCGTCAAGCAAATGGAGATGCTTGCACCGTTTGGTCAATCCAATCCGCGACCGCAATTGTATTGCACCGGCGTCGAGCTAGACGAACCAGCATGCAAGATGGGCGGCGGCGATCGACACCTGACCTTAAAGTTGCGCCAAGGCAGTCGGGTTGTACGAGGCGTCGCGTTCGGCGCTGGAGGCTGGTGCGATGAAATCAACGCCGTCGACGGCCCCATCGAGATCGTTTACCGCCCCGTGATCAACGAATTTCGAGGCTTCCGCAAAGTCGAAGTCCACTTGGTCGATTGGCGACCGGTAAAAAAGATGTCTCCCGTATCAAGTTAACCAGCTATCGGTTAGCCAGCGCATGGCTGACAATCGGATTTTTCAGGCAAAATCCAGCCTTCTGGGCGCCGCGCGACAGTCGCCAAAACACGCTTGAGGGAAAACCCTAAGCGCAGTGGCGATCGCACGTAAATCCCCTGTTTCATTTGCACTTGGCGTCCTCTGATCGTCCCAATCGGCACGAAGGCACACTGCCACCGACGTGCAGCATGCACAACTTGCAAATCTCAATTTTCTGCAACCTAGGGTTTGGAAACCGGTCCGTCTCCAAGCGGCCGACATGTCGTGTACGTCCCATCATTGAAACTCATTCATACCACCGAAGAACGATGCTGAACTCACTCACGAACAAAGTGACACGCGAAGTCCTCAATACACGCGACAAGGCGCTCGCGGTCAATCTTGACCCTCGATGTTACGGCACGTTTGCAGAAATCGGCGCCGGACAAGAAGTTGTTCGTTGGTTCTTTCGTGTGGGCGGCGCTGCAGGCACGATTGCCAAGAGCATTTCCGCTTACGACATGACCGTCAGCGACGCGATCTATGGCAACGCATGTCGATACGTCTGCCGCGAACGCATGCAAGCGATGCTGAACCAGGAACACAAGTTGAATCTGGATCGTTTGTCAGATGTTCGAGGCGACACGACTGCCTTCTTTGCATTCGCTGACACCGTTTCGGCGCGAAACTACAAAGGCACCAATGAGTGTCATGGTTGGATGGGCATTAAGTTTCAAGCACAGCCCAACGACCAAGATAGCCAGATCATTATCCACGTCCGCATGCTGGATGACGACGCAACGCTTCAGCAAGAGGCACTGGGGATTGTCGGCGTAAACTTGGTCTACGGTGCGTATGCACTCAACCACGAACCCGAACTATTGGTTGCATCTTTGCTAGACGGCTTGTCAACTTCCAGGATTGAAATCGACATGATCGAATTCTCTGGAATCGAGTTTCGGAATGTCGACAATCGCTTGATGAGCTTAAAGCTAGTCGAGCTTGGCTTGAGTGGTGCGGCCATGTTTGCCAGTAACGGCGACGTTCTGCAGCCATCCGAATTCTTCTACAAAAAACCGATCTTGGTCGAACGCGGCAGTTTCCGTCCGGTCTGCAATGTGAACATGGACATGCTGCGATGTGCCAACGAACAGTTCTCCAAGCTTGCCAGTAACCAAGGCAAAAGTATCACTCAGGTCATGGAGTTGACGATGAGTAACTTGAAAGCGACCGGGAAGATCGACTTGCGTGACTTTCTGTCGCGAGCCGATGCCGTTTCCGCGTGCGGGATGCCGGTGTTGATTTCTGATTTCCCCGAATACTATCGACTCGCTGCCTACCTTTCGCGATACACGAAAGAAAGAATCGCCATCACAATGGGGGCAGGCAGCTTGCGCGAGCTGTTTGACACAAAATACTACGATGACTTGGAAGGCGGAATTCTTGAGTCGTTCGGTCGGCTCTTCAAAAACGGACTGAAGCTTTACTGTTACCCGCTTCAAGACCAGAACACAGGCGAACTGACCACCAGCGACAATCTGGTCGTCGACGAAGGGTTGCAGCAGTTGTACGCCTACCTACGTGATCGCGGCGACATCGAATCGCTAACCGATTTTGACGCTGACTGTTTGAAGGTGTTTTCGCGCGAAGTGCTCCAGAAAATCAAAGACGGCGACACACAATGGGAAGAAATGGTCCCCAAGTCTGTCGCAAACGTGATCAAAGCAAAGTGCTACTTCAACTACTCACCCATGGCCCATGCACTGGCGTCGCACTAGCTGGCAAACGCATTCACGTAGCGGAAGCCCTCAACGGCTT
>CAZZDZ010000300.1:0-1880 GCA_964652675.1 uncultured Pirellulaceae bacterium
TGTGGTCGCATGATGACCAACACGCGTGACGGCTATTCATTGCTTGATCACGCACTCAATTCGACTTTGATGATGGCATACGTCGCGCTGACGCAGGGTGATGCCGTTGGCATGTTGTGTTTCTCGGACACCATCCACGCCTACATTCCACCACGTGGCGGAATGAGCCAGATGAACCATCTGATCCAAGCCGGATTTGATCAATTCCCAAGGCTCGTAGAATCTCGCTACGACCAAGCGTTTCTGTATCTTTCGACTCACTGCAAACGCAGGTCGCTGGTTGTACTGGCGACCAACGTGATCGACGAAGTCAACGCGAATAGCGTGGTCGACTATTTGACCAACATTCGCGGGCAACACTTGCCGTTGGGAGTGCTACTGCGTGATCGGCAGATGTTCGAAGCGGCTGATTCGCCCGACGGAGACACGTCAAAAATGTATCGAGCCGCCGCAGCCGCAGACATCCTGCTGTGGCGAGACCAAGTGCTAAAGGACTTGGAGCATCGAGGAGTATTGATCGTCGACGCCTTTCCCGATGAACTGACCGCGCCGCTTGTCAATCAGTATTTAGAAGTCAAAGCAAAGCACCTGTTGTAAGCGCTGTCTTCTAATTCCCAAAAATTGATTCCTCTTGTAACGAAAACAAGCGAGTCGTCCGGTTAGGCAAAGTCTGTCAACGACACCCCGACATTTGGATTGCTAGCAATGACTATCCGATAACCAGAAGGAGACACTAATCTCTTTTTTTACGGACAGTTTATATGTGGCGAGCGATCTTCATTGCACTTGGAATCATGGCCATGATTTTCGGATTGGAATGTTTGGCGATCGATAGCGCGGTTTTCTATTCAGGCCGCGAGACAACCGCAATCGACTTTATCGATCCAACTGGTACACCATCGGGGTTGATCAAAGAATGGCGACCCAAAGATTGGTTGCCGTGGACAGTGCTTAGCGCTGGTGCGATCACCGTTTTGTACGCATTCACATTGCCTCGCCGTTTTCGTCGCGTCGTGGGCGAATGATTCCCGGCTAGCGCCGTCTGTTGTTTGACGTAGTCGTTTCCAAGCTGCGCCTAGCGACAACAGGTTTCCAAAGCGGGATTCGCTGCTCTTCGGGCAATATTGCGCGATTAACACGTTCGGGATCGCGCTGCGTCCACGTCTCTCGCATCGACGGCGCCCATACTTGGCGAAGCAGCCCCTCGTCGTTCCAAGTGCATTGATATTGCTTTGGATCCCAGCGACGTTGAGGTAGTTGCGACGGCTTTTTGATCAGCCTCCAGGCACGAACGTGAAAGCAATCATGAGCTTTCGACCAGTCGTAAAAGATGACTTGTTGAAAAACCTCACGGCCTTCGTCGTCGACAAAGTGATTTAGTTCAATCATGTCAACGCGTTGCCGAATCGGCGCCGGTGAAGTTGACGAATTGGGAGCGACCCCGATCAGCAAAAGTCCTGCGAAAGTCATCCATGACATAGTTCGTATCCTCGAATCGACCTGGCGCTATCCTTGACACTCAAAAACCGTTATCAAACCAAAGCGTTCGGAGTAAAGGCCAGGTTTGAAGCTAAAGGTTTTACTAGCACGCAGCGCCAGCAAGTGAATCTCCTGTAAACGCCGAGGAATCACTTGCTCGCGCTGCGTGCTGGTATGATTCACTTGCTCGCGCTGCGTGCTGGTATTTCAGTTTCACGCAATCAACCAGCAAACGCGTTATACTATCGCTTTGCTCTTTCTGATCGTTGCTCGAATAAACGGCGCATCGCGTGTCTATCCATCCACAACCCAATCAAGCTGACACGAGAAGCATGTTTTTTGCAGCGTTTTTGTTTCTGGCTTTGTGTGCCTGTCCCTTTGCGACAGCAGACGAGACAACG
>CAZZDZ010000300.1:1980-7971 GCA_964652675.1 uncultured Pirellulaceae bacterium
GTGACTCAACGCGGCAAACGGCTGGCAGGCGAAACGAAGTTCAAACTTCAATACGATTTTCGCAGCCATACAAAGTGGCGAGTTCGCCGAGAAAAAGGAAAGCGAATATTGGTGATGACGGTCACCTATTCGCGTGCTGACCTAAAACACAGTCACGAAATTTGGTTTCGCCGTCGTCCGTACATCAAGAATTTCTGGGACGATCGACTGGTGCAACATGAACTGGACCATGTGCGCATCTCGATGAGTTCGGTCGTCGGCAGCACGTTCCTGAAGAATCTAAAAGACAGCCGGATTTTGCGTCGTGAAATCAGTGAATCTCAACAAGTAGATAAGGAAATCGTTCAAAAGTTTGTGGACGAGCACGTCGAAGAAGTCTTTCAAGAAATCGTCTCCCTGGTGTCCATTCGCTACAAGGAGCTCGACCGAGTCACCGATCACGGGCTGAATCCTATCCCCAATGAATCCAAGATTCGCGGCTGGCTGAATTAGAAGCGAAGGACGGCGATTCACGGGGATAGTTCCCAGCCATTGGCGAGTTCCGTTGCGTGCCGTGACGTGGTAGATTTCTGTTTTGGCAAATAGCGATAAACGCTTGTCCTAACCCGATCTGTCCCCATTGTTTTGGCAATCGCCCAATGTCAGTCGATACCTACGCCGTGTGTCCCTGTGGTAGCGGAAAAAAAATCAAGTTTTGCAAGTGCAAGGATTCAGTAGACGAACTTGATCGCGTCCTGAAAATGGTCGAAGGCGGCCAAGTCGTTCCTGCGCTCGATCGGCTCTCAACGATTCTCCAAGAACACCCCGATGCAGCTTGGGCACTGGCGATTCGCGGTCGGCTGTTATTGGATCTGCGCGAGTACGATTCGCTGGCCGAAAACGCGGAACGTTTCACGCGATTGCAGCCAAGCAATCCATTGGCACTGACCCAACGCGCCGCTGCGGGCGTCTTCAAAGGCGATATGGAATCAGCGACCACATCGATGCTGGAAGCCCTAACCGAAAGCGGACGTGATGTTGACGCATTTGTGTTAGACGTTTCGTCGGTGTTGGCGTATTCGTTGGCTCAGTCGGGACAATTTTTGACCGCTCGAGTGTACGCAACCTTAGCGATGATGGCGTCTGGTTACGAAGGTGGCCAAACGTCCGTTTCCGTTTTGCGACAACTGAACTCATCACCGTCAGTCAATCAACTTCTGAAAGCCATTCCGCCAGAGATCGAACGTCCGGTCGACGTCGATTGGGGCGAGCGATATGACGAAGCATCGTCGTTGCTACGCAGTAACAAAGTAACGCTTGCACAAACCAAACTGGAATCGCTGCAACGTACCGTTCCCGGTCAACCCGCCGTGCTGTCGGGTCTGCTGACTTGTGCCATTTGGTGCGGTGACATCGATGCGCAAAGTGATCTGCTAAAGAAACTGTCCGATTGCGAATCATTGGAGTTCGAACAACGTGCTCGCTACCTCGCCATGTCTGCGTTGGTTAAACCAGACATGCCGGAACTGTCCGTGGGCGTTTTGAAATTGGAAGCCCAAATCGACAAGGCCGACGAAGTCGAAATGGCCATGTTGGCCGATTCACACTTCGTCGCGTTGCCAGCCGAAATGGTTAGTCAGATGCGTGTCAGCGAAGACGACGTGCCTCCCAAAGCTGGGTTCCAAATCCTCGATCGCGAAAAACCCGAATCACTGGAAAATCTCCCAGCGCCGACGGACGTCCCCGAAGCCAAAGCGATCGCGTTTGTTTACGGAAAACAAACCGATCGCGAAGCCCGCGTCGAAGTGTTGGACGTTCGCACTCAAGACGTCGATTACGTACGCGAGCGGTTGGCGAAAGTTGCGGAAAAGGCAGAGTTCAAGGACGAAACGGGTGACCCGTTGCCTCTCTTGGTCGCCAGCCAACCGCCGATCGCAATGATTCGCTACCAAGCGAAACCCGAAGAAGCCGAAGTGCTACAGCAAGAGCTAACCAAACTGCGAATGCCGGCCGCCATTGCAGCAGCCGAACTGCCCATTTTGGATGGGGGATCCCTCGCCAGTTGCAGCGGTGATGAGAGCAAATTGCTGCAAAGAACTGCCGTGGCGCGAATCATCGAGCAATACGATGCAGTGAGCAGCAAAGGAGTAGACATCATTCAAGATGTCTACAAGTTGGCGAAGCTGGAGCCACTGCCAACGATCAAGCCATCCAACGAAGAAATCGAAACGATTGCCAACGAGGATTTGAATCGTATCGATCCGGCTGACCTGAGTCCCGAGTCGCTGATTTATCTTTTGCAACGTTCCCAGCAAGTCGCAGCAACCCCTGCCATTCGCACTTTTGCAAATCGGTTGATCGAAACCGATCTGACCGAAGAACAAAAGCCAGCGAAAATGCTTGCTTACATGACACTGATGAACGCGGCCGATGGAACGAAGTCGGCGATCGCGACGCTAGAGAAAGCGAAAGAGTTTGCCGAATCAAATAACATTTCGACAGCAAACCTGCTGCTGAGCGAAGTGAGTTTGCGATTGCAGACCGGCGATGGCGAAGGTTTCCAGAAAGCCATCCAAACGCTATCGACGCGTCATGGCAACGAACCAGAAGTCATGGCACAACTGCAGCAGATGTTGATTCAGTTCGGTTTGATTAATCCCGACGGCTCACCACGCCAAGCCCCAACCGCGCCCGTTGGAGCAGGCGGTCCCGCAATCGCGGGTGCACCAGCAGCCGCCGCACCAAGCGGAGGCGGTAGCGAATTGTGGACACCCGATTCTCCTGGTCCACAAAAGCCAGCCGGGGGCGAAGGCGGCGGCAAGCTGTGGGTCCCAGGAATGGACTGAGCGAGAGTTGATTTAAAGAGTCATGCCTGAGCATCGCGAAAAAATGGATAAACCTGATCATCGCGAAAAACTGGACGAAGCGTTCATGCGCGTCGCACTGGAGTGGGCAAAGTGCGGCGAAGGGCATGTGGAACCCAACCCCATGGTCGGTTGCGTTTTGACTCGCGACGACAAAGTCATCGGCCATGGTTACCACAAGCAATTCGGCGGCCCCCACGCGGAAATTGTAGCAATCAATTCACTTGAGTCGCCGCCGCTGGCGCAAGGGGCGACGGCGTACGTCACGCTGGAACCCTGCTGCCATCACGGCAAGACGCCACCGTGCAGCGAAGCGTTGATCAAAGCTGGCGTCAAACGCGTCGTCGTCGCGATGCCCGATCCGTTTCCCAAAGTCGATGGTGGCGGACTGAAACAACTTTCTGAAGCGGGGATTCAAACCACGGTCGGAGTATTGGCCGACGAAGCCGCTGCGTTAAATGCACCCTACTTAAAAAAGTTGCGAACGGGTGTGCCGTGGATGATTGCCAAGTGGGCGATGACGGTTGACGGACGAATCGCAACCATCGGCGGAGAGAGCCAGTGGATCACCAATGATCAGTCACGCCAACGATCGCACACGTTGCGTGGGCGCGTGGACGCAGTTGTTGTTGGCATGGGGACAGTTGTTGCCGACGATCCGATGTTGACGGCTAGGCCTGCGGATCCCAAAAGTAAACTTCCGCGTACCGCGACGCGAGTCGTTTTCTGCCGGAATCGGCTGCCAGATTTGGACAGCAAATTGGTGCGAACGGCAAGCAGCTTTCCGGTCAAACTGGTGACAGGCAGCTTGATCACAAAATCCCTTTTGCAGCCGTACTTGGATTTGGGGATTGATGTTTTTGAAACCCAGACCGATGACAGCGCCAAAATGATCGCGTCAGCCACCAAACACTTCGGTGACATCAACATGACTAATGTGATGATCGAAGGCGGCGGCGAATTGCTGGGTAGTTTCTTGGCCGCAGGTTGCATCGACGAGTGCCATGTCTATGTCGGCGCCAAGCTATTCGGAGGCAATCGTTCTCCCGGTCCGATCGGTGGGGCAGGGATCCGCCAGATCATTGATGCCAATACACTTGAGTTGCAACAAGTTGATAGCTTAGGCGACGATGTTCGCATGATTTACCGTTGCAAGTCGATTGAGGGTTAGCCCACAACCCTTATAGCTGAATTCGAAGATTTGTCTTCAATTTGCTAAAGCTTTATGTCGATCACTACTTATGGAATCGATGGTGCATCTGCTATCCGCAGCATGACTTAACGATTCACTAATTCACAGCGTTCTACGATTTCGGGAACTCTCCTTTGAAAAAGTGGCGCGCAAGTGCCATGGTGGGTTTGCTAATTTTGCAATCATCGTAAATCAGTAAACTCACCCCGCCCAAGTGCACACGCGAATTGTTCGCGAAAGAAAAAGCACTCGCGAATGATTCGCGAAAGGCAGGGTTCAGGTATGAGGTTGTGTTTTTCGGCTGCCGTACTCATCGGCTTCTACGCCATCAACGCGTTGTCTCCAGCGATGGGACAGGGCGGGGCTCAGCCTCCACCGCAGCAAGGTCCGTCGTCAGGTTTTGCTGAGCATTTTGATTCAGGCTATTTTGCAACCACGGGCGTGGTTCGATTCCAACTGATCCAAGGTCGACTGCAATTGGATTCGCCCCGGCATCGAAAAGGATCTCAGAATCAGCAAACCGATCAAACGTTTGAGAGCATCACGGTAACTGCCAACCGCGGAATCCCCTCGCTGCACTATGTGCGCCAAACTCCCTTTCAACATTTAACGCTAAGCGTCCAACATGCGACGCATATTCGCATCCAATCCTGGCTGCCGCAAACGGGCGAACGGGCAGAGTTGGATCAGCGACAAAGCGGCCCCATCAGCTGGTCAGTCAAACGCGGTGATCTAAACGACCAATATGTCGGTGCGACGTTGTTGCATGTTCGTCGTAGCGATCCCGGGGGATTTGATCTTCATTGTGGCCCACTGGTGCAGCAACTTTTGCGAGGGCGGTCACTGGAAACGATCTGCCAAGAAACAGAGGCGTTGCTGATGAAGCAATTGGCAAACCCTGATTTTCAGTTGATCGATCGTCCCCAAGTGATGCGCAACATCGAGAACATCAGCGCAAAGAAATTGTCGATCCGTCGTTCAGCAGAGAAGCAGTTGATACGCTGGGGAACGCCGATCGTGCCAATCGTCAACGCGATCCCCGAAGGCGACTTGGACGCAGAACAAACCGATCGTCTGCGATTCATACTACAGCGACTGAGAAGCCACGACGACGACACCCCCGCATCGCTCGCGGAACTATTCATTAACGACCGCGACTATTGGTCTGCGATGGCACCAAGGATGACCGATCATCAGCTTGCGATGGCGAATCAACACCTCGGCAAAATCGGCTTGAGCCAAATCAAGTATGGCAACAACCCAATTCGGCGGATCGCATCAGGCAATCGATAGGATGATCCAGCGATTTTTCGTCGCCAATTGGTCATCAACTACATGCCGCGCCAGAGCCTGTCAGAACAGCATGTTCCAAATGGGCTAGGTGGAAAAAACCGACGGGAATTCATGCATGCCATTGTGCTTTCCTAGTTGATACAATGCACTGAAGCGAAACTCGTTGCCAAGGATATAGTCATGCACAGTAGACAGATTTCACGCCGAAACCTCATTCGATCAGCCGCTGGTGTTTCGTTGGGGATGATGGCCTCCAGCAAGCTTCCGTTTTCGCCTGCCGCTTTGGCCGCCGAGGCGCAGACCGACAGCATGCCGATGCAACTTTACAAAAGTTTGACGGATCAACAACGAGCAAAGGTTTGCTTGCCGATCGATCACCCACGACGTCAGTTCGTTAGCAACTGGTGGTACGTCCATCCCGATCATCGAATTCCTAAGACGTTTGATACGGAACAAAAAGAGTTGATCCAAAACATTTTTGATTCGCTGCACAATCCGCAGTACGTCAAAGATGTCAAGAAACAGGTACGCATCGATCAGTACGGGCAGGCAAAGAATGCGCCGGCCGTTGGCTTCTTCGGCACACCGGGTGACGAAGATTTTGAGTTCATCTACACCGGTCACCACGTGACGCGTCGCTGCAACGCGCACACGGACAAGGGA
>CAZZDZ010000301.1:0-5250 GCA_964652675.1 uncultured Pirellulaceae bacterium
CTTCGATCTCCCGACACAATCGCTTGATTGTTGAGTTCGCATCCTTTGAAGGCAACGGAGCAAAGTACACATAAGATGCGTGGTTATCGGTAGGCCCTTTTGCGACATAGTTGTCCAGCTGTTCAAACCACGAAATCCAGTCTTCGCAATCCGAGTTCGTACGGATCACAACCTCGACGCTTCTGAAGCTCGTTTCGCTGGGCATCAGTCAGTGTGCAGTAATTTTTTTGGCAGAATTATTTCGGCAAGGAGCCGTGCAGTTAACACTAAGATGGCGGTGGGTACTTGATCGCATTTCGAATCATCTTTGCCTGCAACGCTTGGCTCAAGTCAATCTCCATTGTGTTGGCGATCGCGATCACATAGGCCAAGCAGTCCGCCAGTTCTTCACCGGCAGCATGCTTTTTGTCCGGATCAGCCGCGACAGCAGCAGCTTCCTCGGGCGTCAACCATTGAAAGTGCTCCATCAACTCGCCAGCTTCGATCGCCAGCGACATCGCCAAGTTCTTGGGATTGTGAAACGATTGCCAGTCGCGCTGGTCAACGAACTGCTGAACAACGTTTCGCAACTGGCTAACCGTCGTGGCTTCGTCGCCACGATGGCTGGAGTTTTCGCTTAATGACATGGTCGGTTGTCCTTAAAGAGTCGCCTATCCGTATTGGTCAACACAACAAATTGCGACACCACAGGAAGAATGACTGTTTGAAAACTGATATTACACTGCATACAGCCAGCCACGAAGTGGCGGCAAAGTGTAGCCTGCGGGCGTAAAGCGAAGGATTCACGCTGCTTCCAGGCGAAGTCCCAATCAGGCTAGAATAACATAGAGCGTTCCGTTTCCTTTATCTCGTGAAAGACTGGACCAATCCATGAAACACATTTGCACACTTGCCCTCGGGCTCCTTCTCTTTGCGGCACCTGCTGTCGCGCAGGATTCAGCGAAAGTCGCTGTTGACAAAGCTGCACCCGATTTCACTGTCACCGGCATTGATGGTAAACAATTCAAGTTGTCCGACATCGCCAAGCGTGGCAAGAACGTCGCGCTGATGTTCAGCCGGGCCAATTGGTGACCGCACTGCATGCGGCAGTTAGTTGAACTGCAAAAGCAAGCAGATGAATTCAAGAAATTGAATGTGGAATTGTTGTTCGTGTTCCGCGAAGAAGGTGAAGGCGTCGCTGGATTAAAAAAGATTGAAAAGAAAGTCGCCGAAGGAAACCGAAAGCACTTTGTTCTGGCAATCGATCCTCAGACGAAATCGTCGGCAATGTATAGTTCTGGCCGAAGAACTTTTGACAACTATGTCATCGATTCTAAAGGCGTGATTCGCGCAGAAATTGACGGAACGCTAAGAGATCGAGCGACCGCCAAACAGCTAATCGCGGCACTCAAGAAAATCGAAGCGGAGTAGCACGCGCTATTCGTCTTTGTCCAGCCCGCGAAGGAAAAGCGGACGTACTTGTCCTGCTAAATCCTTATTGGACCGATCGTCGTCCAACGCGGGCGGTTCGTGGGAAAACCGAAACGTCCGCAGTTTCTTGCGGACATCCGACTGCGGTGTACCCGCTGTGATCGTTTCAAGAAACGAATCCCATTGGTCGATTTCCTTGTCGTCCAAACCTGCGTACCAAACGCTGTACTGCAGTAACCCTTCACCCGTTAAGACAATACGTCCAAAGTGTTTGGTTTGAGATGGCTCATTGGGGTTTGCCCAAATGGCATAAGCAAACATCGGGTACGACTGATCGGTTGGATTCTGGACCGCGACCGAATCTCTCCATGTCAACGCCTCGGACTCCTCGTCCCACTTTCCGTTGGTGGCGATCGGTTCATCAACAGACTTCAATTTCAAGCCAATGTTTTTACCACCGAAAAGATTAATACTGTAACCAGGAAAAATCTCATTAACAGCATCACTGGGACTTGGTTTTGGCTTCGCTCTGTTAGAGTTCTCCCATTTTCGCAGCAGCCTTTTGTATTCGTCGGTGGACTGCAAATAGTCATTGCCGGATTTCTGCAACGACTTTTGATGGGCAATGAAATTCAATGACTTGGGAATTGGCTGATCACGTTTGACCCCCATCTTGGTCGCAATAAAGCGTTGAACAATCTGCAGTAACCGTTGCGGGTGTTCCGTCGCATCATTTTCTCCGATCGCTCTTGCGATTTCAGGCACTTGCTCTAACTCGAAATAGCCACGCTCGCAAAAATACTGAGCCGCCCTCATTGCCCTCTCAAAGAACGCACTTTCATTAGCTTCGCTTGCTTTGTTAAACCGCAGCGTCCAAGTGTATAGTGCCAAATTTTGAATGTCTCGGCGAAAATCGTTGGTCACGAACTCATGAAGGTCGTCGTAGCCGTCTTCGTCCTTTAGTTCGGCAGCCAACCAAGCGTCCACATGGTCGACCAATGTGTCTGCGTTTTTAGTCCACCATTGCAGGCTGGCAACCAGGTCATCACTGCCGCCAAGTCGTTCGGCATAGACCGACGCGCTGCCGAGTGTATTTTTCCAGCGGCGATATTCGCCACGACCGCCAATGTCCTGTGGCATCCGGTTTGGGAACACACCTGAAAAACGATTGGTCACATCCCCATTTTCGTTTTTTGCATCGATACCGTACGCCATCGCGATCTTTTCAAGCAGTTCCACCTCGTCGTCGGAGTACCAAGGATTTCCGTTGTCATCCTGGACAGGCGAATCGAACGCCAGTGAACGTTTTAGACCTTGGTCGGTTGGTTCCAATGTAATTTTGTATTGGGCTCGTTCGCAGCCGATGGCAACGATCACTAACGATCCAAACAGGATGCAACGAACCAGATTTGCCCGGGCATTCATCAGAAATTCGCGTTGAAGGTAGTGAAACTCCGATGATTGCATACGTTACATCACTGTCAGTTGTTCGCTGAACCAGAATCCGTTGTCGGATTTGAAACTACTCCAGTCGAGTGTTTTAAAAAGGCCGCGTCCAGAAAAGTCCGTTGCGTTAAATCAGTTTTTGTAGTTCGTCGACTGAAATAATTGGGATCCCAAGTTTTTCCGCTTTCTCGCTCTTGGAACCAGATCCACTGCCAGCGACCAAATAGTCGGTCTTTTTAGATACGCTGCCGGCACACTTTCCGCCCAGGTCTTCGACGATTTGTTCCCAATGCCGTTTGCCTTCCGAAAAACCTCCGCTGAAACAAAAGCGTTTGCCGGTCAACTTACCCGTCTTGGGCAACTGTGGTTCAACGAATTGCAATAGATCATCGATTTCATCTGCATGCTTCGCTAAATAAGCCTGAATCGTCTCGGCAGTCTTGGTGCCAACATCGTCGACTGCTTCAAGCTGCTCAACGGTCGCTTTGCGAATGGCATCGAACGAACCGAAGTGATCCGAAAGGGCTTTGCCGGCTGATTTGCCGGCGGCGTCGATGCCGAAACTTGCAAACAACTGCCACAACGGAATCGGCTTTTTGCTTTTCTTTGCGGTCGCAATCTGTTTTTCCAGCTCGTCTGCTTTCAATTTGTCCGGCGACGTAATCATCTGAATTCCGCCAATCGCCAACATCGATTGGCGTGGCGACAGCCCGCATGACTGCGCTTTTTTCATGTCTAGGCGATAGAAATCAGCAGGCATTGCAACCGCTCCGCCTTCGACCAATTGCGCCACACGACTCTCGCCCAATCCCAACACGCCAAACGTAGACAAGTAATGACACAAAGTGCTAACGTTTTGCGCGGGGCATTCGGCGTTGGTGCAAGTAAGCTCCAGCATTCCCTCCGTGCCGCCTTCTTCGAGCGTGGTCGTCTCCTCGCACGATGGGCATGTGTCTGGGAAAACGGGTTTTCCTTTGCCGCCGATCACTCCGGTGACTTTGGGAATGATCTTGCCCGCTTTTCGCACCGCGATCTTTGACCCGATCGTGATCTCGTTTCTGGCCATGAACCCAGCGTTGTGCAACGTCGCGCGGGACACGTTCGTTCCAGCCAAGCGTACGGCATCAAAAATCGCGACGCCCACAATCTTTCCTGTGCGTCCTGTTTGCCACTCGATTTCACGAATCGTCGGAGTGGCTTCTTCCTCGCGGAACTTCCATGCAATCTTGCCTTTCGGGTTGCCCGTTCGGCGGTCACCGTGGCGGCCAAGTTGTTCTTGGTCTTCCAAACGATTGACGCCAATGATGACACCGTCGACTTCAAAATCCAGTTTGGGAACGTTCGCTTCCATTTTGGCGAGGTCTTTGAAATCAAACAGCTCCGTTTCTCCGTACGGAACGCCCAATTTCTTTCGACACCAATTCGCCCGTTCGACCTCGGTCTCGTAAGGCGGATCCGCCAGCCCTTCGATCGCATAAGCGATAAAACTAAGTCGCATCTGTTTGGTTTTTTTGGGGACCTTAAATTGGCGGATCCCGCCGGCAGCGTGGTTTCGCGGGTTCGCTCGTAGCTTTTCCCCCGCCTCTTCTAACTCCGCTTGGACTTTCTCGAAATCCGAAAGCATGCAGATCAGTTCGCCGCGGATCGAACACGTCACCTTTTGCTTCAGCTTTGTCGGGATGCCATCGACATACTGAACCTGTTCGGTGACGTCTTCTCCATGCACGCCGTCACGCGGGCGCAAACCTGCGGCCACCAGTTTTCCGTCTTCGTAATACAGCCCCAGCGCAACACCATCCAGCTTGTAGGCCTGGTAAAAGTAATCCTTTGCGAATTCGACAGGTTCGTCCTTGTAGGTCTTGCCTTTTAGTTTCGTTTTTTTCTGATCGGATCCAGCCTCTTCGCTCGCGTCAGCCAGCCATTTGAACAGCATCTCTTCCTGTGTCGCGACGTCTTCGTGACTGGCTTTTTCAATCGACGTCATCGGAGGATCGTGTGCGATCTTGCCTGTGTCCGACTGATAGTTGGACGCGGTCGCTGTGTCGAATAGTTTCGAGTCTGCTCTTTCCGCCTTCAGCTCTCGACGCAGCGCGTCGTATTCACCGTCCGTGACGATGATTTTCGTATCAGGGTGGACGCACTCTTCGCCTTGCTCGTAAAGCGTGTCCAAGTGGCTAATGATTCGTTCCAGCTCGTCAGCTCGGCTTTTCTTTTTCGATTTTTTCTTGGCCACCGTTCGTTCTCCTTCAGTGCGCTTCCGATATCAGCATAAGAATATAACGTTTGACCTGCGTGAGCGCGGCCCCGCGTAATCAGAGAGTGTCAGTTTTGGATTCTAGTGCTGCAGACGGCAGTTGACCTTGATTGAAAGGCCGTAGCGCAAGTCGTCAAGAC
>CAZZDZ010000301.1:5350-7935 GCA_964652675.1 uncultured Pirellulaceae bacterium
CACATAAAACCGAAAGTCACGCACGACTTTTGCGAGGCTTAACTGCCGAAAGGCCACTTTGATCAGTCGACCTAAAGTGTTGTCGGCTCGTTTAAGAAGCTTGATAACGGATTTCGCCGCTGACCATTGCGTGGGTCACGAGGCCTTTTAATTTTTGATCGTCCAGCGGGCTGCTGACACATTTGGAAATGAAATTCGTTGCGTCGACGACCCACTCCTTGTCAGGGTCGATCAGAATCACATCGGCTTTTGTTCCGACTTCTAAACTGCCGCCTCCAACGCCTGCGATTTTGGCTGGCGCGGTGGAAAGTCGATCGATGGCAGTTTTCCAATCGATCAGACCGGGGGCAATCATGTGTGTGATCACGGTTGCCAGGGTTGTTTCCAAAGATGAAACTCCAAACGGAGCTAAATCCAAGTCGTTCATCTTCTTTTCGCGACTGCGTGGCATGTGGCCGCTTTGAATGGCGTCAATCGTTCCGTCCGCGACCGCTTGGCAAAGCGTTTCGACGTGGCTTGGGCTGCGCAATGGCGGCCGGACTTTGTATTTGGCGTGGAAAGATCGAAGCATTGCATCGGACAAACACAAATTGTGCGGACACACGCTGGCGGTCACTTTGATGCCTCGCGATTTGACTCGGCGAATCATGTCCACCGAACCCATTGTGCTTATCGGCCCAACGTGCAGCCGCCCCGATGTTGCTTCGGCCAGTCGAACATCGCGGGCAACCGCCAAGTCTTCTGATTCGGTTGGCAAACCTCTTAGTCCAAGCACCAATGCGACTTGCCCGTCGTGCATCACACCACCTTCGGCCAACCCCGGGACTTCGGGACGATCAATCACCGGCACATCGAACATACGGCAGTACTCCAACGCGCGTTTCATCAGCGCGTCGTTGCGTTGTGCTCGGGGGGCGTCGCTGAACGCCACCGCACCGGCTTCTGCCAACAGTCCCAGTTCTGCCATCTCTTGGCCTGCGCGTTCTTTGCTCAGACAACCAATGACGTGAATACGGGCGCCGCGTGCTTTCGCAGCTTTTTGACGGACAAATTCTACGGCGCCCGGTGAATCGATTACCGGCGAAGTGCTGGCACAACACAAAACGGACGTAAAACCACCCGCCAAAGCGGCATCGCTTCCGGATTGAATCGTCTCGTCTGATTCGTAACCTGGTTCGCGAAGCTCCGCACCTAAATCGACCAATCCGGGAGCAACAATCTTGCCAGTCGCATCCAACTGGGGACAGCCGTCGGGGACATCACCATCACTTGGATCGATTGCAGCGATTCGGCCGTCGACAATCAGTAGACGAGCATCGCGATCAATATCCTGCGCCGGATCGACTAAGCGTCCGCCGTGAATCAACATTTCATTGTTTGATGGATCAACCATGTCGCTTATCCGCTTCCGACAGCAACCAAAGCGCTGCCATGCGAACCGCAATCCCGTTATTAACTTGTTCCAAAATCACCGAGTGCGGTCCATCAGCGACTTCGGGAGTGATCTCCACACCGCGATTGATCGGCCCCGGAGCCATGATCAAAATATCGTTCTTGGCGTTTCGCATTCGTTCGACGTTCATCGCGTACAAGTTTGCGTATTCATGAACACTGGGGAACGGTCGCGCGTTTTGACGTTCAAATTGGATTCGCAGCAAATTCAGCACATCACAACGAGGCAAAATGTCATCCAAGCTGTGCGCGACTTCAAAGCCCAGTTCTTGCCATCGCGGGCTGACCAGCGTGGGTGGACCGCAGACAATCACGTGAGCTCCCAATTTGCTGAGCCCCCAAATGTTGCTGCGCGCCGTTCGGCTGTGATTGATGTCGCCCACCAACGCCACCGTGAGTCCTTCGAAAGATCCGCGATGTTGTCGAATCGTCAACAGATCCAACAACCCTTGTGTGGGATGCTCGTGGGGCCCGTCGCCAGCGTTCAATATGGAACACTTTAATTCGCGTGACAGTAAGCTAGCCGTTCCAGGCGTGCTGTGACGTGCAACGACCCAGTCGACTCCCATCGCTTCGATCGTCTTGGCAGTGTCGACAAAGGTTTCGCCTTTGGCAACGCTGCTGCCACTGCTGCCGAATTCGACGGTGTCGGCCCCCAAACGCTTGGCGGCCAGCGAAAAACTATTGCGCGTCCGCGTGCTGTTTTCAAAAAACAAATTGGCACATGTTTTCCCGACCAGCAGCGGGATTTTGCGACGGCAGTTGTTGGTCAGTTCTTTGACCTGCTGTGCGACGTCCAGCATCGTTCGAATTTCGCTTGCCGAGAGGCATTCCAAATCCAATAAATGACGTCGGTGCCACGTTTCGGGAAAAATCAATTGTTCCGCAACAGATTCAGACATCTAGAAAATAAATCGCTTCAGAGTGGTGTGTGTCTGATGCGATACGTTACGCGATAAGAGCCGTTTGGGCGAGGACCCTTTTGCAGAATCGTGAAACGAGTTTTTTTCTAGGAGACGGCTTTGCGTTTTTGAGCAACGAACACGAGGCTGAGCCACGCCGCGATCCAAAACGCGCCGCCGATCGGAGTGATCGCTCCCATCTTGGGTGTATTGGTCAGCACCAGTACATAC
>CAZZDZ010000302.1:0-6353 GCA_964652675.1 uncultured Pirellulaceae bacterium
TTCTTGTCTTCGTACGCCGAGATCGCGTTGCTGACTTCACCCAGTGACGACATCCGCGCCTCGCGTTCTTCGGGTTGATCGTAGATACGAGTGATTTCGTCCCCGTACGCGGATCGTTCGTAGAGCGTTTGCAGCGCACCGACCAGCGATTCGTTGGTCGCGCGAGTGCGGACGTCTTCTGCAAGTGACGCCAGTTGCGCGATTCCACGCTGGGCTGCGGGGGTCAAGTCGACCGTCGCGGATCGATCCGACATCACTTCCCACAGTGACACACCACGCTCGACGGCACGTCCAGTCAACAAGCCAACCGATTTTTTGCTCAACCCACGCGCTGGCGTGTTGATGATCCGCAGCAACGCGACTTCGTCATCAGGCTGCTCAATCCATTTCAAGTACGACACAATATCCTTGACTTCTTTGCGGTCAAAGAACGATTGACTACCCAGCATCACATACGGGACTTCGGCGGCCCGCAATTCTGTTTCAAACAGGCGTGGTTGTTCATTGGTGCGAAACAAGATCGCAATGTTTCGCGGCTGCACGTGTTCGTTCTTGATGAAGTGGGCGATTTCGCTAACCACCACTTTGGCTTCGGTGATTTCGTCTTTGTGTTGAACAATCCGAGGCCGTGGTCCGTCTGGCCGACAGGGAATGAGTGTTTTGTCGTGTCGCTCCGTATTGAATTCGATCAAGCGATTGGCCATCTGCAAAATCGAACCGGTACTGCGATAGTTGTTTTCCAAACAAACCACTTTCGCTTCGGGCCAGTCGTTTTTGAAATTCAAAATGTGCGTGACATCCGCGCCACGCCAAGCGTAAATGGATTGGTCATCGTCGCCGACCACACACAAGTTGCGGTGCCGCATCGACATGTGTTTGGTGATTCGATATTGGCTGCCGTTGGTGTCTTGGTATTCGTCGACCAAAACGTGATCGTATTTCGCGGCTTCTTCGTCGCGAATCTCAGGGTGTTGGTCGAACAACACCTCCGTTTGCAACAACAGGTCGTCAAAATCCATCGCCCCGCGAAGCTTCAAGCCTTCTTGATATCGACGGTATCCGGCAGCAGCAAAATGTTCCTTGTCGCTGCCAGCTTGGATCGCCGCTTGTTCGGGCATGATGGATTGGTTTTTCCATCCGCCGATGATGTTTAGCATTTCGCTGGGCTTGAGCGCTGTGCCTGGTAGACGCAGTTCTCGTAAGATCCCACGAGCCAAGGATTCCTGGTCACCTCGATCGTAAATCGTAAATTTGTCCGGGTAGCCAAGCGCGGTGGCATGGCGTCGCAGTATCTGAACGCACTGCGAGTGAAAGGTGCTGATCATGGGTTCGGGAAGAACCTTTTCACCTTTTTTGGGCTTCGCTCGCGGGTGCTTTTTCTTTGGCATCCCAAGAAGTTCGGCGACACGCTCTTTCATTTCGCCAGCGGCTTTATTCGTAAACGTGACGGCAAGAATTCGGTCTGGTTTGACACCGTGGCGAATCAAATTGCAGATTCGAAAGGTGACCACGCGTGTCTTGCCCGTTCCCGCGCCCGCCAAAACCAACATCGGGCCAGAGAGCGTCTCGACGGCTGCCGCTTGAGCCGGATTGAGCCCCGGTCCTTTGGGTCTTGTTTCTTTAGGTCTCGGTTCTTTAGGAGTTTGTCCGTTGGCGCTCGGTCCGCTGGGACTTAGTCCTCTTGGGCTTTGCTCCTCTGGTCTTGCTCCCTGAAGTTTTTCGCCTTGAACATCCTCGCTTTGGGTTTGGGGACCCTCGTGAACTGGACCCTCATGTGCGGGACCCTGATGTACGGGACCCTGATGTACGGGGCTCTCTTCGACTGGTCTCTCACTTGGAAAGGCGTTGTTCGATCCGTCGGGCATGGAGAGTTGAACTATCGATTTTTAGAGTAAAGTGTTTAGGTCGCTGGCCATGTCTCTGACAAGAAACCGCTCTCAACTTTTTAAGTTACAAGGTGACGGTTCGGTTGCCTACCAGCGTCAAAAAAACCGGCGACGTGACAACGTCGCCGGTCAAAAGCATGACGGCCTAGCTGATAGATCTTTGCAATGACGGCAGCTATTCGCGTTCAGCAATTGGGTTGGCGGTCCCACGGGCAACGGGAACCATCAGCCCCTGTTGTGCGGAGAGCGCGTTTAGGTTTACTCGATTAAACGGAATTCCATAGCCCACCCAATTTCCTGATCCGGTGTCCAAGACATAGACGACTGTCGGCGAGACCGGGGCACTGTTGGTGCTGGGAAAGTCCGTTCGTCCTGTCGTCATAATGTATTTGCCGCCCTTACCTGTCGTGCCCAGTGCCTCGGTAACCGTCGCGGTGAACAACCCCAAAACTTTGTTGGCCGTTCTTGCACGTGGGTAAATGATCGAGCATTGCAGCAGACCAGAATTATGATCAAGCACAAATACGGCTTCGCTGTTGTCGCTCGTCGGCCCAGTTGCCATGCTGTAAGTTTCGCTGCTGACTGCGCCGGTCGCGTCAATCAATGGTACGGGAACCGATGGCACTGAAAGCTGCGAAGTCGTTTCGGCCTTGGATGCCTGACCGGCAAAGTAGGCTGCAGCCACGATCGCTGCAAACGTGGTCAACGCTAAAATGCCCGTCAACATTCCGCTGCGACAAAACTGGCAACAACCACCCGAACCAAGATTGGGATCGGATGATACTTGCGGTAATTCGGTCGATCCTTGATCGATTTGTTCAGCGTTCATTTGACGGCTCCTTTTGCTTTTCGATGAATAGCGATCTGAAAAGTAGTTGTGCAGGAAATTTGCACTTTAAAAATTTGCACTCTAATCTGTACAGCGAATCATCACTTGATTTCAAGCCACGCTGTTGATTGTCAGCCACCGTCGCTTGATTTTTATCGTGATTGCATCAACCAACGCGGCTTTTGGGTAACAAATTTCCGATCCCGTAATTGTACGCGCTGGCGAACAACTTTACGATTGCACACTCCAGGAGTGGCGGAAAAGATCGATCCAATCGGGAGATCGATACCCAAGCTCTCTATCCCCTATTATTTGAGGCAAAAACACCATGGGCATTAACGCACCGCTAAATCGAAAGCTCCGAATGGGCCTCGTGGGCGGCGGCCAGGGGTCCTTCATTGGACGTGTCCACAGTATTGCCGCTTGCCTGGACAATCGGGCCGTCGTGACCGCCGGGGCGCTATCAAGTAACCCCGAACGCAGCAAAGCGTCGGCTCCCGATTATGACATCGACGAATCTCGAGCCTACGGTAGCTACGAAGCAATGTTTGATGCGGAGTCAAAGTTGCCCGACGGCGAACGAATCGATTTTGTCAGCGTCTGCACCCCCAACCACACACACTACGAAATCGCTCGCGCCGCTGTCGAAGCCGGTTTCAATGTCGTCTGTGATAAACCGATGACGTTCGACTTGGCACAGGCCGAAGCACTCTTGGAAACGGTCACCAACACAGACGTGGTCTTTGCCGTTTCGCACAACTACACCGGTTACCCGCTTGTGCGACAAGCTCGCGAGATGATTCTTGGTGGCGAACTTGGCGAGATCAACGCGATTCGCTCACAGTACATTCAAGGTTGGTTGCGGACCAATTTAGAAGCAGAAGATCAAAAGCAAGCCGCGTGGCGAACCGACCCATCCAAAAGTGGCGTGGCCGGCGCGTTCGGCGACATCGCGACTCACGCCTACAACTTAGGTCGCTACATGACCGGCTTGATGCCCGAATCGGTCAGTTGTCATCTGAAAACGTTTGTCGAAGGCCGACGTTTGGACGACTACGGAACCGCAATCGTGCGATACGAAAATGGAGCCCTCGGCAACGTGACCGCTTCACAAATCAGCCACGGTCGCGAAAACGATGTCGAAATCGAAATCGATGGCACAAAGGGATCGCTGAAATGGCGACAAGAAAATCCCAACGAAATGATCGTGCGCGAGAACGGAAAACCGCACAAGATTTATACGCGAGATCCAAATGCGCCGTTTATGAACGAATCCGGTGCCGGTGCCTGCCGACTACCAAGCGGCCACCCCGAAGCTTTCTTTGAAGCGTTCAGCAATATTTACGCGTCGGCATTTGACGACATGGCAAAACGTGCTGATGGTCAGTCGGTCGAAGGGCGCGATACGGTCTATCCAAACGTCTATGACGGAGTCGAAGGAATGTATTTCATCCAGCAATGCGTCCAGAGCAGTAGCGACGACGCCAGTTGGTTGCCGTTGAAGCACGCTGCGGCGCGTCGCTAACAAAGTTCACGCGTACATTTCATGAACGATTTTGATCACTCACCGCCGACACCGGGATGCATCGCCGCCATCATTCCGGCGGCCGGCAGTGGTCAACGCTTTGGTAGTGAGCAAAACAAGTTGTTCGCAGATTTGGCGGGCAAACCACTTTGGTATCACTCCGCCGCCCGGCTGCGACAGCAGAGTTTGATTGGTCGAATCGTCATGCCTGTTTCTCAGACAGACCACGAAGTTTTCACCGGCAAGTTCGCCAAATGGGTCAGCGAACTGGAAATCGAAATCGTATTGGGCGGAGACCAGCGAACCGATAGCGTCTTGGCGGGTCTAGATAAATTGGCCGGCGACGAAAAAACGCGATTTGTTGCCGTTCACGATGCCGCAAGGCCTCTGGTTAGCCAAAGTGATTTGGCTGCCGTGTTCGCGATCGCCAGCCAAAACGGAGCCGCAATATTAGCGATGCCCATGTCGGGAACGGTAAAACGTGATTCGCAAACCGGATCCACGTCGGTCAAAACGCCCGTTGCCAGCCCACCTGTTATCAAAACGACCGTCAACCGAAGCGACCTTTGGATTGCGTTGACACCACAAGTCTTCCGAATCGATCTTTTGCAAAACGCGTATAAGAAATATCGTGGACGACCTGCCACAGACGATGCCGAATTGGTGGAACGAACCGGACACCCCGTATCCTTGGTACGAGGCTCCGCCGACAACATCAAAATCACTCACCCCGAAGACCTGCTGATCGCCCACGCGATCCTAACAAAACAAAACGAACATGCCTGATACGAACCTTCTTGATGAACTTCGATGGCGCGGCTTGATCCATCAATCAACTGATGAACCAGGGCTCGCCAAACTACTCGCATCGGGCCAGCAAACGGTCTACATCGGATTTGACCCAACCGCATCCAGTCTGCACGTTGGCAGTTTGATGCAACTGATGACACTTCGTCGATTTCAAAAAGCAGGCCATCGACCCATTGCACTGGTCGGCGGCGCGACCGGGATGATCGGTGACCCAAGTGGCAAGAGCGAAGAACGAAACTTGCTAACAGCCGAACAATTGCAAGCCAACGTGGATGGTGTCGCCGCGCAAATGCGACAGATCCTAGATTTCGATGGCGACAATGCCGCGTTGTTACTGAACAATTTCCAATGGATGCAGGGCTACTCGTACTTGGAATTCCTGCGCGATGTCGGCAAGAGTTTTCCGGTCGGAGCGATGATGGGCAAAGAATCAGTGCGTTCGCGGTTGGATAGTAAAGCCGGGCTTAGCTACACAGAATTCAGCTACATGTTGCTACAAGCGTACGACTTTGTGCACCTCTGCAAAGAACACGGTTGCCTGATCCAGGCAGGCGGCAGCGATCAGTGGGGCAACATCACCGCCGGCATCGATTTGGGACGCCGAATGCTTGGCGAACAGTTGTACGGTCTAACCGCGCCACTGCTGACAACGTCCGACGGCAAAAAAATGGGCAAGACCGAAAAGGGTGCCGTCTGGTTGGATCCGCAGCGGACCAGTCCTTACGCGTTCTTTCAATACTGGCGAAACGTGGACGACGCCGACGTCATGCGCTGCATTGCTTTCCTGACCGAAATCGAAAAAGCCGAATACGACGAATTAGCCCAGCAAACCGCAGACGACCCTGGCCGACGCGCAGCACAAAAACGGCTAGCAGAATGGATGACGCAGTTCGTACACGGCGACGAAGGACTGGGAGCAGCAAACCGCGCGACGGAGATCTTTTTCGGCGGCGAGATCGGTAAAGCAACCGACGCCCAGCTGAGTGAAATTTTTGCCGACGTACAAAGCCAAGAACTAGATCGCAGCCTATTGGGCGGCGAAGGACTTTGGATCGTAGAAGCGTTGCAAGAAGCAGGCTCGGTCAGCAGTGGCGGCGAAGCACGCCGAGCAATCAAGGATGGCGGAATCTACGTGAACAACGAACGAGTGACCGACATGAACTTGAAGTTAACCGAAGCCGATCTCGCAAGCGAAACTGTTCTAGTGTTGCGCAAAGGCAAAAAGAAATACGCCCTGCTAAAGTTCCCCGTTTAGCAAATTGACCGTCCCACCTGTGCTGTCTGACATGCTCGACGATTTGCG
>CAZZDZ010000302.1:6453-7934 GCA_964652675.1 uncultured Pirellulaceae bacterium
GCCACAAAGTCGGGCTGCATCTCTCGGAGATAGATGGCTACATTTAGGTTTTGCCTAAGAGTAGGGGGTAGGCAAGTCCGGTTGAGCCTGACTTCTCAATCCTATCTTTGGCCACGTATGCTGTTTCCGTGAAATCTCTTCCAGTTACGCGCCTTGGGAGGATAAAGTATGTACTTGCTGAGCTATTGCTTGTTGAGGCCTCTTGGAGTTGAGCTTGTTGTGTTTTTTGCAAAATCTTATTTCTGTTTGACCGCTATTTTGATCGCCGCTACGTCCGTTTGTGCAGCGGATCAGCAAATGCCTGCTGGTGGCACGCGGGTGATCGAAGCGGAATTTCTTTCGCCTCAGAAATTGAACTTCAATAGCAGTCGAGCAGAACTGGGGTCGAAGTCTTTTCTGCAATCGGCAACTGCCGACGGTGCTTCAAGCATCAAGGTGGACATCACTGGCCAGCCCCAAAATACATGGGACATCAGTGTCCACCAAAAGTCGTCAGCCAAGGTTAACAAGAACGATGCTCTGGTCGCCAGTTTTTGGCTGCGCGGCAAAGCTAAATCAGGACAGGCTGGCGCCGTAACGGAGTTTGTGTTTGAAAGAGCAGGTGCCCCCTACACCAAGAGTGTTCAATACCTGATCGAAACGCCCATTGATGGCAGTTGGCAACAATATTGGGTGGCGTTTAAATCGGTTGAGGATTACGACGTCGGCGGTTCTACCTTGACGTTCCAACTGGGGTACATCAAGCAGGAAATCGAAATCGCAAAGATTGAAATTTTGAATTTTGGGCAACGTTCTCTGGAGGGATTGCCTCACACGCCACTTTCCTACGTGGGACGTTCCGCAGAAGCTCAGTGGCGCAAAGACGCATTGGATCGAATCGAAAAAATTCGCAAAGCAAATCTCAAGATCAAACTGATCGACAGCGATGGAAACCCGCTGGCAAATCAGCCGGTACAAGTGAAGCTTGATCGCCACGCCTTCGGTTTTGGCACTGCCGCCAACGCGTGGAAAATAACGGGCCAAGACGAAGACAGCCAGAAGTATCGAGAGGTTTTAAAAGAGAACTTCAATTTGGTAGCGGTAGAGAATGGATTGAAATGGCCTCTTTGGGACGCGGAACCGGAGTTGCGAAAAAGAACGATCGATTCATTGCATTGGCTGAAAGATAACAACTTCAAAATGCGTGGCCATGTGATGGTGTGGCCAGGCCAAGGTAACTTGCCGACCTGGGTGCGGTCGCTTAAAGACAACCCTCCGGCGCTCAAGGCGGCGTTGGGATCACGCATCCGCGAGATGGGATATGTGACCCAAGACTTCGTTGGGGATTGGGATGTGGTGAACGAGGGATTTGACAATCATGAACTGATGGATTGGCTGGGAGACGAAGCGATGATCGATTGGTTCAAGCAAGCCGATGCTGTGTTGCCCGATTGCAATCTGTACTACAACGACTACGCAGCACTTGTGCGCGGAGGCCATCC
>CAZZDZ010000303.1:0-7931 GCA_964652675.1 uncultured Pirellulaceae bacterium
TCATCCTTTTTATGACCGATCATGGAATCAGTCACGCTCGCGGCAAACAGTTTCTGTACGAAGAAGGAATTCATGTGCCGCTGGTTATCGCTGGGCCGGGAATCGACCCTGGCACACGCGACGATTTGGTTGAACACATCGACATCGCGGCTTTGTCATTGGGATTGGCGGGCATCAAGATACCTGACTACATGCAAGCCAAAGACATTTTGGCGGCAGATTACCAGCCACGCGAAGTCGTCTTTGCTGCTCGCGATCGATGTGACGAAACCGTCGACCACCTGCGAAGCGTCCGGTCAGCAAAGTACAAATACATTCGCAACTTTCTGCCCAACCGCCCCCACATGCAACCGTGTGCATACAAAGACGCAAAAGCGATCGTTCAGTCTCTTCGCCAACTGCATGCCCAAGGCAAGTTGAACGAATTTCAGGCAAGGATTTTTCAGCCAACGCGTCCCCCCGAAGAACTGTATGACTTAGAATCCGACCCGCACGAAAGCATCAACTTGGCCAACGTTTCGGATCACAAAGCAACGCTTGAAAAGATGCGTGGACAACTGGATCAGTGGATGGAGTCCTCTGGCGATATCGGGATCAACGGTGAATCGCCTGAGATGTTTGAAAGCGACATGGCGGTCTATGTAAGCTCGCTGAAATCCAGAAAGAAAGATCCCGCTCACATCAAAACGATCGAAGACAATATCGCGCTGATGAGAAAATGGGCAGCAGAAGGCAAGTGAGAACACCGCGCGAGTTCATGGACTCGTTGGTAGCTCAAAGCAAACCGCTTCGCGATTGTTGCGAACCAAAAGCCGTCCGTCAGCGATGACCGGATGGCTCCAGGTTCTGTCATCCAAAGCGGGGATCGTTGCGATCACTTCGTATTTACTGGGATTTGCAGCCACAACCGAAACATCGCCCGGTTCGTTTTGAATCACCAGCATGTCATTGACCATTATCAATTGCCCGTATCGATGGCGTCCTTTTTTCCACGTGCGCTTGCCCGTTTTCAAATCAATGCAAGTCAGGATGCCTTCGTCCAAGCCGTACGCAAAGCCATCAAGCACAATGATCGACTGGAATTTTGATTTCAACTGAATCGTGCGCCAAACTTCCGATGCACTCCACTGAGTATCGTCTTGGCGCTCGATCCGCACGAGCGCTGACCCGACGCCGTAGCCGGATGACAGCAGGATGTGTTGTTCGTCAACGATAGCTGGCTGACAAGCATTAATTTGTTCTTCGGAGTCTCTGCCCCATTCGAATTCGCACAGTCGCTCTCCCGTGATATCGTCATAGGCAAACAGGCCCACCGCGTCGTGAATGACCACAGCGGTTTGACCATCTTGCTGAAATAAAATGGGAGAACTGTACGAACCGCGTCGCTCGCCCTTTTTCCACTGCACGTCACCCGTGCTACGGTTAACCGCAACGATCGATCCATGGCTGCCACCCAACATGACATAAACATTTTCGCCGTGGATCAACGGAGACCCGCAGAACCCAAACAGATTCGGCTTAATATCGGGTACGCAAAGGTCACGTGTCCAAACGGGGTCACCATCGACACCGCGCAGGCAATACAACTTTCCAAGACTGCTGAGCGCATAAACATTGCCGTCGTGAATCGCAGGTGTACTGCGTGGGCCACGGCCACTGGTCACTTCTTCAAAAACCTCGTCCACCCGTTGCACCCAAACTTCCCGCCCATCTTCCAGGTCATAGCAGACCACGGCTTCTTGTTCGTCGCGTATTTCCTGCGTCACGCAAAAACCATTCGCAACGGCGAATGACGACCAAGCTTGTCCAACGGGACGTCGCCAAAGTTCTTTTGGCGGTCTAGCATCCCAATCGGTTATCAACCCGGGCGATTGATACCGACCGCTACCATCGTTACCACGAAACGAAGCAGAATCCGTTGGTTGCGGGATAGAAAAGTCTGGCAATCGAACCTCGCTGGATTCCGGTGACAAGATCGCATCGGATCCCGATTGAATCGCACTAGAAGATTGCCGCTGAAAGTCGGCGAGTCGTTGCTCTGGCGTCGGCTGCCATTTCCATTTCATGATCAGTCTTCCATCGCCGTGGTAGCCATCTACTCGCAGCAAACTGACACAAACCCCTTGAATTGCAATCAACGCAATGACGATGACCGCTTGACGCGTCAAAGAAAAATCAGTGCAGCATCGGATCCACCCATAGACAAACAGGTTGATCAGTCCACCCGCCAGGCGAATATCTCGAGCCGGATGCGTGATATGCCAACCGCGAACCTGGATAGCCCAAACGATCGCTGCACTGACACCGATGATCAAGCAAAGGATCCACCAGCGATGTCGTCGTAAGAATTTCATGACCAGAATTATGAGCCAAAGTTATCAAAGGTGTGATCAGACTGGCGAAGAAAACGGCGTTGCATACAGGCGACAAAAAACCCCGCGCGTTTTCATGCACGGGGTTTGATCGTTTTCAAAAATAAGTGTCGCAAATCGTTTCGATCAGCGAGTCTACTTAGGTTTGTGAGCTTTGTGACAAGCTGCGCAATTGGCCGCTTTCTTTAGCATGCCAACACCTTTTTCATCGCCATCGACAACCATCTTGCCAGCTTTGACGAGAGCGCCGGTAAACTTTTTCCAGCTTTCTTCTTCACCGCGTGGCGGCTTGTTCTTGCTCAGGGCAACAAACATCTCGTGCAGTTCTTTTTTCTCTTCGTCAGTCGCGCTTCCTTTGGTGACTTTCGGTAGCAGGCCTTTCCTTTTGTTAAAGCCTTTTTTCATCACGTCTTTGATCGTGATTTTGGGTTTTGAATCGTCATCATCACCCATCGCTGGCATACAGACGAACACACCTAGCAGCAAACATCCGGTCAAGGATGCAATGAATTTTCGCGACATGGATTGGGTCTCACAAAACGTAGAAGTATGACATGGCCAAAGGCCGAATCTCTCGTGAAACGGTCCCAAAAATCGAACCGATAACGCACGGATTATTAGTGAAGACGGCGGCCAATGCCAGCGTCTGACGACAAAACCGACCAGAATTAACAGGATCCACCAAATTTCCAAGCGAAACAGGCCCGCTTTCCCCTTTACTGGCCGCAATTGCCCCTACTGTCGGATTCTCAACTTCGATTCAATCGTCGCGAAATTTGATCCAGCGGCTAATTAAGTATTGCTGTTCAGCTCGATCAAACCCTGGCCCAGTATCGTCTTTGTTTTTGGCAGGAAAATGGGGGCAGGAAAATCTCTTTGTCCGTCATTTTCCTGCCAGAATCGATGGCATCAACGCTGGTAATGATTACGGAAAATAAAGATATGTCTTGCACACCTAAGCCCAGCGGTCAATTAAGTTCTGCTGTCGGCCATGATCGAGTCCAAGAGTGAGATTAACCAAGATCGCTTTTCCACAGTGAGGTGAAGATGAATCGATTCGCAGTTTTCGCTCTCCTAATCGCTTGGGCTTGGTTGACGATGACGTTGGTTCACGAACTTGGCCATGTCGTGGTGGGTTGTGCATGTGGAGCGAAACTGGGCAGCATCGAAATTCGACCTTGGTGCTTGCCCTACAGCTTTTTTTCACCCAACCCAATGCCTTTACTGACGCTCTGGGGCGGACCGATTATTGGATGCACACTGCCGTTACTTGTCGCTTGGTTATCAAAACGACCCGCGGTATGGTTTGTTGCTTGGTTCTGCATCGTCGCCAACGGGCTGTACTTGCTAACCGGCTGCTACAGCAACGATTCGGAACTAGACAGTGTCAAAATGGTCAAAGCCGGAATGTCGACGCCGTTGCTGATATTCGTTTCAGCAGCGATGTCGGTGTTGGGATACGTTGGTTTCCGAAGCGAGTGCCAACGCGTTTTGCAAAAAGATCAACCCGAAATCATGAGCAGACGTGTTTTCGCAACAAGCTGCTTCGCGCTGGTGCTGTGCGTCGCGATCCAGAGTGCCATCGGAGTTGCTGTGGGATAGCGATTCTAGTGGTTTGCCGAAAACCTTGATGGCTTATTGATTTAGTCGGAACATAGGCGTACCTGCGTTGGCAATGCTTGTGTTCGTAGCACCGCCTTCAGGCGGAATTTCCGGCTAAAGCCGGGTACTACAAACGAATCGTACGCCAGCTTTGCGTTTGGCCGAAAGTCTTGACGACTTTTGCTACGCGTTTTGCGAGGTCTAAACGCTCAAGGTTATTAGCCAACTTTGGCATCTATTCCAACGCGGCTGCGATGGTTGCGTTGCTGGGCATACGTCGCTTTGTCACCTTGTTGGGATGAGGCACGTGACGCTTTTTCGCTTCACGAATCGCCAACCTCGTCGCTTCTTTGCGGCCATGAGTCCGAACGGAGTAGCAAGTGCGTTTCCACTGGCCGTCTTCGCGACGATAGCTAACTGCAATGTAAGTGCTGCCGTAACGGTTGTCTTTTTCTTCGTACGGTATGAACGACGCTGATTTGTTGCGATTAGATTTGGACCGACCAGCAGAAGTCATCATCGGAGTGTCCAATGTCTTTAGCAAACGCCGTTCGTAATCCTGCGCGGCTTTCAACGCCTTGCGTTTTCCCTGCGCGCAATTGAACGTCTTGCTGTATCTTTTGCCATGTCGACAAACACGGACTTGGTAGCGTTTGTAGTTTTCGCCTTCCCAATAAGTGATTGGCATTCTTAAAGTTCGTTCCAACGCGACCCTGATGCTTAAATGAAAACGAACAGGATCTAAGGTAGAGGGGGCTTCACTGCTGTGCCCCACAGCCTTTACTAGAAATAGTATTCCTATAATCTTTCAAGATCGCAAGCTTAGCCCCACTGCGGGAGGGGGAAACGCAATGCCGTTTCTCTTTCCCGGTAACACTTGTTTACTTCGTTTGGTCGAAAAACGCTCACCGTTTGCGCAGCGCGTTTAAACGAAGTAAACCAATAGGAACTTTCACGGACGACGGGCCACCGGGTGCGGGGATGGTTGCCCCCCGAATTCGCCGTGCGTAAATGGCTCGACCGATTTACGGAATAACCGTCGTGCTAGCAGTCACCGATTGAACTTGTGGTGTCAGTTGGCTGGCCCCTTCGACCACCAAATCAAACGTTTGCGGTTGGTTACTGCTCAGCACAAGTTCGTAGTCAATGCTTTCACCAGGTCGCATCGAACGGATGTCCCGCAAGTAGACGACACCAGCGTTGACATTGTATTCGTTCAACTCGGGGCTACGTCGCTGGCTCACCCTTTCCAAGTCAACGCCCGCAGGCAATGCAAACCGCAGGCTGGTTTCATTGTTGGTAACGGTTGAATCGTTGACAACGCGAAGGGTGTATCGAATAGGTTCGCCGACGCGTACTGGGTTGTCTTGCCCAGCAAGCGACAATGCCAGTCGTCCGGTTGGAGTGTTGGGGACTGGTGGTCGAGGTCCTGGAGTCACTCCGCCCGCACCAGGGCCAACTGCATTGGGATTCACTCCGGGGGCCGCGTTGCCACCACGGCTTGGATCGGGAATGGGAGCGATGCCACCGGGAATGGTCGGCGTTGGTTGTAATGTTCCGCCAGGATTGACGCGGTTGTCAGGTTCAGGCGCGATTCCACCGCCGGCGTTCGCACCACCAGGTGGTCCTGTTCGTGGCGGGATGCCTGGTTCGATGTCAAAAATGAACGAATCGTTCCCTGCGGCGCCTTGGCTGCTTCGCGTTGTCATGATGATTTGCGAGCGAGGATTACTGTCCAATGCCCGAAACTCAGCTTCCAACACCTGCGACTCGCCGGGAGCCAACGTGGGATGATTCCATGCGATCAAAAACGGATCGACTTGAGCCGAATCAATGCCTTTTTCTGTTCTACGAAGCAGTTCCATTTGCGGATCAAATGACATCGTCGTTCGCAAATCAGTCAGCGGCACTTCGCCGGTGTTGGTGATTCGGCCGCGGAACAACTGGACATCACCGACTTTCAACTTGGTGGGGCCGGCAAGGTTTGCCGTTAACGCGGGTGTTGGCGGGACGGGATTAATCACGGTCACGCAGCTTCGTTTCTGAGCCTGCTGTCCGCCCGATGCGGTAGCAGAAAATTCAACACAGCGAAGACCTGCGTCGGTCGGGATAAAGACGACCGCCACTTTCCAGGTGTCTCCAGGTTGCAACGGACCATCTTCTTTAGGCTTGGTGACTCTTTGGCCTCCGCGAACTTGATGAACCATCGCACCATCACCAATCGCGTTGAGTCTGACGTCCTGAAGTGCACGCTCTCCGGTGTTTGTCACATCGACGTTAAAGGTTACCGGCTCGCCAGATTCATATCGTTCCTTTTCTGGCTGGACTTCCAAGATCAACGCCGGTCGATAAACGTCGATCCGAACCGTGTCCGCAGCAACCAGCCCGTCACTTCCACGTGCTTCAAACGTCAATTGAGTCGGTGCTTTTGCAGTCACCTCGGTCGACAGATCAAGCTTGATGCCAGGCGGAATGGTGCCGATTTCCCAAACGATGACTCGGTCCAAGACTTGCGCGAATCCGTCCGTGCTGGTGACTTTTACACCGGTAGGAACTTCAAGCGTGACGCGGACATCGTTTAAGGGTTGATTGCCCGGATTGGATACTTCTGCGAACACACCAACCGGTGAACCGAAGGACGCGATTTCTGGACCGGCCGCTGCGATTTCCAATTGCGGCGCATTCCAAGTCACAAATGTCTGACCACTAAAGAGCGCTAGTGTCGGAATGTTGTCGGTCGCTCCACCTGGCCGAATGACCTTCATCGTGACTGGCGAACTACCCGACGCACCCTTGAAGGGGATCAATTCTGCGGTGGCGTTGCCGTTCTCATCCACGGGGACTTCGGTGACTGGACCGCTTGTGTCGGCAAATGCCGCCAAACTTGGGTCCTGGATTTCGTAACGGACTTTCCAACCCTCAGCCGGCAATCGGCCTTCGCTACGATTGACACGTGTTGTCAACAAAATCGGCGTTCCGGAGCTCTCAATTTGTGCCGACGGAAAAGTCGCGTTTGCATCGACCCAATAGATCGTCGCTGTCGCCTTGCGATTGTCCCAGCATTCACTTTCGGGAGCCAATACGGTGACTCGACTGGTTCCTTCGCTGGGGCTGCTCAACGTGATCCAAGTTTGACCTTTCTCCAATTCGACATCGTCGCTGCGATCCAAATTGCCGCGCGTGATCAACGTTCGTTTTGAACTGGTAACGCCTTTTGCGTAAGAAGCGTCTTTCTTTTCTACTTTGGAAATTTTGGCCAAGCGGTGCAAGAATCCAGGGTCATCGTCGCCAACTTGCAGGAGTGTTCCCACACTGTCCGGGGTCAACATCCACTCCAGCGGTTGTCCGATTTGCAAATACCCGTCGTCACCACAGATACCTGACTTCAAGATGACTTCGCCGCCAACGGGAGCAACGATTTTTTGTGGTGAAAGCAAAATGCAACCACGATTTCCGCGCGTTGGCAATTTGAACACGTCTCGCAACTGTGTTTCATTGCCCAACAAAACGGCTGGTGGTCCGCTCTTGCATGATTCCGAACACGGTTCGCTAGGAACACACGGTTCGTTGCTGGCAATGCCCGCTGCAACGGGCGCGGGAGCAGGGGCCGGAGCGAGTGGCACCAAACACTGTGGTGGGGCTGCTGGGTCAGTAAACGCGGGTGTAGGAAATTGAAAATTGCGAATACAGTTTCCCAGCCCCAATCCGCCACCGAGTCCGCCCCCCAATCCACTACCAATACGGCGCAAGCAGCCAATGCCTTCACCGGTCGCCCCCGGTAGCGCCAGCGACGTGGTTGTCGGAAGTGGCGAAAAAATACGCGTCCCCGTGGGGTCGATAGCAGGCAGACGCAAGTTGGCGCATCCACTGGCAACGACGCTCAGCAATGCAACGACAATCGACAACGAACGCGCGTACCATCGCGTTTTACGTCGCAAATCGAATTGGTTTGCCGTG
>CAZZDZ010000304.1:0-4763 GCA_964652675.1 uncultured Pirellulaceae bacterium
GTGACATCGCCCTCGCTAGCGACGGAGATTTTTGTTCGCAAGTAAACGTTTACAAGCGATATGTTTCGTGGCGGCACGGTCATCGCAGCGATCGTTTCACGCGGTACGTTTCCGTTGACTCGAGACATCAGCGGTTTCCAACCTTTTGTGCGTTCGCCGCTGGTAATCTTATCGGCGCCTTCCTGTTCGATCCGATGGGTTCCCGCCAAAATTTCGTAGACGCGTCCCACCCCGCCTTTGCTGGCGTCAAAGTCCCCAGGCTTGCCCAACTGTGACAGAAATTTGATCATGTCAACTTGTTCGGCCAGACTCAGTCGGTCGACGACTCCGTTTGGCATCAGCGACTTGCCCGCTTTCTGTTGCAAAATGTCGTCTTGAGGAATTCGTACAAGTTTGTTGTCTGCGTTTCGGATCACCAATTCGTCGTCGGTGCTTTCCACTTCGATACCGGTTATCGTTTTACCGCTATCAGTCGCGACGATCACGCTGTGGTAATTTTCTTTGATTTTGGCGTTGGGATCGTAAATAGATTCGACCAAATAATCCAACGGCGCACTGGCACCCAGGCTGGTCATATCCGGTCCAACCTTTCCGCCGACACCGCCAATTGCGTGACAACTGACACAGGCCAGATTGGCGCGACTGTAAACACTTTCGCCACGAGCAGCGTCGCCTTCGTTTTCGACCTTCTTGACAAACATCGCGATGCGTTGCGGTGTCAGTTTTTCAACCTTGGTTTCCATCTTGGCGTACGGCATTAAGGCTGCGATCAAGGCAGGCTCGTTTCGACCACCGTCTTTGGCGGCACGAATACCCGCTCGCGCTGCGATTTCGCTGACGCCATCTTTGGGGAACTTGTCCGTCAAGAATTTGCCGCCGTTCTTAATCCCCATGAACCCACGCCACATGTTCAATGCATCTTGCTCTTGATCGGTTTTGGCTAGCGTCGCATAAAATGCTGACACCGCACGCCCAGGCCCTAAGGTTGCAAATGCAATCGTGCTGTGTCGACGAACGCCCAAGTCATCCGACTGTGCCAACTTTCTCAACGCCCCCAATGCCGGTTCGCCGATCTCACGCAACGCTTCGATCGCTGGCCCACGCACACTCGGGTGTTTGACGCTCATTGCCTCCTTTGCCAGTCGCTCCACTTGACCACCAAGTTTCCAAGCGCCGGCCAAACCGATTGCCGCTTTGCGAATGGGTTCTTTGTCGCTATCAAGCAGGCTAACGATTTTGCCAAACTGCCCCGATGGCCGCTGTCGTCGCAAACGCTGGGCATTTCGTAATGCGCTGATCGCACGCACGGTCGCCGCGTCATCGAATCCGCCATCGATCGTTTGCCCAAACAAAAGTGACAATTCGCCTGGTCCACCGGCTTTGCCGATCAATTCGATCCACGGCCCGCTGCCGTCTTTGGCGATCTTGTTGGCTTTCAAATGTTTGGACAAATACTTGCTTGCCAGTGCGGGTTGGATATTGGAAAGAACAAACTCAAGTTGTTTTTCTCGCTCGGGTGTATCGGGATTCCACTGGCCCGCGTCCAAAGCAGCCATGAATGGGTCGGACAATTCGCCGATTGTTGTCATCGCGGCAAAGTCGATGAACCGATCACGCGGATGATTCAAAGCCTCCAGCGCGATCTGGGCAGCTTCGCGCGACCCCAATTTCCCTAAGGCGCGGATCGCTTCTAGCCGAACGCGCGGGTGATCGTCGTTGACCGCAGTGTGAAGAATCCCGCGTGCTTTCAATTCCTCCATTGGATTGGTCGAATCCGTATTGGGATCAGCCAAGTCGCTCACGATTCGAATCGCAGCGGCTCGCACGCGAGCGTCTTGCGCACCGAGTAATTGCTGTAAGTGTTTTTCGTTGACCGCGTCCAAACCTTGCTGCAGCCAAACCGCTTGCAGTTTGTTCCATTCGCTATCCGTGCCGTCGGTCCATGCGTCGACCAATCCGACGATCTGGTCCTTTCGACCCAGCAACACTCGTCGTGATTGATCACGTGTGTACCGATCGTCGGACATCAGTCGTGCAAACAAGTCGCCGTTGCTGAGCTTTGTCAAATCTTCGGTTTTCTTTTCCTTGGCGCCTTTCCAGCTAACTCGCCAAATTCGACCGTGCCATCGGTCGCGACGTTCATCGCGAAAGTCGACTTCGCCGTGGTTGATAATTGGGTTGGACCAATCGGCGATGTAAAGCGCCCCATCGGGTCCCTGTTTGACATCGATCGGTCGAAACGTCGCCGCTGAAGTTCTTAGCAAGTCGTCTTCTTGTTTGGTGACGAAACCCGCTCCTTGATCGGAAAGACTAAATCGCGTCACACGGTTGGCGCGAAAGTCGCAAGTCACAATCGAACCTTGCCACTCCTTCGGATACGAATCGCCATAGATGATTTCTTCGGATGCAAACTTGGGGTAGTTCCCAGGGCTGATCAACCCGAGCGTTTTGTTAGTTTTGGGGGTCGGCCGAAACGCGGCGCCGGGATAGGTGTAAGCGACGCCCGCAAACCCGGCACCGTCGGTCAAGAATGACTGACCGTAAGCATCAAATTGGTGTCCCCAGGAATTCCAAAGCCCTCGGAAGAAAACTTCCATCCGCATCGACGATGGGTTGTAGCGAAAACCACCGCCCGCTTTTAGGCGCACGACACCGCGTGGCGTTTCGGCATCCGTTCGCGTGTAGACGCTTTGGTTCATGTACAACCGTCCGTCGGGGCCCCAACGCAACGTGTGCAAATTATGGTGCGTGTCTTCGGTCCCAAAACCGTTCAACACTCGTTTCTTGATGTCCGCTTTTCCGTCGCCATCGGTGTCTTTCAAGAACAACAGATCTGTACTTTGCGCGACATAGCAACCACCGTCACCGGGTTCGACGCCGGTGGGAATCAACAGTCCTTCGGCGAACACGGTCGACTTATCGGATTTTCCGTCTCCGTCGGTGTCTTCCAAGACCAAAATTTTGTCTGGTGCACTCTGGCCGACTTCGATCATCGGATACGCTTCGCTGCTGGCCACCCACAAACGACCTTGCGGGTCAAAGTTAATCTGGATCGGCTTGTTGAGTTGTGGATTTTCTGCCCACAACGTGACTTCCAAATCTTTGCCGGTCGTAAACTGAGGAGTCGGTTGCTCGGTGAACTTGGCGTATTGCGATTTGACTTGCGGCGGTTGGGTTGGCAGAAAACCGGGCGCGAGTTTTCGTGCGACTTTGATTAGCTCTTCTTCTTTTTCGATCAACGCATCGAATTTTGGTATCTCGACCGCGTTTTGTCCTTGTTCGCGTTTTCGGAAGCCAAACACGTACGCCATGTTTGCCGGGCGCGATCGATGAAACCACCATGTGTTCTTGCGAAGCACGACGGTGCGCAAAGCGTCCGTGTTCTGATTGCTTGACCAATCGGTTTTCAATCCAAGCTGTTTTTGAATTTCGCTTGCGACCGCGCGGTACCCGGATTCGTTTAAGTGAATGGGGTCTTTGCGTTGATCGTCGGTCGCCGCGACTTTTGAAAGATCAACGAAAACATCACCGTTGCGTTTGGCGATCCCACTGATGGCTTTGGCGTAAATTGCGATCGTTTCAGCGTGCGGATTACCGTCGATTCGCCCAATCGGAGATAGGAACGCAAACCGAGCGTTGGGAGTGACTTTCTTGATCGCGTCGATCAATCGGTCAAAGTCTTTTGTGAAAGCGTCGACTCCCAGCGGGCCGCCTTCTAAAGAACTGGCCATGCCATAGCCAAAAATCACCACCGTTGGTTTGGTCAGTTCGATTTGTTTGACCAATTGCTTCCAACCTTCATCGTCCGGTTCGTAGCCCGCTTGCAGCAGACTCAGTCCGTTTCGCGAATCCCCGCCCGGTGTATCAGCGCTCCAGCCCAAATTGCGGAACGTGACATCGCGATCAGCAAACGCCGACGAGAGCATGATCTCGATCCAACCAAAATACTGTTCTTGCTCGATCAGCGCATCACCAAGCAAAACCACTCGGTCTCCATCGGCAAGTTCAAAATCGGCGGCGAAGCAATTGGAATTCGAGAAAACAATTGAAACGAAAACAAACGTGATCGCAAAAAAAAGCGAACAAAACGGTGTAGGCAATTTCATAGAAGCACTATGTGGGTGGGACATCGACATCGCAGGAATCAGGCTGAAGTGTTTCAAAACTAAACAGGTTGATCTCACTTCAGAGCGACTAATTTACACCAGCACGCGACCGATTCACGGACTGATCGTATCTATCTTGGCGAGAAGTTGAAAATCCCAAGTTTTCCACGCCCCTGGAAAGTGTATTTCACAGTGCGAGATTCGACGCAGCGATCAACAGGTGATGAAAATGGGGCGACGTGGCAACATTTTCCCTTTTGTTTCTGCGACATTGTGTGTTAAGTGCTTCGCCGATTGTGGACGGCGAACCTCGTGGTTGTTGTCGGTGTCGCGGATGTAGCGACACTGATTTACACATGGCCTACAACACTTAGAGCAAACAGAAGATGGAATACTTGGGGTGGTTAATTGCTGGGCTCGTGATTGGCGGTGGGATAACGTACCTCGTCATCAAATTTGGAAAGTTCTCTGGTAAAGACCAAGAGCCGGTCGCGGTACTTTTGAAATCACACTTCCATCCGATCAAAACCGACGACATCACGATTTCGGAGCGTGAGTTTCCGTTTCGTGTTCGCGCAGATCTTCAACGGGGAATCGAACAGGTTTTCGAAGGCGACACAAAAGTCGTGCACTTCTGCGGTGTTTGCAAGGAACTCT
>CAZZDZ010000304.1:4863-6688 GCA_964652675.1 uncultured Pirellulaceae bacterium
CTATCCGACCATCTCGATCCCGCCAGAGTATGAAGAAATCGACATCGGAGACGAGACTCCCGTCAGAGTTTTGAAAGTCGGACTCTGGCTGCTAGAACAAAACGACGTTCGTTTTGCAGTTCTTTTGAGACCCGTAGGGCAATACGGGCAAATAACTGGCTTGCAGTTTCAAATCGGAGCACCGAACTCGCCCCAAGGAACGCAGGTCGCACAAAACCTGTTTCGACAACTGGAAGACGCCATTTCCAAAGCCGATTCGTATCGTGGTAAAGTTCTATCGTTGGAGCAGGCCGAACATTCCTACACCGGAAAATCAACCGGGATCACCGTTCACAACCTTCGTTTAGTGGAGCGTGACGATGTGGTACTGCCCGAAACGACGCTGCGACTGCTTGAGCGAAACATCATTCAGTTTGTTCGTCAACGAGATCAGTTGGCAAAATACAAACAGGCGACCAAGAAAGGAATCTTGTTTTACGGGCCTCCTGGAACCGGCAAGACGCACACAATCCATTATCTATCGAGGGCTCTGGAAGATCACACAACACTTCTGATCTCGGCGGACCAAGTTGCAATGCTGGCCGAGTACATGACGTTGGCACGATTGCTGCAACCGAGCATCGTCGTGCTTGAAGACGTCGATCTGATTGCTAGAGACCGAGCAAGAATGAAAAGCGCTTGTGACGAAATCCTGCTCAACAAACTGCTTAATGAAATGGATGGTTTAAAACCAGAAGCCGACATTCTGTTTGTTTTGACAACGAATCGACCTGAGGCGTTGGAATCGGCTTTGGCATCGCGGCCGGGACGAATTGATCAAGCCATCGAATTCCCACCTCCTGATGAAACCGGTCGCGGCAAACTGATTCGCTTGTACTCTGAGGGCATTTCGCTGTCAGACGAAGTGGTGGCCGACGTAGTAAGGCGCACCGAAGGAGTCAGCGCCGCGTTTATCAAAGAACTGATGCGGCGATCTGTGCAATTTCACGTCGAACGCAAAGGAACCGGCGAGATCAATAACGATGATGTCGCCAAGGCGCTCGACGAAATGCTCGTCAGCGGTGGATCTCTCAATCTGAAATTATTGGGAGCGGGAGCGAAGATCGGTTACTGTTAACGATCGTTTGAAAGAGGGGCAGCCGCAGCGTGTCTATAAAGATCACGCCAACATTTTCTTTAGGCTCTCAATCGCCGCTGCCTTGTCGGTTGCGTCGCGTATTGCTCCGGTGACCGCGATCCGATGAAAACCGGTCGCGGTGACTTGCTGGACATTCCCAGCGGTGATCCCACCAATCGCAAATGCGGGCAATGAACGCTGTTTGGGTTCGTCGTGAACTTGTTTCAGAAATTCAGGCCCGGCGTATTCGTCAAATGTTTTTGTCGTTCCGGCGAATACCGGCCCGCAACCGATGTAATCTGCACCGTCTGTGATGGCCTGATGAACTTGGTTGATATTGTGTGTTGAAACTCCAACCAACCGGTTTGGGCCGACGATCGACCGAGCCGCCGCGGCAGGCAATTCGTCTTGTCCAATATGAACTCCATCGGTCGCAGCCGCCGCTGCCAAATCAGGTCGGTCGTTGACAATAAACAAAGTGTCATTCTGTGCCGCGATCCGACTACCGACCAACGCGCGATCAAAAAGTAATCGATCGCTCTGCTCGCGATCACGCAATTGCAGAATATCGACGCCACCTGCGGACAAGATACGAACCGTTTCGCAAAACGCATCATCACTCTCACCCGCATCGATCAAGACGTACAACTGCGCGTCGGCCAATTTGGCTTGTCGTGAATTCTTGGTTGCCGACAACTCCAATTGCGC
>CAZZDZ010000304.1:6788-7924 GCA_964652675.1 uncultured Pirellulaceae bacterium
AGCGACTTGATTTCAGCGCTTTGCCAGCCATCATCCAGGATGAACCGAGCGTATTCTTCTAAAGTTCTTAGCCCTTCACCCGCTCGATTTGCGTTCGCATCGAGAATACGATAGACGTTTTGGTGTAATTCGTTCGGCATGCAATCAAGGTGGTAAGCAGATGAAATTGACGTGGCAGACTCATTCGGCGAGCAGCCAGATTGTAGCACTGGTCTTGGCGCTGACATTCTTCGTTGTCGGAATCCCGTTCTTTGGCGGTACCAGTGCGATCGCCCAAGACGCATCCAAGAAACCAGAGCAGACAAAAAAGGCGCCGGCAAAGAAGAAACGTGTGCCCAATCCTGCCTTTCAACCACCCGTCGTCCAAGAGGGCCTGCCGAATGTTTTGTTGATCGGTGATTCGATCTCGATTGGTTACATGATTCCGGCACGAAAGCAACTTCAGGGGATCGCCAACGTTTGGAGACCACCTACCAATTGTGGCCCGTCCACCACAGGCGTGAATGCAATCGACAAATGGTTGGGGGATCGTAAATGGGATGTGATCCACTTTAACTTCGGGCTTCACGATTTGAAATACATGGGTCCCAACAACGAAAACTTGGCCGACCCCGCAGCAAAAACCAGCCACCAACAAGTTCCACCCGACGACTATGCCGCGAACCTAACCAAGATCGCCAAGCGTCTAAAGGAAACAGGCGCAACCGTCATCTGGCGCGAGACCACGCCAACCCCCGAAGGATGTAAAGGCCGAGTGCCAGGTGATTCAAAGAAGTACAACGAGGTAGCTGCGAAAGTGATGAAAGAAATAGGCGGGATCGAAACCGATGCCATGTTCGAATTCGCACTGAAGCATGCCGAGCAAAGGAAGGCCAACGTACACTACAGCGCCGCAGGGAGCGCCAAGTTGGCCGAGCAAGTTGCCCGCAGCGTCAAAGCCGCACTCGAATCAAGATCAAAATAACGCGCAGGAGTGGCACAGGGATCGTTCCAAACGCAGTGTGGTTTTCGAGGCAAGGCAGTAAGTGTTACGATAATAGGTAACGCCAGCCCTGGTAGCTCAGCTGGATAGAGCAGCTCATTCCTAACGAGCAGGTCAGAGGTTCGAATCCTCTTCAGGGTACTCGTAAAGAAAC
>CAZZDZ010000305.1:0-3340 GCA_964652675.1 uncultured Pirellulaceae bacterium
GCGAACATCACTAACCTGCTTTGCGCCGTTTCGTCTTTTTTGTTTTCGCCTTGGACATGGCCGCTGCCTCGGCATCCGCGTTGTATTGTGGGTTGGGTTCCGTTGGCACGGGAGCTCGCGTGTCCTTTCGCCACTGTTTCAGTTCCGCGTGCAATTCGTCGCGTTTTGCTCCGTTGCTGGTTGCCAAATTGTTCGCTTCACCGGGATCGGATTTCAAATTGTATAGTTCCAAACCACCGTTTTCGAAATACTCGTGCAGTTTCCAATCACCATGACGGATGATGCTACATGGTCGACTTCGAAACAGCGGATCACGCTGTTCATTGGTCCGTTGGTAGCTTTGCAAATACGCCGGAAAGTGCCAGAACAAAGCTCGGTCTTCGATTTCGTTTCCTTTTAACAGCGGCATCAAACTGACGCCGTCGATTGGTTGACTCTTTGGAAGCGTCGCGCCCATCATTTCGCAAAAGGTTGGAAACAAGTCCACGCTAATGATAGGAGTGCTGCACTTGGTTCCCCCTTCGACGACGCCAGGCCAATTCACAAAGAACGGCTCGCGGATTCCGCCATCGTAGTACGTGCCTTTGTAGCCTTTCAGTGGTGCCATCGACGTGGCAGGCCCATAGCCGCCATTGTCAGACGTAAACACGATCGCTGTTTTGTCTGTCAGACCAAGCGCATCCAGTTTCGCCATGATCTTTCCAACGCCTTCGTCGACGCTTTGGATCATCGCGGCCATCACCGCATGATTGTGCAGTTCACCCTTCGCTTTGGTTTTGTATTTTTCGGTTAGCTCTCTCTTGGCTTGCAACGGTGTGTGGACGGCAAAGTGCGTTAGGTACAGAAACCAAGGCTGAGACTTGTTTCGGTCGATGAAACGGATCGCTTCGTCGTTTAAACGATCGGTCAAATATTCATCCTTGGGCAAATCACCTTCCAAGCCGGGCGCCTTGGGGTGTGGCGGAAAATAGCCCTTAGGAGGACTGCCGCTGTGCGTTCCCGCAAAATTGAAATCGAATCCATAAGGCAACGGATCCTTGCTCAAATGCCATTTGCCAATCGTACCGGTTCGATAACCTGCTTTGCGGGCCACATGCGCCCAAGTCCGAGTGCCTGTCGACAATACGTCTGTGCCGGGAATGTGTTTCAGCTTGCTGTGTTTGGGGTTGCCGCGAAGCGATGTGCCAACGTTGTAAATTTCGTGGCGTGGCGAATACTGGCCCGAGAGCAAACTGGCACGTGATGGGGCACAGTTCGCTGCCGCCGCATAAGCGTGATCAAAAATCATCCCGCCAGCAGCCAGTGCGTCTAAATTCGGCGTCTCGTAAAAATCCGATCCCATGAATCCACAGTCACGCCATCCATAATCATCCAAAAAAATGAACAGAACATTCGGACGATCCTTCGATGGCGATTCTTGCGCTTCGGCAACATTCGCCAACGCGACGCCGACCAGGAACGAAAACAGAATTCTGTTGAGTATTGGCATGGAGTGATCCAAAGAAAAAAATGCGCTGAGGGAATTGGCAGTGGGATATCCCAACCGCGTAGCAGCGTAGTTTAGTCTGGGCGTGAGCCCAGGTTTACCTGTGTGCCGTTTGCCTTACGAAAAAGTGACATTTCGATGGGCGATGACCTGACCATGATTGAAACGCCGCCAACTTCGCCACTAGTTTTTGCGAACTTGTGTTTTGGCAAAGGCGGTTGCCCATGATTTTTTGCCCGACACGATCGCGCGTATCACCAGCGGGCCGGTGACCTCCGGGGGGATTAGAAATCTTGGATTCGCATTACCGTTGGCTTTGATGGGCATTTGCAGTTCGGCGATGTTGGTCGCGTTTGGGTCGCCGTCAGTAATCGCTCCCAGTGGACGATCGATCGATACGGTTAACGTTCCTGCGATCGGACTTTTGACTTCTGCGACAATCGGTTGGCTGACATCGAATCCGGTCGCGACGGTGATTTCAGCTTTTTGTGGGTGATGCATTTGCAGAAGCGGATCGCCAAACAGGTTGTACAGCCCCATGTGTTCGTGACGTTCATCGACCAATTTTGTTCCGGCGGGGCTGACCAAAGCGGCGACAGCGTCGATCATGATTCGCGATGTCGATTTTTCTTTGACGTCACCTGCGTGCATCTGTTTCAGCGCGCTCAACCAAGCGTCTCCTAATCGTGGCTGTTTTTCTTCGTACACTCCTTTGATCAATCCCACCGCCAAGGTTGAATTCCCATAGGGCATGGTGATTCGACTGCCAGCAAACACCGCGATGGGTCCTCCGTCGTACAGCATCATCCGTTCGCCGAGTGAATCGTCGGCCGCGTCGATCGCGCCGGTGTAGCACGCCAGCATCAAAGCGATCGGCGCCGATTTGGCAGGCCGGTCCAATCGCATCGCGCTGTTGCGATCCAAAACCGGAATACCGTTTCTGGTTTGCGGCACGCGGTCAAGTTCGGTGATTTGTCCGTGACCTGCGTAAACCCAAAATCTTGCGCCCGTTGAATACTGTTTGATCACGGCATCAGTGAACGAGTCGTCTTTGGGATAGAACAAATGCCCAGGACTTGCGTAGACGACGTTGGTTTTGGTTTCCGAGGGCAAGACGCTTGTCACGACCGTTCGCGTGACCGATTCGATTGCCGCATCGGCCATGACGCCGAAACCGCCGATGCCGCCAACCAATTGAACTTGTCCACGCCAACGACCAAAGTCATCGCTGTTTTCGTAGGCGATGATTCGGTCGATCAATTGGTCCAGCTCATTGACTCGTTGGACCGGGAATCGGCCAACCGCGGCGTCCGGAATCGCGTCGTTGTCAAAATCACCAAACGGCAGATCGGACGCAAATGTCGGCGTCGATCCCCATTTGCCAGTCACGGTCGTTGGCAAATAGTTGGTGGGAATCTGTTTTGCCACAACAGGGCGTGTCCCAATGGTGGGGGCGTCGCCAACCAAAACGACATACTTCGTGGACGAGTCAGCGACTTGGGTGATCGCTTTGTTCAACTCCTCAACAGTCGGTTTCGAATCGACAATCCCAATCGTGATTCCTTCGCTTTGACGATGCGTGACCCAAGCTTGAAATGAATCGCGAAACTCTGCTGGGCACACAGCCACAACATCCACCGCGCCGGCCCGTCCAGTCAGAAACGTCACCCAGCAGATTAGGGCGACACAGGTTCCAGCGATGGGCGGCGACAATTTCATCTGGTTCTCAAGTGGCAAGCGCGGTTGGACGGATTTCTAAAACCCGCGAATTCGTTAAGCTAATCTGCGATCCCTATCTCAACCAATGTTGTCGCCGAGCACCATAGCAATGTCAAAAAGTTCGTCCACGCCAAA
>CAZZDZ010000305.1:3440-7899 GCA_964652675.1 uncultured Pirellulaceae bacterium
AACCAATGTTGTCGCCGAGCACCATAGCAATGTCAAAAAGTTCGTCCACGCCAAACCTACCACGCATCGCCATCACGGTGGGAGATGTCGCTGGGGTGGGCCCAGAACTCTCGTTGAAATGCGCTGATTTGGATACCGTCACTGATCAATGTGTGCCCATTTTGCTCGGCCCCGAAAGCGTGTTGGCTGCCATTGCCGACCAGATGGGACTCAAATGCCCAGAAACAATCACGTTGGATCAGGCTGCCCAGCGAACCACTCCCGCGATCATTCATGTTGGCGACGTGACGATCGACGCTTTTCAGCCTGGAACAACCAATAGCGCCACGGGACAAGCCTCATTCGACGCAGTTGATTTTGCCATTTGTGCGGCAATCAACAAAGACATCGATGCGATCGTGACGGGTCCGATCCAAAAAGATGCTTGGCACGCGGCCGGGATTGATTTTCCAGGTCATACCGAATTGCTTGCCGATCGCGTTGGCGTCGATGACTTTTGCATGATGCTGACGAGCGAAGAAATTTCGTGTGTGTTGGCGACGATCCATATTCCGTTGGCGGATGTTCCGAAGTCCCTTACGATCGAAAACGTGCATCGCGCCATTCGGCTTGCCGCTGATGCGTTAAAAACTCGACTTGGCAAACCGGCTCGAGTGACCGTGTGTGGTTTGAATCCGCATGCTGGTGAAAACGGATTGTTCAGCCATGGCGAAGAAGCCGAAGTGATCGTGCCGGCCATCGAACTTGCTCGAAAAGAAGGCTTGGAGGTTTCCGATCCTTTGCCGCCTGACACCGCATTTACACCATCGATGCGAGCCAAAACGGATGTGTATGTTTGCATGTATCACGACCAAGGTTTGATCCCGTTGAAAGCCCTGGCGTTTGACGATGCGGTCAATGTGACGCTGGGCCTGCCGATCGTTCGTACCAGCGTGGATCATGGAACGGCATTAGATTTGGCGTGGCAGGGCAAAGCGAACCACACCAGCATGCTAGCCGCTATTCGCATGGCGATCGATTTGACCTAGAGTGCCAACTATCAGGCTACCCAGCGCCAAAGTTGGCAAACAATCCTGATCACTTAGACCTCGAAAAACGCGTCGCCGAAGTCGCAAAGACTTTCGGCTAACCACATCAAACCGAAAGTCTTGACGACTTCCGCTACGGCCGCACCAGCAACATGTCTGACCATTATTCCGCCAAGCGACGCACAATCGGCGAAATCGCTTTGTTGATGTTGGTGTTCTTTATCTATGCCGGCGATATGGCGCCGATGGTCAATGAAGCGCATTACTTGGTCAAAGCCAAAAACTTTTGGGATGCCAGTTGGTGCCAAAACGATTTGTTCGCCGCGTCTGGAAAAGCACACACAACGTTTTATGTGCTGTTGGGATGGCCGACCAAGTTCTTTTCGCTCGCCGCGACCGCTTGGATCGGACGCATTGTCAGTTGGTTGCTATTGGCGATCGGTCTGCAACGCTTAGTGGCAAGTCTGATTCCGCAGTCTTATGCTTGCGTGGGCGTTGCAGTGCTTTGGATCGCGGGGATCGAATACGGAAACTTGGCAGGAGAGTGGGTCGTTGGAGGCGTCGAAGCCAAGGTGCCCGCGTACGGGTTTGTTCTGATGGCTGCTGCGGAAATCGTCCGCCGTCATTGGAATCGCGTTTGGGTGTTGCTCGGGATTGCGTCTGCTTTTCATGTGTTAACCGGCGGTTGGTCTGTTGTTGCAGCGACCGTGGCCTGGTTTGCGACCGAAGCGAAACGCGATGATCGCCACGCGTTGATTACAAGATGGTTGTTTGTCGGCGGCGCGATCGCACTGTTTGGACTGGTGCCCGCGCTATGGCTGACGATGGGGGCCGATCCACAAGCATCCGCTTCGGCGGCCAGGATCTATTCTTATTTTCGGATTCGGCACCACTTACTGCCTGCCGATTTTCATCCCGTTTGGTACTTCCGCCATACTTTGCTGCTGCTGGCAACTTTCTGGCTACATTTTCAGTGGTTGCGTGGCAAAGAGAGTACAGCGGGGGCTAGATCGTTCGGTTGGTTCGCGTTTGGGTCGATTGGCATCGCCTCGGTTGGATTGTTGGTTGGCTTGTTACCTACATTCGCGCCCGACTTGGCTGCAAAGCTGCTGCGTTACTATTGGTTTCGATTGTCCGACGCCGTCGTCCCGCTGCTGCTGGCGATTACGGCGATGCAGTTTATTTGTCGTCAGAACCCGCTATCCGAAGACGAGCCTTTTTCGCCACAACGAGTCTCGGCCGGCCTATTAGGTGCAAGCGTTTTGGCGTTTTTGTTCTCTGCGTTTACGACGTGGGAACTGGGAGTTCCTCCATCGGCCAGCCATCGATTGCTTGGCTACCAAGTCGACGCCAGTGTCGCACAGCAACGCGCCGCGTTTGACGACTGGCGATCTGTTTGCCAATGGGCCAAGCATGCGACCCCCAAAGACGAATTGTTTCTGACTCCGCGTCATCAACAGACGTTTAAATGGTATGCCCATCGCGCCGAAGTCGTAAATTGGAAAGACGTTCCCCAAGATGCCAACACGTTAAACGAGTGGCAAGCGAGGTTCACCGAGATCTTCCCTCGGCGGCTGCGAAAAAACCGAACCACGATCAAGTATTCCAGCTTGCGAAATTATCGCAAAAAATACGGCGCACGCTTTATGATCGTCGATCGTCGCATCACCGGCCAGAATTTGCCGCTTGTACGCGTGTATCCAATCCAAGACGACCAAAACAAAACGTATGCGGTTTACGAACTGCCGTATTGAAACGAAGCAGTCACCAATCAACCGATTTTGATTATTCGGTCGTTTTGCGAAACTGGCCGTTGCACCGTTTTGACAGGGTGCTCAAAAATTTCTCGGTCGGCCCGTTCACGGCAATCCCAATTACGTTGACGGTCAGATGTCGTAATCGATTGCGACGAACAACGTCATTGATAATGCCTTGAGGGGGCACGATATCGCCGCATGTTGGAATGCCATCGGTCAACAAAAAGACGGCTTCCAAAGATTCGTCAAACTCCATGGCCGTTTTCAAAGCGCCGTGTGTATTGGTCGATTTTCCGTATCCCAATCGGCTAACGAACTGGACGGCATCCATTTTGTTTTCTTCGCTGGCGTACACCAATTCCTCACGCCATTTACGGACATTTGTTTCATAGAACACGATCGCAAACTCGTGATCATTGGGCATGTCCTTGATCGCTTTGATCAATTCCTGTTTCGCACGCGTCAAACGTGTCCCACCATAAGTCCTCGCTTTCATGCTGCCGCTATGGTCGATGACGAACATCACGCGTTTGGCATTGATATCGATCCCGTAATATTGCTGCGGTTGCAGTTTAATTCGGTTGGCCGATTCGCTATAGCTTGCCGATTTAAACATGGACTCCCTCTGCTTGCCTTCGTCTCTCCATGCTTCGTAACGTTCTTCGTCCCCAAGAAAATCGTCCAGCGTGACTTTTTTCATCGCTTCGTTTAACTCATGGCGTAATTGACCATCAACGGACTTTTGGATGTGGGTCAAAAATTCGTACGCATCCGGATGTTCCAGGTTTATCAACGTGCGGACCAATCCGAACCGATAGCCATATTTGGTTTTCCACTCGGGACGCTCTACTAAACGCTTCAAATTATCCAAAGCTTCGATCGCTCGATTCTTGCCCAACGCATCGGCACAGGCCATCACCAATTCAGAGCGTTCCGAGTCAAGCAATTCGATCAGTTGGAAATTCGCATCGTCGTTCTTCGTCGACGCGATCAAGTCGATCAGTACGATCGTACTCTCGCTAACTGCTCGGCTCTCGGTTAGTTGTTCGACATGTTGATCAAGTGCGTAACGCAAATCATCTAAGTTCTCAAGCGTCTTAGTCGGATCATTGATAAACGGCGAGAGCGTGCGAATGCGATGCATCTCGCTGCGACCAGTGAGTGTTCGCGCCAAACGCGATGTTCCTGGCTCCGCCGCATGCATCCACGATGCCAGCGCAATCCCGACTACGAAAACGCACCTGCAATGTATTCTGTTGTTATGCACCGATCTTTCCCCAAAGTCTGCGCCGAAATTGGACTCCATCTAAAATACCGAAAACGGCTGCGATTGGCGAATAGGCCGGAAAGCCAAATAAATACCAGCACGCAGCGCCAGCAAGTGAATCCCCTGTAAATGCTGAGGATTCACTTGCTGGCGCTGCTAGGCTGTGAATTTTTGGTAACCCGAAGCGTGAGTTTTGGAGTTGCGCAAAACGTCAGTGGATGTTTGTTTTACCTCGGAAATCGTGCACGAACGCGTGTTTGCGTATCGTGTGAATATTGACATTGCGGCACTGGAAAGCCAGCCACGTAGTGGCGACAGATTGTAGCCTTGGGCGTCAGCCCGAGGTTGATGCAACGCAAAATCCATTTCGTTTTTCTCCGTCCCGATCACCGCCGTAGGCGGTGATC
>CAZZDZ010000306.1:0-6345 GCA_964652675.1 uncultured Pirellulaceae bacterium
CCTTTGGATGGTGTCTGGGCTAGCCCGCCGTATTTTCATAACGGCAGTGTGCCGACGTTGTGGGATGTGCTTAATCCCAGTGAGCGGCCGACCGTTTGGCGTCGAACGTCTGAAGCGATCGACGATGTGAAAATTGGCTTTCAGGTGGAGACGTTCGATAAACCTGATCTGACCGAACCGGATGTCGCGATTCGACGAAGCTACTTCGACACCCGCCGGTTCGGTAAAAGCAAGCAAGGGCACGACTATCCGGACGGACTGTCGAAGGCTGAAAAACTGGCAGTGCTGGAGTACTTAAAGACGCTGTAGATTGAAATTGGGCGGTCGTATTGTCGTGGATTGCTCCGCAAGACCACGTGATCGAGTCGTTGGATTGGCGGAGTGATCCACGACTATCCTTGACCAAAAAACGCTTGTCGTCATACTAAATTGACCGCAGGGGTGTCCGCTTGGACTGAGAATTTTGGTGTCAACCAAAATAACCCTTTGAACCTGATACGGATCATACCGACGAAGGGAGCGAGGAGGCTACGTTTCTTTTTCTTGCGATAGCCATTCTCTCTTGCTGAGTTTGTTTTTCCTGGTCGCTAACTTTTAGGAAAAATGATGAACGCCCCCAATCAATCCACGCCTACGATCGACGAACTGAAAAACGCAAAACAACGCGGCGACTACACCGGGCAATTTACCGAAGACGTCGATAACTCGGAAGAAATTCGAGCGATCGAAAACGACCCGACTCAGTTCCCCAACTCAACACGCGTCTACGTCGCTGGCCAGATTCACGCCGACGTGAAAGTTCCCCTGCGAGAGATCCGACTTTCAGATACCGAGCATTCTGATGGGACAGTCGAGAAGAACGATCCCGTACGTGTCTACGATTGCTCGGGCCCATGGGGCGATCCGGAATTCGAAGGTGACGTGACCAAAGGCCTGCCTGCGATGCGGCGTCAATGGATTTTGGATCGCGACGATGTCGAAGAATACACGGGGCGCGACGTGACGCCTGAAGACAACGGGTACTTGTCCCAAGAGCACGCTGAAAAATACAACTCACTGAAAAATGCCAAGAACCGGCTGAAGGAATATCCGGGGCTGAAGCGGAATCCATTGCGGGCCAAAGGAAGTCAGGATGAAACCGCCGACTGGCATCCTGTCACCCAAAAATGGTACGCCGATCAGGGCATCATCACACCTGAAATGGAATACGTCGCCATCCGAGAAAACCTCGGACGCACCGAAGAGTTTCAGGCAATCGCCGACAAGTATCCCAACTTGAGTGACTTGCCACCGGAAGCATCCGATCGCATTCGGCAACTATGCACGACGCCCGACGGCTATGAAATGCCTCGCCCGTCCGAGATCGATCCGGACCAGCAAGTTCCACGCAACCGTATGGAGCATCAGCATCCCGGTCAAACTTGGGGCGCGATGACTCCGGCGTTTATCACGGCCGAGTTTGTACGGTCGGAAGTCGCTAGAGGTCGTGCGATCATTCCGCTGAACATCAATCATCCCGAATGCGAACCGATGATCATTGGGCGGAACTTCCTGGTGAAGATCAACGCCAACATCGGCAACTCGGCAGTCACTTCGACGATCGACGAAGAAGTGGAGAAGATGCGTTGGTCGACCAAGTGGGGCGCCGACACGGTGATGGATCTTTCCACTGGCAAGAACATTCACGCCACTCGGGAATGGATCGTTCGCAATAGCCCGGTGCCAATTGGAACCGTACCGATTTATCAGGCTTTGGAGAAAACCGGAGGCAGTATCGAAGCACTGACTTGGGAGTTGTTTCGCGATACGTTGATCGAGCAAGCCGAACAGGGCGTGGATTACTTCACGATTCACGCTGGAGTTTTACGAGCGTTCGTTCCCCACACGGCAAAGCGGATGACCGGCATCGTTTCGCGAGGCGGTTCGATCATGGCCAAGTGGAGTATTCACCACGAGAAAGAGAATTTTCTGTACGAGCATTGGGATGAGATCTGCGATATCTGCGCGGCGTACGATGTAAGTTTCTCAATCGGCGACGGTCTTCGTCCTGGCTCGATTGCCGACGCCAACGACTACGCGCAGTTGGCCGAACTAGAAGTGCAAGGCGAACTGACCAAGCGAGCTTGGGCCAAGGGTTGCCAAGTGATGAATGAAGGACCTGGCCATGTGCCGATGCACTTGATTCAAGAGAACATGCAAAAGCAAATCGAATGGTGTCACGAAGCGCCCTTTTACACGCTTGGCCCGCTAACGACCGACATCGCGCCAGGCTACGACCACTTCACTTCTGGAATCGGCGCGGCACAGATTGGATGGTATGGCTGTGCGATGCTTTGCTACGTGACGCCCAAGGAACACCTGGGATTGCCCAATCGTGATGATGTGCGCGAGGGCGTGATCACTTACAAGATCGCAGCTCACGCGGCTGACCTTGCCAAGGGTCATCCGGCGGCTCAGATTCGCGACAATGCACTCTCGAAAGCCCGTTTTGAATTTCGTTGGCGTGATCAGTTTGCACTCGGTTTGGATCCCGCTCGGGCGATTGAGTACCACGATGAAACATTGCCAGCCGAAGGCGCCAAGACGGCTCACTTTTGTTCGATGTGTGGCCCAACATTCTGCAGCATGAAAATCTCCGAGGATATTCGCAAGCTGGCCGATGAAGGCGAGAACTTGGTTACGCTGCCATCGCAAAAGGCCAAGTGAATACCATCATGAAAATTAAGTGTCCCGCTTGTTCTACGACGCTAGAGATTCCCGCCGCTGCGGCGGGCAAGGTTGTGAAATGTCCCTGCGGTCAGCAGCTCAAGGCCCCTGCCGCGCCAGCAGGAACGCCAACACAGGCGACTGCCCCAACCAAGCCAGCACCAGCCAAGCCAGCACCCGTTACGCCCGCGCCAGCCAAGCAAGCACCCGCTAAACCTGCGCCTGCTAAGCCCGCGCCCGCTAAAAAACCCGCCGGTCCCGTTCCTCAACCAGTGGCTGCGGGGGCGGATCTGTTTGACCAATTGACCGAAGACGACTACCAACCAATTAAGTCGGTCAGCCAACCGGGCAAAAAGCCTCCAGCGCCAACGGTTGGCGAGAACACTCGAAAGCTGTTAGATCAAGCCCGAGGCAACGAAGGCAAGAAGAAACGTAAGAAAAAGAAAACGAGAAGTACGAAAAACGGAGATCGGCGCAGTTTGCCCGGTGCGATCGCTTGCTTTGTGTTGGCCTTCGCCACGACGGGTTTCGGTTGCTATTTGGCCTACAAGCGGTTGGAGGAGTCAACCTTTGCTGATGAGGTAGTCTATATCATAGGTATGGCTTTAGTGCCGGTCCTTTTCCTAGTTTTCGGAGTCTTAATGATGGGGCGTAAAAAGGACTAGCCCGCTTTTTACTCACCAGTGTTTTCTTGCTCAATCTCGCTTTCTTCGTCGGGATCCAGCTTGGCGTCAGCGATGCCTTTTCCGATCAGAATTCCTGTCCCACGTAATTTCCATAGAAAGAATCCCACGGCCGCGACCATCAGCAACGCACAAATGACAAACATGTGTTGAGGCTGATCGCCGAATTGTGGACGCAGTATTTCGAAGATCACCGACGCGATCGCCAGGAACGTAAACGAGCACGCGTTTGCGGTCGCTAGGATTCGTCCTCGTTCGTCATCGGGTGACATCTTTTGAAGCAGCGCTTGGAGCGGCACGATGTAGAAACCTGCACAGAAGCCCGCGCCGAAAATGAATAGCGAAACATTGCTGCAAGCGACACGAATCATTTTGGGCATGTTTGGCAGCGAAGGCGTGACCACACCCAACAGGGTAAAGAAGAAAATCAGTCCCAGAGCACCAACCGGGATCAAACGTGTTTCGATGCGATCCCCCGAGACGAGTCCTGCAATCGCGCACCCGATTCCGATCGCGACTCCCATCACGCCCAGTAAAATGCTTGCTTCGGTGTTGTCGATTTTTAGCACATTGGTGTAGTCGGGCACGATCAACAACGCGATTCCCGCTAGCAGATAAAAGTAGCCCCAGGCAAGCATGACCAACAGTAACTTGGTCTTTGACATTTCTTTAACGGATTGGACGTAGGTCCGGAACGGATTCCAATCCCATTGCAGGTCACGGTCTCCGGGGCTGAGTTCTTTCATATACAAAGCAGCCACCAGGCCAAAGATTGCAACCAATGTCATCGCAGTACCAGGCAACCAATAGGCGGCGATTTCGACACCTTTGGCAGGAAAGTAAGCATCGCTGATGATTCCCGATGCCAGCGTCCCAATGATCACTGCGATGTTGGTCATCATATTGATCGTGCCATTAGCACGACTCAGTTCGGTGTCATCGACCAGTTCGGGAATCATGCCGTACTTGGCGGGACCAAAAAACGCACTTTGGCATGTCAGTAAAACCAGCGATACAAGTGTCAGCCAGAGGTTGCCGATCCAAAAGCCGATCATGCCGACCAGTGCGATTGGGATTTCGGCGATTTTCACCGCCATCAAAACGCTGCGTTTGGAAAATCGGTCCGCGACTTGTCCGCCGTAACCGGACAGCAAGATAAACGGGACGGTAAAGATGATCGCGATGTAGCCCGCGCCACCGTCTTTTCCCAATTCACCTTTCCAAAGTCCGTTGACGACCATGAATGTCAACACGCCTTTGAGGATGTTGTCGTTCATCGCGCCAAAAAACTGTGACGCAATCAGGCTCAAAAAGCCGCGTTTGATCAGATTGCTTGCCACGACGCGCTCATGTTATCCAAGGGGACGAAATCGGAAGGTTTAGCTTGATTCACTCTATGCTGCGGGAATCTTAGCAGCGCAGGGCCTTCCGATGACATTCCAGAGCCCGTTTCGTGCTGGTGGATGTACGGGATTCTTTAGAAAAGTGACCGTTTGCTTTGGACTGCCTAAATAAAAAACTCCAAGCCGCCGGTGTTGCTCGGAGGTTGGTGTTTCAAGTTGGCTAGGCTTTGTACTTTTTGATCGCTTCGGGTAGCGGATACGCGGTCACATCCCGGTCACCTTCAGTGGCTGCGATTTCTCTCAAGCGAGCGTAACCTCGTGAGACGAGTGATTCGCGCTGGGAAACATAGTCGGCATCCAGATTTTCGCGTGACAAGTCGCCTTCGATGCGTACAGGTTCAAAATCATCGTGTGCGATGAATTGTGCCAGCACTGGGTTACAGCGTATGTGTCGTTCGGGTGTCGTGTGAAGGACTTCGGGATCCAATTCTCCGATCACATAGCGAAGGTACAAATCGCTATCGACGATGGACGAGACGTCTTGCCCGCAGACGTCGCACAAGTAGCCTTCGTCGCATTTCGCCATGGAGAGACTCTTTAAAAAACCTACCCGTAGCGGAAGTCGTCAAGACTTTCGGCCTGAGTGGTCTGGGCTGCAATGGCCGAAAGTCTTGACGACTTTCGCTACGTAAGTACTACGACAAACCCAGCACGTCGAACATATTGTACAGTCCGCTGTCTTTTCCTTGCAGCCATTTCGCTGCCGCCAGGGCTCCGCTGGCGTAGCAGTCACGGTTGCTGGCGGCGACATTCAATTCGATTTTTTCGCCCATCATGCCGAAAACAATCGTGTGTTCGCCAGGGTTGTCGCCCACGCGTACGGCGTGATAACCGATCTCATCACGAGTACGTTCACCCGTGTGGCCTTCGCGGCCGTGAACGTGTTTGGTGTTGCCCGCCAGTTTGTCTGCGATCAGTTCGCCAAACTTGAGCGCCGTTCCGCTCGGCGCGTCGGCTTTGAATCGATGGTGGCGTTCGATGATTTCGACATCCAACCCACCGGCGACATTTCCTAAAGTTTCTGTGACTTGCTGGGCCAGTTTCATGGTCAAGTTGACGGCCATCGACATGCTGGGCGCCCACACGATTGGGATCGTTTTTGCGGCTTCGGTCAAACTTGCCTTTTGAGCATCGGACATGCCGGTGGTTGCGACGACCAGCGGAGTTTTGTTGCCGACACAATTTTCGATGCATTGATCGATCGCTTCGGGCAGCGAAAAATCAACGACGACATCGACTTTGTCTGGCCATTGGCTCGACAGTGGTACGTTGATTGGAGCGATGCCCGCCAAGGAGCCTGCGTCGGTTCCAATGGTAGGATTTTCGGGATTGTCCAGCGCGGCGACGATGTTCAACGCCGTGTCTTCGACAGCCAAGGCAACGACGCGGCGACCCATTCGGCCAGCCGCCCCATGAACAGCAATATTTATCGGTGTAGTCATGGCAGGAAATGTACGGTCATTGACGCACAATCGCTATCCCGGGTTAGTTTTGTGTTGGTTCGTGGGTGTTTTTTGTAGCGGAAGTCGCCAAGACTTTCGGCGATTCCAGGG
>CAZZDZ010000306.1:6445-7842 GCA_964652675.1 uncultured Pirellulaceae bacterium
GGTGCATCTAAACAGAATATCAGGCTGGTGAGCAGAGTTACACGTTTGATTTGCACCAAGTTACGGTGTAGAAAGCAGAGTAACGACACACACCGAACGCCAAATTTCCAACGTTGTTATTGCTATGGGCGCTGATAGTTCCAAGAAAGTTGTTTCACTCAGCTATGTCAAAGCGGAAACACGGTCCGACGCGGTACGCAAAATGATTTTGGCTGATCCACTGCTGTCGCAGTTGTATGACACAGGATCATCCAACGATGGCAAAGCTGGTTGGGTCAACGCCATCAAGGATCAGCATGGCGGTGCTTATCGGTTGTTGTTTTATATCAACAAGCTGAGGCTGGCTGAAGAGTTTTCGGATCGAGAACCTTACGAAGTCCTGTATGGTGAGATTGGTGGTCCGGACGCTCCGCCGAACTTTCCGCGAGCGCTCTTTACGACCACCGGCGCGATCAACCTGATGCGTGACGGTGTCCCAAGTGAGCGGTTTGTGTTGGATCTATTGCGCAGCGCGTTGCAAATTGTGCCTTGGGAGACTGGCAGGGACATTCATGTCAAAAATCTGCTGAAACAAGGCTACGCTTACATTTGCGTCTATGACCGCGACGGCGAAGGCATCCGCGTTTTGGATTTGAATGAGTATTTCGAGATTTTTAATACTCCAGATCTCAACGAAATCCAAGTTCACAGTTCCGAAGTGGTCGTGATTGGTGACACGAAATTTGTGCGACCGTTTTTGATTCGTTACGCACCTGGGCCGATGGATGAACAAGCGGATTCGGCAGCAGATGCCGCGAGTGCGTTATTGGGCAGACCGAAGTCCTGATTCGGTTGTGCGCGTTTGACTCTCAAAGACTTTTTTAAACATCGTGTTTTCACCACATGGGTCTCGCAAGTAGTTGTGGATTCGCATCCCCTGAGGTTCGTCAAACTCAAGCGAAGGTTTTAGAGTAGCGATCCCATTGCGAAAGTCAGTGTTTCGCAGAAATCGGTTGCGGTCGACTTTGGCAGCAAGCCGTAGCTTGGCAACTTGTGCGTCAGACAAGTCGGGCACGTATTGACGTAGTTGTTTGATCATCGTTTCCGTTTTGCGTTTCAAGCAACGTTCGACATCGCTTCGAGACGCTTCGATCGCCATGTTGTCTAGCTTGCTCTGCAGCATGATCTTGACCTGATTTCCTTCGTTCGGATCCCAGGTGACGAAAACGACGAGTTCTTCCTGCAAGTAATCTCGCCAGTGAGAATCGCTAGTCTTGTTCGTCGCATTGCCCACCACTTGCGAGGAACCACTCGAAGCGAGTAGCGAAAGCAGCGCGGCGAAGCAAACGAATCGATTCATTTCAAATGCCGCCACGCGTTTTACGAGGTTCGTTGATTGATTAAAGCCAGCTTTAGCC
>CAZZDZ010000307.1:0-7834 GCA_964652675.1 uncultured Pirellulaceae bacterium
GTCACAGGAACTCGATGACACAAAGTCGGGCTACATCTCTGGGACAGAGATGGCTGCTTTGAAAGTGGCCGTCGATCTCCGAGCGACGTAGCCCGACCGAAACGACAACCAATCGTATTGATTCGGATCGTACAGGACTGCCCGCCACTGGCATGATCGATCTTACGATCCGGATTTCTAGAAACTGGATGACACAAAGTCGGGCTACATCTCTGGGGACAGAGATGGCTACTAAAGTGGCCGTCGATCTCCGAGCGACGCAGCCCGACCGAAACGGCAACCAATCGTATTGATTCGGATCGTACAGGAATGCCCACCACGGGCTTCATCTCCGGGGCCAGATTTCGCTGGAATGTTGTTTAATCGCAACCTTGCTGATTTTGTGTTGCCAAAAAGCAACACACGTCGTCTTGAGCGGACAGGGCAGGAAAGGCTGGAGATCCAAGGCAAATTTTCCGGCAAAAACTTCAGTTCCAAATCCGTCATCATGAGGGTTTTGGACATAGGGTTCAGTTGAGTCGCGATTGATCGCTTGCTCCCTTTTCCTTTTTACCTTTTCCCAAAACGAGTCTGAAGCAAACCCATCGCGAGGTGGGGACGCAAAGCCAAGGGTCTCTCGTAGACAGCCCGGTTGCCGGACACTTCGTTACATACGAAAGTGAACGTAAACGTGTATAGAAAGCTCAAGCTAGAAGCTCTCGAAGAGAAAAAACTCCTGGCCGCTGATGTAGGTTTGGCCGACGGTTTACTTTTGATCGAAGGCAGTTCCCAAGACGATTCCGTTATCGTTTCTCAAAGTGGCAACACCGTCGAAGTCAGTCAGGGCGACGAAGTAATCACGTTCGATTTGGATCAAGTCGACGCGATTCGGTTTAACGGTAACGACGGCGACGACGTTTTTCAAAACCAAACCGAAATAGCGTCCGTTGCCTTTGGAAACCGCGGTGACGATACCCTAGTCGGCGGTAGCAACGTAGATGATCTGCGTGGCGGACCAGGCAATGACATATTGTTTGGCCGCGATGGAAACGACGAGCTTCATGGCGATTATGGCAATGACAGGCTTGATGGCGGAAACGGTGATGACGATGTTCGCGGCTGGTTCGGTGACGATGTTCTGTTGGGCGGCAATGGAAACGATTACGTCTCTGGTTACTTAGGTGACGACGTGCTACGTGGTGGTGACGGAGACGACGTTATCAAAGGCCACGAAGGCGACGACCAACTGTATGGCGATGATGGAAACGACTTGCTGTACGGCTGGAGAGGCGACGACTGGTTGTCGGGCGGAGATGGAGACGACTATCTGTCGGCTTGGAGCGGCGACGACATCTTGGTCGGTGGCTCTGGTGACGACACGCTCAGAGGACACTCGGGTCGCGATTTGCTGATTGCTGGTGATGGTTCTGACAACGTGAACGGTGGCTCAGGCGAAGACTTTGTGATCACTGGCTTGACTCGCTTCGACGACGACCCTGAAGTTTTGGACCGGGTGTTGTCGGTTTGGGACACCGAAGAAACGATCTTCGATCGGCTGGACAATCTTCGCAGCTTTATCAGTTCGAGTGTTCGCAGCAACGATGGCGATGCCGACGCAATCTTTGATACCCGTGACGAACTAGATTTGTTCTTGTTTGATCAACGCGACGAATTCTTCGAAGGCTAAATGCCAGTTGTTGGAAGAGAGAAAGAACAAAGGCCACCGCAAACAAAATTTGCGGTGGCCTTTTTCGTTCTAATTGAAACGCGGGGACGCTATTCGTCCTCGGAAGAATCCGCTTCAGGTGAGTCGTCCGATTCATCATCGGCAACTTCGGTGGATGCGTCTTTGGCGCCCGTGTCGTCGACAGTGGAATCTTCTGCAGCGGGATCTTCTGCAGCTTGCGTCGCACCTTCGGTAGCTTCGCCTTCTCCTGTCGCTTCTTCTTCGCCGTTGTCTTCTTCGGCTGGTGCACGCACGATTGCGATCAAGCTATCGCCGTCATCGACGTTCATGATTCGCACACCTTGGGTGTTGCGTCCAATCGTACTGATGTCGGCAGCCGAAATCCGCTGGATTTTACCCTTGGCGGTCATCATGAAAACTTCGTCTTCATCCGCGACGCGGGCAATCCCCATCACTTTGCCGTTTCGGTCACTGGTGCGGATGTCTCGCAGACCTTTACCGCCTCGATTTTGCGTTCGATAACGAGCACTCGAGCTGGTGGTTTCTTCTTCATCCGTGTCATCACCCCCATCCGCATTGGGGCCAAAGGGAGTGCGTTTGCCGTAGCCGTTTTCGCAAATAGTCAGCAGCGTCGCGGCGGGATCAGCGACCACCATTCCGACAACATGATCGTCACCGACCAACGAGATGCCTTTGACACCCGAAGTATTTCGGCCCATCGGTCGTGCATTGGATTCACGGAACCGAATCGCCATTCCCGATCCGGTCACTAACATGACTTCGTCGCCAGGTCCGACGACTTTCGCCCCGACCAATTCGTCGCCTTCGCGCAATTTGATCGCGATGATGCCGCCACGTTTGGGTCGACTGTAGGCTTCCAACGGAGTTTTCTTGACCAAACCGCTTCGCGTCGCCATCACGACATAGTGGCCTTCCTGATTGAAATCGCGAACCGCCAAACACTCCGCGATCTTCTCGTCTTCGGCCAGATTCAACAAGTTCACGATCGCGCGTCCCTTGGCGTCACGCGCTAGCTGGGGCAAATCGTAAACTTTCTGCCAACGCACTTTACCTGCGGTCGTCAAGAACAACAAATACGCGTGCGTGCTGGCGACAAACAAATGCTCGATCGGATCTTCATCGTCCGTCTTGGCGCCCTTGAGTCCTTTGCCGCCACGGCGCTGGGTGTTGTAGACGCTAGATGGGGTTCGTTTGATATATCCTTGGTGGCTGATCGAAACGACCATTGTTTCTTCGGTGATCAAGTCTTCCAGATCGATGTTGCCGATCTCTTCGAAGCTGATTTCGGTTCGACGTTTGTCGCCAAACTTGCGTTTCATCTCCTCCAAGTCTTCTTTGATGATCGCATAAATCCGCTTTTGATCACCCAAGATATCCAAGTAGTCGATGATCTCGTCCAGCAACGCCTTGTGTTCACCTTGCAGCTTTTCTTGCTCCAAGTTCACCAACTGACCCAAGCGCATTCGCAGGATTTCGTCGGCTTGAACACTCGTCAGTGCGTAGCTATCCGCTTCGCCGCGTTCGATCTGGAATTGTTTGAAACCGACATCGCCCAGGGCCCGCTCCATCAGCGCGGCAGGGCATTCGATACCCATCAACCGTTCTTTGGCTTCGGGTTGAGTCCGGCTGGTGCGAATGGTTTTGATGATTTCATCAATGTTGGCAAGCGCCAGCAACAAACCTTCAACGGAGTGTTTTCTGCGTCGAGCTTTGGCCAACAAAAACTGGGTTCGGCGACGGATCACGTTTTGACGGTGACGGATAAACTCCATCAGCATCTCTTTGAGCGTCATCTCGCGCGGCTTGCCGTCGACCAGCGCCAAGAAAATCAGCGAGAACGTATCTTGCAGCGGCGAGAACTGATACAGCTGGTTGAGAATGATCTCAGGGTCTTCGTTGCGTTTCAGTTCGATCACCAAACGCACTGGTTCGTTCAAATCGCTTTCGTCGCGAATGCCCGAAATGCCTTTGATTCGATCGTCGTTGACCAAAGCCGCGATCTTTTCGACCACCCGGTCACGGTATTGTTGATATGGCAACTCTTTCACGATGATTCGTGACTTGTTGCCCTTCATCTCTTCGATTTCGCATTTCGCACGAACGGTAATCGTACTGCGACCCGTTTTGTAACCACGACGAATTCCGGCTCGACCGCAGATGATTCCGCCCGTTGGGAAATCAGGGCCGGGAACGATATCGAACAATTCTTCGTTGGTCGTATTGGGATCGTCGACCAATTTGATGACCGCGTCACAAATCTCGGTCGGGTTGTGCGGCGGAATGCTGGTTGCCATTCCGACTGCGATACCACCACTGCCGTTGATCAGCAGGTTCGGAAACTTGCTGGGCAAAACGGTGGGTTCTGTCCGCGCTTCGTCATAAGTCGGGATGTAGTCGACGGTGTCTAATTTCAGGTCTTCCAACATCGCCGCAGCGACGGGACTTAACCTGGCTTCGGTATATCGCATCGCAGCGGGCGGAAGACCGGCGACGCTACCAAAGTTTCCTTGTTTGTCGATCAGCAATCGACGCATGTTCCATTCTTGGGCCATCCGAACCAGCGTCGGATAGATCACACTTTCACCGTGCGGGTGATAGTTACCCGATGTGTCACCAGAGATCTTGGCGCATTTGACTCGTTTGGCACCTGGCGTCAGGTTCAAGTCATTCATGGCGACCAAAATTCGCCGCTGACTAGGTTTCAAGCCGTCACGAACATCTGGCAGCGCACGCGAGACGATCACGCTCATCGCGTATGTCAAATAACTGTCACGCAATTCGTCTTCGATCGGAAGATCGATCATCCGAAACGCGCCAGCACCGCCTTCGCCGTCACTGGGTATGTCGCCCTGACCATCGCCTTCAGGGGGCAGGCCATCTTCTTCGTTTTCGTTGTTTTCTTCGTCTGCCAAGGTCGTTTCCTAGCTAAATCCAAAGGCAAAATTAGCCCGTTTTTTCCGGCAAAAACCGAACTTCTATTTTATCATTTTGATGTGTTTCTCACAACGACCTGAGGCCTCGTTTGTGTCACTTGAAACACTGCAAAAAGCGGTGTTTTTGAGATAGTTTTGATCTTCTGAGCGAACCATAAAACGAACGGTTGTGACGACCGTTTTTTGAGTGAAAATCCGAAGCCCCGTGAACGTGTAGAATCGGTTAACCTTGATCACTTAAACCTCGTAAAACGGGTAGCGGTCTTTCAACAAACCTTCCTCACCGAGGACGAGCAAATGACCACGCGATTTCCAATCGAATGCACCCACTGCTGTGTCAAGCTGAAGGTCAAGCAGTCTGTTTTGGGCAAAACAGTCAAATGTCCCAAGTGCCAAAAGAACTTCCGAGCAGTCGCTGAGACCGATGCCGTCCTGACTCCCGAGTACGAAACGGATCAGCTACTTTCTTACGGCGACAAAAAGCCAAAGCCCGCACCGCTCAAAAGCGATGGCCCGATCGGCGAGAATGTCGACTTGGTAAACATGAACTATGACTTCGACATTCCTGCCGCTACGGCTCCCGGGCAAGCTGGCCCGCCTGAAAAGAAGAACGGTTGAAACGAAATTGATTCAGACACAGAGTATTCAGGTTGGCAAAGTCGTCACCCAAGGCGATCCGAATTCCAAAGACATTGTCGACCGACAATGGACTTCGGCATTCAATAAACAACGCGTTGACGATTCCGTGGAGGTGTTGAAGCTGGGGATCGTTGGTGATTCGGTCGCCGATTCTCGGTTTCATGGCGGAGTAGACAAGGCCATGTTGTGCTACGCGGCGAGCCACTACGATCTTTGGGCGACCGAGTTTCCTGATTTGAAAATGTCGGGCGGCGCTTTAGGAGAAAACCTCACGCTAAGTGGTGCGACGGAATCGACGACGTGCATCGGTGACACTTACGAGGTGGGAAGTTGCCGATTGCAAGTGAGCCAACCACGGCAACCGTGCTGGAAAATCTCTCGCCGCTGGGGAGTCAAAACCTTGACCAAACATGTCGGACAGACTGGGCGAACTGGCTGGTATGTGCGTGTCTTGCAAGAAGGCAAAATTTCGGCCGGCGACGAGTGGAAGTTGACAGAGCGGCCCCACGAAAACTGGTCGGTTGCCCGCGCCAACGACATCTTGATGGGGCGAGAAATCGATCGCATGGCACTTTTTGAAATGATGAACATGCCAGAGTTGGCTGACGCGTGGAAAAAAGACCTTCCGTAGGCCGGAACAAGCAAACGCAGGTTTGCTAAAGCGGCGTAAACTTCATGCGCCTCAGACTGGTCGTTGCCCCGATCCCGCACGCAATGCGTCCTCGATCCGGCCTACAAACAATGGCAACATCCATTAAGCTACACGCGTTGCATTTCTTTCCACACTGCGGCCCGTACCATGCCATCCGACGACCAAATCATTGAATCCATTCGCCTGTACCGCGATGCACTCAAAGAAACTCAAGCTCTGTATATCGAAAGTGGCGAACTGATTCGCGGCTCCTATGGCTGGCTCAATGGTGGCGATAGTGACGAAGCGGCTGCTGCAGGAACGGTCGCCGACCAGATGAATGACTTGCATCAAGGTTTTTTGATGAAAGTGTTCGCCGCAGTCGTGCCAACCGTCGACGGACGCACAATGGAACAACGCCAACTTGGCCGCGCACTGCTGGAGCACATTTGGGGCAAATCCGTCATGGGCAGCCAATTGCACGAAGCAGTCGATTGGCTGATCGGAGCTTCCAAAGGATTCGAGTGGACTGAACTGGTACGACCGTTCGCCGAAATTCCTGCGATCCGTGATCGTTGGAGCGAACTGGAAACACTGGCCATGCGAATGGCTAACTTGCTAACCAGCGTGGATGGCGATGTAAGTGTGGCTGACAACAAAAACCTGGAGAAAATGCGAACGCAGTTTGCCGAAATGCAAGGTCGCACTGCTCAATCACCTGAAACACGCGATCATCAAGCTGACACGGACAACGCCCGAGACGCTTTGAAATGGTTACGTGACGAAGCCAAACGTCTTCGAGAAGGTGTTGGACCCAGCGCCGCAGAAAAGCCTACGCCAATGGCCGGACCAGGTGGCAGCGGCGCGGACAAAAAGCCGAAAGAACGAACGCCCAAACAAGACGAACCCGCCGATGACCGCACTCCCGAACAACGGCTCGCCGATGCCCGCGCCAAACTAGATCGTTTGGTTGGACTCGATCACGTCAAAGATCAAATCGAAACGCTGACCAACTTTTTGAAAATGGAAGCGCTGCGGGCAAAGGAAGGCCTGCCTACGTCCAAACCAAGTTTGCACATGGCGTTTGTTGGCAATCCAGGTACCGGTAAGACAACGGTTTCGCGAATCATCGCCGAAATTTACGGCGCGTTGGGCATCCTTGAAAAAGGCCACTTGGTGGAAACCGACCGCAGCGGCCTGGTTGCCGAGTACGCCGGTCAAACCGGACCCAAAACCAACGCCAAGATCGATGAAGCGCTTGATGGAGTGTTGTTCATCGACGAAGCCTACACGTTGATCGACGAAAGTGGACAAGACCAATACGGTCGCGAAGCTGTCCAAACACTCCTGAAGCGAATGGAAGATCAACGCGATCGCTTGGTCGTGATCCTGGCTGGATACCCGGTGGAAATGCGAGCGATGATTCGCTCCAACCCGGGGCTCAGTTCGCGGGTCGGAACGACGATGACGTTCGACGATTATCCGCCCGAAGCGCTGTGTCGCATCTTTGAGCTGATCGCCAAAAAATCTAAGTACACGATTCCGACTGAGTCGCGTCGCCGTTTGCTACGGGGTTTCACATACTTGTACATCAGCCGCGATCGTCACTTTGGCAACGGACGCACGTCACGAAACTCTTTGGAGCGAAGTGTCCGGCGATTGGCCAATCGGCTGTCAAAGCTGAAAGACATTAACCGCGAATTGCTAACAACATTGGAGCCGCAAGACATCGAAGTCGCCGGCGTGTCGATGGAGCACTTGGATACGATGGCCGCCGAACCAGGCGAAGTCCGTGTGAAGTGCAAAAAGTGCGATCATGCCCAAGTCGTCGACGACAAGCTGTTGGCGACGAGCGTCGAGTGTGAATCTTGCAAGGAGCAATTCGAAGCAGACTGGGGCGAACCGGTTGCCGCACTGCCAGCTCCCGATGAGGAAGCGGCAACG
>CAZZDZ010000308.1:0-5787 GCA_964652675.1 uncultured Pirellulaceae bacterium
TTGAATCCCTTTGTCGCGACAGCCAATACCAGGCAACGCTGGCGCAGACGGATTCGACAACGATAAACAGGATCCTTGCCGCGATCGCTCCAAGTAGTGCTTGAACGGGGCTGATCGCGGTTGCCAACACCGTCGTTAAAACCAACTCGCGAACACCCGCGCCGCCAGGAATCAGCGAAACGAATCCAACCACCATCGCGAGCGCGATCGCTGCTGTTGAAACAGCCGCCAATGACACAAAACCACTCGACATCACGTCGACTGTGGGTGCTGCAGATGGAATGGCCGATACCAAAAATGTAAACGATGCTCCGATGAACGCCCACGAAAAAATCGACCAGCTCCAACCCGTCAAAAAGAAACGCAGGCTACTGATTGAATTCGATTTTTCGGAGTCTTCGTTCGACGGATCGCTGGTTGTATTGGAGACCTTTGCCGCAACCACTTTCAATATCGGTGGCAAAGTAGGGACACTGGCGAACGCCGCGACTCCCAGCGCCGACCATTTCATCCAATCAGGAATATCCAACCACCAAACCACCGCGCCGGCGACGGCTGCTCCGACACCCATCATCAGTAACGTTTCCATGAAAACGCTGATCGTTGCGCGGACAGGATTGACTTTGTCCACTGACAATCCTCCTGCTCGAAGCACAATCACCATTGCTTTTCCTGGTACATATTTACCGGCGTGGCCGATCAACTGAGACGCGATCGCGGTCGACAAGCGGGGTCGCTCGGCCAAAGATCTCAACGCACTATGTAAAACCAATCCCGGAATTAGCAGCCCAATTGTGTAGAGCAATGCAGCGATCGCGATCCGTAACCAATCCAAATTTGACAAATTTGGGCGTGAACGAAGCAACGCTTGGCGTCGTGCGCGAAGTCCCTCTGCTTGCGACGGTTCGGCAAGTGACTCCAGGCGTTGATCGATTTGGATGATTTCAGATTGAATCTTGTCGTTTTCTGTACGCCATTGAACGATGGCAGACCGCGCGGCCAACGCGAGTCCAACGACGACCACGACCACAATGGCCAACTTTACGATCCGAATTAGCGTGCGTTTTTTATCGCTGCCCGCCGGTTCCGTCGCTTCAATGGCGTCATCGTCGCTGGGTTCACTACTGGTCACACAAAACTCGTTTTTGCTTCGTCAGGCTTCGTCTTATTTGGAATGCTGGTGCCTGAGCCGTTTTCGCGGAACCTTATTTGTTCCTGCGACTTTTGGCCGGCTGATCTGGTCAGCCGCAGCGCAATGCACGACAATCCGACTGATAATCTAACGTTGTAACGTAGGATCTGTGATCCCTAACGCCTAAGAAGCGACCTGATGAGCCGGCAAAAGAAGAAAAACAAGTCAAATTCAAAATCTCGTCAGGACGGATCTGCCGCAGGGACTCCCGCGAAGAATCCAACCACGACGCCTCAAGATCCAGCGGGAAAAAATCCTGGTGGTACAACCGAAAGCTGTGCGACCGAAAGTGGGGCAGGCCAGATGGTCGACGCGAGCAGTTTCTTGTCACAACTTCCATCGTTGTCACGAATCATGTCGGTTGTGATGCTGATCTTTGGCATCATCGCGGTCGGGATTTTGTTTTACCGTGTGATGGCGGTCTTCTTTGTCCCGTTGTTTATGGCGGCCGCTCTGGTTGTGATTTTTCGGCCAGTAAACAATTGGCTCATTACCAAGTTGGGGAATCGACGACGAACCGCCGCCGTGGTGACAACCGGGATGGTCTTGCTGGTTGTTTTGTTGCCGATTCTGTTGGTGTTGTCCGTCGCGGCAACCCAATTTACGGCCCTGGTTGGTCAAGCAAACTTTGACGATTTGACAGCCGCAATCGATCGCGCGCGAACTCAGTTCGGAATGACCCTGCCACACGCGGAACAATTTCGACGTCTCGATAGCCTTGCCGATTCAATGGATGAGCCGCGCGAGCCCAACGAAGTGCTTGAATCGATCTCCGAGGCAAAAGACTTGGTGGTGTATTTGCAAAACGAAGTCGAAGGGCCGCCGCAAAGCGAACCGGCTGCCGAGATTGCCCAAATCAAGTTGGACGAATTTTCGGCAGCGGTCAAAGCGGCCATTGATACAGACGCCCAAGCTGGCACGATTAAGTCAAAGGTGGACGCCACCGATATGTTTCATCGGCAAAGTGTGATCGCGTCCGCGTCGATTCGATCATGGATGCACGCACTGTTGGGTGGATCTTTTCGTAGCCAACTTCGATTGCTGGCCAACCCAAGCGACGGAGAGTTTGCACAGCTGCTTAGCAAAAGTCGCGAAACGCTGCAGCCTCGTTTTGTAAAATTCACCAGCGTCACCGGGACCATTCTGATCAAGACGGCGATCGGATTGGTGATTTTGGTCATCGCGGTCTACTTTTTTCTGATCGACGGTTCGTCGATGATGAGAACATTGATGCGGTTGAGTCCGTTGGACGACAACTACGAATTGCAACTACTTTCAAAGTTTGACAAAACCAGTCGTGCTGTCGTGTTGGCGACATTGTCCAGCGCCGTAATCCAAGGATTACTCGCCGCGCTCGCGTTTTGGTTTTTTGGTCTCAAATCGGTTGTGCTTTTGTTTCTTGCGACTTGCCTGATGGCATTGATACCTTTTTTGGGCGCTGCCTCTGTCTGGGTGCCTTGTGCGTTGTACCTGGGCGCTGTGGAACAAAACTGGTGGTCGGCTTTGTTTTTGGGCATCTACGGTGCCTTGGTTGTGTCGTCGATCGACAACGTGATCAAAGCTTATGTGTTGCACGATCACAGCCAATTGCACCCGCTTTTTGCGTTACTTAGCGTACTGGGTGGCGTTCAAGTGTTTGGCCCGATCGGGATTTTGGTTGGTCCGATGGTGGTCGTGTTTTTGCAAACGCTGCTGGAGATTTTGAACCACGAATTGACAACCGAAGAGACTCCGCATGAATTGAAGAAAAATTCCGAAACGATTTCGACGTCCAGCCAAAGCTAAAACGAACCAGAACAACAAAATGTCAATCAACGAGAGCCTTTTTCAATCAGTTTGCGACCACGCGCGTCAAGCGACTGTTTTACAGACCGTTTCAGAAACTCTGGAGTGGGATGAACGGACGCAGATGCCCCACGCAAACGGAGACTACCGAGCACAACAAGTCGCTGCGCTGGAAACAGCAGCACATCGGCTGCGAACTGACGCCAAGTTTGGCACCGACCTGCAACATCTACGTGATCAACTGGGAGACGCGGACCCCAACAGCGATCAAGGCGCGACGATCATTGGTTTGCATCGCGATTGGACACGCGACTGCAAGCTGCCAGCAGACTTAGTCGAAAAACTGGCTCGCGCCAGAGTCGTGGGGCAACAACTGTGGGAGAAAGCTCGCGCGGCAGACGATTTCTCCGTCTTCAGCGAAGCGCTGGCCAATATGGTTGAGCTCAAACGCGAAGCCGGAAAGCGGATGGCCGATGGTACCGATCGGACTGCCTACGAAGCGCTGATGGACACCTACGAACCAGACGCACGAGTGGACCAGTTGCAAAAAGTGTTTGATGACGTGCGTGGCCCACTAGTCAAATTGGTTGCGGATATCAAAAACGCGCCCAAGCAACCGCCAGTGGAAATCTTGAAACGTGACTACCCAATCGATTCGCAACGCGATTTTTCTCGGTTTGTAACCGAGCAGATTGGTTTTGATTATCAGCGTGGACGACTGGACGAAACGGCTCATCCGTTTTGCACGACTTTGGGGCCCAACGACATACGGATTTTGACTCGCTATGTTCGCGATTGGTTACCGTCCGGGTTATTCGGTTCGCTGCACGAAGCTGGCCACGGAATGTACGAACAAGGATTGCGAACAAAAGATTGGTTTGGCCTGCCACCGGGGAGCTACGCTTCGCTGGGCGTACACGAATCACAATCACGGCTGTGGGAAAACCAAGTTGGCCGCAGTCGACCTTTTTGGGAATGGTTGTATCCGCACGCACAAGAACGGTTTGCATCTCAACTTGGCAAAGTCGACTTGGACGATTTCCATTTTGCGATCAATTCGGTCAAGCCAAGTTTGATTCGCGTCGAAGCGGACGAGGTGACCTACAACCTGCATATCCTGATCAGATTTGATTTAGAACGTCAGTTGATCGACGGAAACCTAACCGTGGAAGAACTTCCCCAAGCTTGGGGTGATCGCTACCAAAGTGACCTTGGCGTTCAACCTCCATCGGATGCCAACGGAGTCTTGCAAGATGTCCACTGGAGCGCAGGATTGTTTGGTTATTTTCCAACTTATACGCTTGGCAATCTGATTGGTGCGCAACTGTACCACGCGGCCGAAAAGAACTTGGGAAGTTTTGAGGGGTTGTTTCGTAATGGAGATTTCGCACCCCTTTTAGGGTGGCTTGGAGAAAATGTTTTCGCGGGTGGCCGATGCTTTAGCGGAGATCAGATTGTCGAGCGAGCGACCGGTGAGAAGCTCTCGGCGAAATACTTGATTGACTACCTGCGGTCCAAACTATCCCCGCTTTACCAGTTGAATTAATCCGAAGAGATTGAAAAACTGGGGTGTTTGGGCGGCATTTTTGGTCTCTGGCCGCACTGACTGGAATTAATGGGCTAATCAAAATGATGTTGGGGGTTACAATTGGACATCCCCATTTCCTTTCAGGTTATCCATGATTAATACGTTTTGTCCTCGCTGTAGCGAAGCCATCCGTTTACCGTCCGCCTCCTTGCCTGATGGCGTTTATGCCGAGTGCCCCATTTGTCGCGAGACCTTTCTCGCGTCAGAGGTGATCGATCGCTTGCCACCGGTGTTGCAATTGATAGGTGCAGACGGAAATCCATTGCAGTTAGATCATTCCGATTCAGCAAATTGCGAACCTGCAACCGCCTTTGTCGATGTCGATGCACCATTGGACGAAGACGCGATTTTGCCAACCGACGCGCCTTTACAAACAGAGGCTGCGGTGGAAACCGACGAGCAAGACAGCAATCCGTTTTTCGATCCGGCCGCGGCTGGAACAGCCGCAGTCGGGATGGCGGGCGCGGCCGTGGCCGGCGTTGCAGGAGTGGCGGCGGCTGGGGCAGCTGCAGTCGGCTGGGATGACGAAGCGGAGTCAGCCGAAGCCGAAGAAGAAACGGAGTTGGACGTAGTCGAAGAACTGGAGGAAGAGCTTTACGAAGAACCTGAATCCGAAATTGAGGTCGAAGAAGAATTTGACGAGACCGAATACCAAGAAGCCGATTCGCTTGGCGCCGATCCAGAGCTGGATGATGGATTCTTAGAAGAAGGAATGGTTGAAAGTGGCGAAGGCGAATACGTCGACCCCAACAAGCAGACTGTGCTACTGGATACTTGGCAAGAATCGCCAGAAAATGACGACACCAATCAGCTTGGAATAGTGAATCCGTACGAGGCACCCGGCGAGCTGAATGTCGTCGAAGATGCTTTAGAAGAGCCAGTAGAACAGCCCGGTTTCAACGAAAAGACTTCGCCGCAGACGGTACGCGGTCGACGGCGATCGACTAAGAAAAAGAGCTCGTCAATCAAAACGGTGCTGGGCTTTCTGTTGGGACCATTGATTGCGGTTCCGCTAGCCGGTGGACTTTTGCTTGCGGTCGGCAGAGCTCCTGATCTCGGCTTCTATCCTTTCGATGGCACTTACAGTTCTACGTCCGCGGCACGACGCACTGCTGCGGCAGTTCCCAATGACAATGAACGTAATGACCATGCTTCCAACATGCAAAAGCACAGCATGAAAAACCACACCATGGACGAGCACACCATGGAAAAGCCCAGCATG
>CAZZDZ010000308.1:5887-7771 GCA_964652675.1 uncultured Pirellulaceae bacterium
CATGGAAAAGCCCAGCATGTCGATGCCCGAGGGCCACGCAGGAATGTCACCATCGCTTGGTAGCGGAACCGCGCCCGCTTCGATGGGCGGCCTTGAATCGCTTCCTCCAGGCGCCGCGACGGCTGAATCGGAACTTGGTTTCCCGCCTGGAGCGATGGGCAGTGGTTCGGTCGAGCAAGCCTCGTCGCTGGATCCAAATTCGGGAGAAGCGGCTCTTATGAAAGAGAAGGAAAAGGATCCGTTCAATGGTGCCATCAGCATGGAAATGCCAGAACCCAATTCCGGCTCTAAAACTTCAGCCCCTGAGCAAGAGGAAAACAAAACCGGGCCGCCCGATTTAGCTGACATGCTTTTGGAAGCAGGGACCAATGACGCAGGAGCTCCGGTTGGGTCCATTCCTGATGTGCCGTCGGTTCAGTCGCCTCCTACGTTGTCTGGTGACGCAGACGCATTGTTCGGTGGGCCCTCGACGCCCGCTCCGACGCCTCAAAAACTGCCACCCGTGGTTCAAGATTCACCCAATTTGGTTGCAAGCACCGCGATGGCTGCCAGCGCCGTAACCACACTGCAAGACAAACAGGCTGCGGGTGCGGCAGGGAAACGCGATATCGTGACAGCGTACATTGCCGTTGCTAAAGTCGCCGAACAAGAAACTTCGCCCGATAGTCCGTCGGTCAACGGATTGCTGCGAGACATTTCTGAATCAACAGTCGCCACTGTATTTGGCGGCGACACGGCCAAACAGTGGTTTGGTGTTTCGGATTCAAAACGTCCTTCCAATGGCATCTTGATCATCGGTACCACTGACGCAGTTGGCAGCACGATTACATTACCGTCCGGTCATAAAGTATCGGTGGTTTCGACCATGGGCGGCAGCCTGCCAGCATCCAGCAGTATCATCGCACTTGGCAAGATCGTTGATGCGGCCGCGATGAAAGTGAATGTTACAAACGTCGTTTCGCTCTAAAGGTACAGGACAAGTCGCGGGGCCATGTCAAACGAAAAAGACGCTACCAATAGCAAAACCAATGAACCGACTTTTACCGGTTCATTGATTGAATCGTTGACCTACACGCTGACCATACCTGAACGCACCGCCAGAAGCGTCTCTGCAATGGTCGGCGGACTGGTAAACGAAACCGCAGCCAGGCTGATCCCTACCGCGTTTCGATCGTCGCGAACCTACAGCCAGTTTGTACAACAATCGTTAGACATGTTGGTACACGACGTTGGAGGCGTGACTCCCGAAACGGCGCCTGATTCTGGTGAGCCGGAGAGTGACGCCCAAAACGAAGAAGAATCGCAGCTTGCGCGCAAGACGGTCGGCGGACTATTGGATATCGCCGGCGCAGCGACATTGCACTTGTCGCCGATAACGGTGCTGGCGGTTTTTAATGATCTCGCATACGGCAGCAGTCATTACTTGAAAAAGCTAAGCGAAGAACTGAAGCGCGAAGGGATCGTGGATGCCGATTCTAGTATCGATCAAGTCTCGGACTTGGTAGACGCTCTCCAAGCAACCAGTGATCGCGCGGTCGACGCCGCCGATACTCCTCCAATCAGTATCGATGGCTTAACAACAACGATCGCTCAACTTTCAGAACAGATTTCCAAAGTCGACCCCAAGAAATTGATTCCGCAGAGCGAAGTCGAACGCATGTGGAACGAAATGGAATCAGCAGCCACCAAAGAAAATGTGGGATTGTGGGACATCAGCGCGACGATGACGATGTTTGCCATGAACCGCGTCACGCTGACAACACGTGGTGCTCTTTCGGGTGTATCGGTTGCTACCAACTTATTTGACGAACACATCGTCGGGCACTACAGCGAAGCGTTGTCCGAGATCGCCAACAACGGGTTGTACGAAACACTCTCGACCGC
>CAZZDZ010000309.1:0-2979 GCA_964652675.1 uncultured Pirellulaceae bacterium
CGGTCATCCAATAGCCACCTGGACAAATCGTTGGGCGGACGCAAAAAGATCTGCACGGTCGAATGGATGCTTGGATCGCAATTCGTAACGTCGCTTGGCAGATTTGCTAACCTATTTGAATCGTCGGCGAAGGAGTAAGCATGGGGCTTTACGACAGAAATTACATGCGGAGACCAACTCCACCGGAAAAAGCCCAAAATTGTCATCACACTACGAGCGATATTTCTTTTCCTTTGTTTGGGCAAAATTGAGAACACACGTTGCACGATTCATTGCGATTCACGGATCACCGACCGTGGCCCTTGCCAAAAACGCCTTGGTTGATTGCTCAAACATGGAGCAGTCTGTTGTTCGCCCATTGGCGTGTTCCAATCGCAACGTTGAGGGCACTCATTCCTGAGCCGCTTGAGATCGATACTTTCGATGGCGAAGCATGGATCGGTGTGGTGCCGTTTGAATTGAGGATTCGGCCACGTTGGATGCCCGTGATCCCGAAAATCGGATCGTTCCCGGAAATCAACGTTCGGACCTACGTAAAACTAAACGGACAGGCGGGCGTCTGGTTCTTTAGCTTGGATGCAGCCAGTCCGCTGGCCGTGCGGGCTGCCCGTTGGAGTTTCAATCTGCCCTACTTCGACGCCAAAATGGTTTGCCGTGAAACAAACGACGGGTTTGACTATGAAAGTCAGCGACGCAAATCAAAAATCCCTGCAGATTTTCGTGCTCGCTACGAAGCTACATCGGATCCCTTTGAAGCGGATTCGGGAAGCCTGGAAGAGTGGTTGACCGAACGCTACTGCTTGTATGCCCAAAATCGTCTTGGATCGATTTTGCAAACGGAAGTCCATCACGCCAAATGGCAGCTGCAAAATGCGAAGTGCCAAATTCAATGCAACTCAATGACGGCGCCGCTGGATATTGTTCTAACAGGCGACCCGCTTTTGCACTTTGCGCGGTCGATCGATGTTGTCAATTGGCTTCCCAAAAAAGTCGCCGGTTGATCAATGCTTGGCGTTCACACGCAGTCAGTGGCAACACGCGCTCAACGCGTTTAGCGGTTAACCATCCTGCGCGGCTGCATCTCGTTTGCTTCGCATGACAAAACCAACCGCAATCAAAATGCCGTACACGACCAGGACAGTCCAGATGAGAATCGCAGCACCTGTTGACTTACCCATTTGGCCTTTGATCGCGGCATAAGCAGCAACGACGGCACCAATGACTGCGATCCCCATCAGGATGTTCCAAATCATCATGCGAGCACCCGTTGGTTTTTCATCGCCAAGAATCCGTTTGCTGTTCATCATCAAAAAGAACGTGATGTAAGCGACGGGCAAAAGCATCATCCCGAAACTAGATGTGATGATTGGCAACCAGAATTTGGCTCCCCCTGACCACAAGTACACCCAGCTTGCTCCTGAGAACCCTGCGATCAAACACCCGATAACAAATGGTCCTGTTCCATCAGGCTTGTTGGTCATCTCGCGGAAGACGTATCCGTTGATCAGCATCAGAATAATGATCGTGGAGAATCCCATTCCAAAAACACCCAGGCCAAATACCAGATTGGACAACGTCGGCCCAAGCAAAGGTGTCAACGTTTCGGACAACTGAAATGCATTGCGCTTAACAAGTGCTGCGGCCAGCGATTTCTCTTCGACACTAAGTGCCGCTACCTTTGCCAACTGCTCTGATTCACTCAGCCCTGCAACACCGTCATCCAATTTGACTCGGTCCAGCAACGTGCCTTTGACTGAATCAAACATTGGACTTTGCTGCATCGTGGCTAGGTTTGCGCTTTTCAGATCGTCATCGATTCGGCCGTGAAAGGAAGATGCGGCTGCGATCACAACGCAACTGGTCACCAACACGTAAGGAATCGCCATTCCGGTTGACAAGTCAAAACGGGCGAGGCCGCGAAACGGTTTGTCCCAGCCGCGAGCGAGCATCGAATAGGGAAGCAAGAAAGTCATGTTGATTCCGACCGCCGTTGCGGCCGCCGCGATCATGACGCTCTGTTGGTTGCCAACCACTTTGCCTGACCAGAAACCTTGAGCGGTCGCGTTCAAGCCCGAAGTCAATTCGCTCAGGCGTCCTGTCGGTTCGCTCCACTGACCAAAGTTTGGAATGAAACCAGATAGGATTTCGCCAAAATTCAGTTGGCCGTTGAATGCCAAAAGCACGACGACGCCAAAGAAACACAGGACGACCATTCCGATCAATCCTTTCAGCACGATGTCGAATATCTTCGCCACTTTGCCTTGTCGAACATTCATCAAGACAATTGAGCCGGCAGCGACAAGCAGAATCGCGCTGACAAGTAACTTGGTGCTGGTTGCGTCACCCAGGCCACCGCCACCACCAATCGAAAACAAATTCTTATCCAATGCGTCATAGCACAAACTGAATTGCGGCATGCACCAAATCATGTTGGCCAGCATCGTGGCGATCAGCCATCCCCAACCAAGCGCCGGATTGATCTCGCTATTGATCGCTTCAAAAGGACGTCGTCCTGTCGAAAGTGTGACATAGCTGATTGCCGAAAGCATGACGACGCCAAGAAAGATCGCGACAACTTGCAGCCAAAGCATGCTGGTTCCACCAAGCACGCCCAGGAACAACGAACCGGCCAGCGACCCACCGCCAAGCGTAATCGCACTTTGCAGCCAACCGGGGCCAGACAATTTGACATAAGTGCCAAGGACTTTGCCGTCCTCCTGCGCTTTGAGCAACATGTCACGATCGGCTTGGACTTTGTCGCTTACAGGTGCATCGGACATAGGCTCGTTGAACTTCGGTGGGCGGTGGTGTGGGGAGTAAAAAGGCCAGGATGACTGCTTGGCAAAGTTCGCGAACTTGTGGGTAACCTTAGCTGTCGTGTTCGGCCAAGTAGCGTTCGGCGTCCAGCGCGGCCATGCAACCGGTTCCGGCGGACGTGATCGCCTGACGATAATAGTCGTCCGCGACATCGCCTGCAGC
>CAZZDZ010000309.1:3079-5639 GCA_964652675.1 uncultured Pirellulaceae bacterium
TCTTTGTCTACGGCCGATTCAACAAACGCACGTATGTTGCCAAACGGAAACCCCGGATAGTTCTCGACTTCTGTCGTAAACGCGAGCTGCCCAAGCGGGATCATGATGTCGTTAACGGTCCCTTCGTAGACCAGCGGCTTGAGATTGGCTCGAGCTGCATAGATTGCTGCAGACCACCCTGCAGGGCCACTTCCGATGATGATTGTCTTTTCGACGCTATCCGACACGGCGACTTACTCCTTGCTCAGACGTTTATTCGCTAAGCTGATATGGGAAAAATTCAGTGCGATAGTATAGAGACCTACGGTTTCTTCACCACTACCACCAACTGAAACCCGAACGATTGCAGTGCGGCACTCATTTTTTTGGTGATCGATTGCCGCGTCAAACGCTCTAAACCGAATAGTCACCAATCTCAGCAGCCTTTCAAAGAGCCACCATGTCCACATTGATGATCGCCATCGGATCGTTTTTCGGATTCATCGTCGCCTACAACACGTATGGCCGATGGCTGGCTCGCAAAATCTTTGACTTGGACCCCAATGCCGACGTCCCCAGCAAACAACTGCAAGATGGCGTGGATTACTGTCCGTCGAAAAAGTCGTTGGTGTTTGGGCACCATTTCACCAGTATCGCTGGCACAGGCCCAATCGTGGGGCCCGCGATCGCCGTTTTTTGGGGCTGGATGCCGGCGCTGATCTGGGTGGTTTTTGGCAGCATATTTATCGGTGCTGTACACGATTTTGGCGCGCTGGTGGTCAGCATGCGAAACCGTGGTCAGACGATCGGCGAAGTCGCCGGGAGGATCATTTCGCCGCGAACCAAGATTCTGTTCTTGCTGGTGCTGTTTTTTGCGTTGACGGTCGTGTTGGCGATTTTTGGATTGGTGATCGCGGGGATTTTCAAGGGTTACCCCGAATCCGTGTTGGGTGTCTGGATCTCGCTGCCGATCGCCATCTTTATCGGCATGCAGATTCGCAAAGGGGCGACGAATTTATTGCCGATGTCGATCGGTGCGCTGGCGATCATCTACGCCGCGATCTACATCGGAACATACCATCTGCCGATTGTCCTGGACGTGGGCAATCCAATCATGGTTTGGACCATCATTCTGCTGGCGTACTGTGCGATCGCGTCAGTTCTACCGGTTTGGTTGCTGTTGCAACCACGCGATTACGTCAACAGCCATCAACTGTTTTTGGCATTGGGATTATTGGTCGTCGGAATGATCGTGGCGTGTGCTACCGGTCAAGCAAGCATGTTGGAGTCGACACCAGCGGTAACAAGCGATTTGCCCATTGGGACGCCACCCATTTGGCCGTTTTTGTTCATCACGATCGCGTGTGGAGCGATCAGCGGTTTTCATTGTTTGGTCAGCAGCGGAACAAGTTCCAAGCAGCTGGAAAACGAAGTTGACGCGCAGGCGATCGGATACGGCAGCATGTTGTTGGAAGGCGCCTTGGCAGTCGTTGTGATTCTGGCGTGTTGCGCCGGAGTCGGAATGGGCAAAACGATCACGGTCGCCGGAGACGGCGCTGCTGTCGCGGCGCAAACCAAAACCCTTACCGGCCGCGAAGCGTGGCGGTCGACTTACAAATTGGGCGCCGACGAAAACGGGAAAATGCGATCGTGGGGGGACTTTAAGTTGCCCGCCAAAGTCGGCGCGTTCGTCGACGGCGGGGCAAATTTTCTAACCGCAATTGGGATTCCCTTTAAATTGGGCGTTGGCATTATCGCTGTCTTGGTTGCCAGTTTTGCTGCGACGACGCTTGATTCGGCCACGCGATTGCAACGCTACGTTGTTCAAGAACTAGCGACGACCATGCATATGAAACCACTGGCAAACAAATACGTCGCCACGGGTATCGCCGTGGTGCTAGGCGGTGCGATTGCGGCAGTGCCAGGCGCAGGTGGAATCGCTGGAACCGGGGGACTGTTGTTGTGGCCGCTGTTTGGTGCCACCAACCAGTTGCTGGCGGGACTGGCGCTAATGGTCACGGTGTTCTATTTGTGGCGACGAAACAAACCCGTTTGGTTCGTTCTGATACCGATGATCATCATGGTGGTTATGCCTGCCTGGGCTTTGTTGTGGCAACTGTTCAATGGCCAATCCGGGTGGGTAGGTCAAATGACTGAGGCGGGGTGGAAATGGACGCTGGGTGATCACAAGTTGATCGGCACCATCGGCTTGATCACGTTCGCATTACAAATTTGGATGATCGCCGAAGCGGTGTTGATGTGGCCCAAAGCCAAAGGAGTGCTCGAAGAAGCCTTGCCTCCGTTAACACGGTCTTCTGGGGCATTGGAAGCTTCTGGCGGCAGGTCCTGCTGACATGATTTTTGGGCCCGAATCTCAAACGTGCCATTAAATCGATTAAAAACAGAGAAAAAATGTGGCCCGTTGTCTTCTGCGCGGGTTTAAACGTCTGAAGATAATCGCCCGAAGTGCGATTGTTCCCAATCTTATCGGAGAAAGTTTGATGAGGCACTTTGCGTTATTTGCGGTGTTTTTCGCCATGGGCGTCGCACCCGTTTTAGGCCAACAGCGGCAACGCCCAGG
>CAZZDZ010000309.1:5739-7764 GCA_964652675.1 uncultured Pirellulaceae bacterium
GCTTGAAAGGAAAGTACACGGTGGTGGTTTTTGGGTGCCTTACCTGACCGCCTTTCGTAAGAAATGTCCCCAGTTTGGAGGCAGTATACCGTGATTACAAAGACAAAGCCGATTTCTATTTCGTTTACAAATCGCTCGCACACCCTCAAGGCAACGGTTTCGTTCGCCCAACAACCTTAGAAGAACGCTTGAAGCATGTCGAAGTGGCCAAGAAGTCACTTGGTGCGACCATCCCATGGATCGTCGACACGATGGATAACAAGCTGAAACACGCAATGGGCGATCGTCCCAACTCCGAATTCATCATCGGTCCTGATGCAACAATCGTTCGTATGCGTGATTGGAGCAGTGCCGACGCGGTTCGTGCTGACTTAACCGAATTGGTCGGAAAAGCAGAAACGATGACGGACCCAAGTGACTTGAACATGAAGACAACGTTCGCCAAAACCGAAGTCGCTCGTGGCGTGGTGCCAAGGCTGAATACCGGCGGCGGATTGACCGCTTACAAGGTGAAAACAAACCAACCCGAAAACGAGCCGGCCTACATGAAGCTTCGTGCGGAAGGTGGCAACGGCAAGCTGTACCTGGGTTTCTTTGTCGATCCGATTCACAAAGTCCACTGGAATAACTTGGCTGGCCCTGTGCAGGTCGAAGTCAACGGTGAATCACACATGGGTCCAAAAGTCGAAGAGAAAGCAGACGCAGATCCGCGTGAGTTCTTGATCGACGTGAGTGAAGGCCCCGTCAACGTGACCCTTAAGTATGTTGCGTGTGATGACGAAGAGTCTTGGTGCCGAAAACTAACCCAAACTTTCGTCGTCACTCAAGAGCGTGACGCGGATGCAGGCCGAGTATCAGGCATGCGACCCGGTGGAGGCGGTGGAGGCCGAGGCGGCGGTGGAGCCCGAGGTGGTCGAGGCGGTCAACGTCCCGGTGGTGGAGCTGGTCAACGACCTGGAGGCGGTCAACGTCCTGGTGGTGGGGCCGGCCAACGTCCTGGAGGGGGGCAGCGTCCCGGCGGTGGTGGTCAACGCCCTGGCGGTGGTGGCGGCCAACGTCCCGGTGGTGGACAGCGTCCTGGCGGCGGATAAACGTTAAGGAAAGGGGGCGGTGAAACGAAACCGCGACCCAAACAAAGCAATAGTCTACGGGTGGTCAGAGTCTTTTCTGGCCGCCCGTTATCGTTTCGAATCATCACTCTTTCCGATCAACATCGTAATCAGGTACAAACTGAAACGGTTTTCAACAACCTGAATCATCAATGCGTTTACACTGATCGTTAAAGGCGGTCTGAACGGAAGCAGATTGGTGTTGCCAGGCGTAGCGAATTCTCGCGTTCAACTAGCTGCAACCTACGTTTGGACGGAGTACTTTCAAATATCTCTTCTTGAAAGAACTAAATTGATGGCGCGCATACTAATCGTATTGAACCTGTTTTTTCTAACGTCTTTTTCTGTTTCGTCTGAAGCGTCGATCAGTTTCAACATCGAATACTTGGATGTTGTCAACATGACGGGAGTAGGCTTTGATGATCCGACACTCGGAGCAAGTCGGCAAGCGACATTTAATTCGGTGTTTGGCTATTTGAACACCGTTCTGGACCATACCGGTGCGGCAGACATACAGGTTCAACAGTCGCAGAATGACGGGGGCGGGTTCTTGGCTTCGGCTGGTCCGTTCAGATTCGTGGGCCCAAATGGTTTTACCAATGGGTTTGCGTTTGATCAAATCACCACCGGTTTCGACCAAACCGGCGCTGTGCCTGACGCAACGGTGACATTCGATTTTGGCTTCAACTGGAATTCAGAATTAGACGCACCAGCATCAAACGAGTTTGACTTGTTTTCCGTTGCGCTGCATGAAATTGGCCATGTTTTGGGCGTAGGCTCTGTGCTGAATGCCGACGGCACGAGCGCCATATCAGGTGGCGATCCGGGCGTGTTCGCGGTTTACGATTCGTTTCTTGAGCGAGGCGATGGGACCGCGCTGTTCGCAGCAGGTGGCGAATTCGTGGGGACACCTGCG
>CAZZDZ010000310.1:0-1639 GCA_964652675.1 uncultured Pirellulaceae bacterium
GAGTACGAGTACGATAAAAAAGCTGCGTTTGCAATTCAAAGTGGCGCTGTCCAGCTAAGGCTTGGTGTTACCCTGGCAACGTATCGTCCAACGACGCGTCCGTCTCGAACTGCGCCTTCAGATCCGTATCGATCTCTGTTTCCAAGTCGACGCTCGTCGCAATCGCATCATCCGCAAGCGCCGCTTTCTCATCGACGTCTTCCCCGTCAGGTTGCGACACGACCACCGTAATATTGTCTTCGCCGCCGGCGGCGTTCGCCAATTGGATCAAGTGATCGCAAATCAATCTCGGATCATTCAATTCCGCCACGATCGATGCCAACTGTTCGCGTTGAACATAACGATGCAAACCATCACTGCACAAAATGATGGTGTCACCCTTCTTCAAATCCGCGCGGCGAACTTCCGCGATCAACTCACCGTCTGCTCGGCCTCCCAGCACATTCCACAACACGTTGCTCCAACGGCTGTTCGCCTCTTCCTCCGGTTTCAAACCGCCCGATTCCACCAACTGGTGCGCCAACGTGTGATCCGTCGTCAACTGCTGGGCCTCCCCATCGCGAATCAAATAACAACGGCTATCACCCGCATGCACGACATACATCCGCGGCCACATCAAATGAGCCATTGTCAGCGTCGTGCCCATACCCTGCTGTTCCGCATGCTCAGCCGACTCAGCCAAAATCCGCGTGTGAGCGTCTTGCAACAAACTCTTCAGTGCATCAACAAAATCTTCTTCGCAATCATGGTCCACCTGAAAAAACCAGTGCACACTATTTAGCAATCGACTGATCAACGCCTCCACTGCAATGCTGCTGGCTTTCTCTCCCGCTGCGTGCCCACCCATGCCGTCTGCGACCAGCAACAACTGTCCTTGTTCGCCACCGAACAATCGTGACTGTGTGTCCAGTGGCAAACTGGTTGATGAAACCAACATCGATTTATTCAGTTGAGCGATCAAGAACTGGTCTTGGTTCGTTTCGCGTTTCTTGCCCACATCGGTTGCACCGTAGGCGGTTGCCAACGTGAAACCATCGGATTCATCATTCACCACTGTTCTTGCTCTTTTTGTGCAAGTGTTTCATTTCAACATCCCCTTCGTTGATTCCAGCGAATCTGCGTTCTGAGCACCTGCTTTACAGCGGGGATGGTTGCCCCCACTGGCGTGATGCGTCAACATTTATACACGCGACGCTGAACTTTATCGAACCAATATAGACGCAATTGGGCACCGCATGCTTGCACGGCTAAAAACATTCACACTGCTGGGTATCGAAGCAATGCCGGTGGACGTGGAAGTTGACTTGTCGCCAGCCGCGATGCCCAAGACAATTCTCGTCGGACTACCCGATGCGGCCGTCAAAGAAAGCACGCATCGCGTCGAACGGGCGATCGTCAACAGCGGTTTCGTGCGTCCCCACGACCGGGTCGTCATCAACTTGGCCCCCGGCGACCTACCCAAACAAGCACCCTCGTTCGACCTCCCCGTCGCACTCGGCGTCCTGGCAGGCAGCGGGCAACTGGCATCCGATCGGCTAGAGCAATACGCGGTCGTCGGCGAACTGGCACTCGAAGGAATCACGCGGCCGGTCAAAGGGGCATTGTCGATCGCCATCGAAGCGGCCAAACAAGAAGGCAT
>CAZZDZ010000310.1:1739-7749 GCA_964652675.1 uncultured Pirellulaceae bacterium
CCGGGCAGCGGCAAAACAATGTTGGCCAAACGGATGCCAACGATCTTGCCACAGCTCAGCAGCGCCGAATCAATCGAGACCACGCGCATCTACAGCGCGCTGGGCCAGTTGCCTGCCGGCCAACCGCTTCTTGCCAAGCGTCCTTTCCGCAGTCCGCACCACACCATCAGCGACGCCGGATTGGTTGGCGGCGGCAGCCCACCGGGCCCCGGTGAAATCAGCAAAGCCCACAACGGCATTTTGTTCTTAGACGAACTGCCCGAGTTCAACCGCAAGACACTCGAAGTCATGCGTCAACCACTCGAAGACGGAGTGGTCACGATCGCCCGGGCTTTGCGAAGCACCACGTTCCCAAGCGATTTCATGTTGATCGCTGCCGCCAACCCTTGTCCTTGTGGCTACCGCAGTGACGCAAGACGCAACTGCAATTGCACACCACCGCAAGTCGAAAAATACATGAGTAAGATCTCGGGACCACTGATGGACCGAATCGATCTCCACATCGAAGTCCCCGCCGTGCCATTCGATGAACTCTCGGCGACATCCAAAGCTGGTACGACTAGTGCGATGATGCGAGAAGACGTTGTACGCGCGAGAGAAAAACAAATCGAACGTTTCCAAGACAACGTCGTCCGCTACAACGCGCAAATGAGCAGTCGCCAAGTCCGCGAGCACTGTCGCCTGAGCAATTCTTGCCGACAAATGCTCCGCCACAGCGTCGAAGAAATGGGCTTGAGCGCAAGAGCCCACGACAAAATCCTACGAGTAGCCCGCACCATCGCCGACGTAGCCGGCGACGTCCATATCAACGACATGCACCTAGCCGAAGCGATCGGCTACCGAAGCCTAGATCGCGACTTGTGGGTATAGATCGGCAATATCAAATGCGATCAATGCACATCGCGGTGTAGAATGATTTTTTCGACAACCGGTCCCGTTGTCGCCTGCGATCAACACAACGATCGACGACTACGTATCGTGCTTGAACACAAAAGCTGCGTTTTGCCGTAGTTTGCTGGTATTTTTCGTAAAGCCGTCACTTCCAAGTCGCGTCTCGCTAAACTGGTGAGAACCTGCCTGATTTAATCGCTCCTCTACGATTTGCCCACGCGTGAAATACCTTTTCATCCTTGCTGTCGTCTCGGCCTGTTCTGCTCAAAGCCTTTTTGCGCAGGACCTTGATACACAGCGGTCTGATCGTGACTTGATTGCCCTTTATGACTTTGCGGACGCCCGTGGCGAAACGGTGAAAGATCGCAGCCAGTTTGGTGAGCCTTTAAACCTGAAAATTGGCCATCCAGATCGCGTGCAACGCACATCGGGATCGCTCACGATTCAAAAAGGGACTCTCATTCGCAGCGAGCGCGCTGCCAAAAAGATCATCGACGCTGTTCGCGATTCGGGCGAGATCACGATCGAAGCTTGGGTTCATCCGGCCAATATGACGCAAGCGGGACCAGCCCGAATCGCGACCTTGTCGTCCGATATAGTCAATCGGTTTTTTACCCTTGGTCAAGAACGCGACGAATACCAAGTTCGTTTTCGCACAAACAAAACCAGCCGCAACGGTTTACCCGCCACCAGTTCACCAAAACAAAGCGACATAAAAAAACTGGTTCATGTCGTTTACGTTCGACGTAGCAATGGCGACACATCTATCTACTTGAACGGCAAAAAATCAACGGAAGGCCGATCACCTGGTCAATTGTCCCCGTGGACCGACTCGTTTCACTTCTGTTTGGCAAACGAAGTCACAAACGATCGCCCATGGTTGGGAACGTTCCATCTAGTGGCAATCTATTCGCGCGCCCTCATTGCCAAAGAGATCAATGCCCACCATGCGTTGGGAATCGCCAACATTCCGCCAGCCAAAATCGCGAACGCACCAGTTAAACAACCACCAGCAAAACAACCAATGGCCGCAACGTCGACTGGTGGCCAACGAGTCAGCAAGAGCCTGCAAGTCTTTTATGATTTCAACGAATCGGCTGGCTCCGTCGTGTTTGACCGCAGCGGAGTCGGCAAACCGATCAACCTGAAAATTCAAAATGCCGGCGCCGTGCGTCGACGCAGCGGTTCACTTGAGGTAACCGCAGCGACGGTGATCCAAAGCGACAGTGGCGTGCCCCGCTTGAGCGAATCCGTTAAACGAAGCGGCGCGATCACGATCGAAGCTTGGGTTCATCCGGCCAATACGATGCAAGCGGGACCCGCCAGAATCGTGACGCTTTCCAAGGACGGCAACAGTCGCAATTTTACCTTGGGCCAAGAGGCAAATAAGTACATCGCAAGGTTCCGCACAAGTGGTACGTCTACCAACGGAATTCCATCGACTGACACCGATCCAAAATCAGTACGCACGTCGCTAACGCACATCGTTTACACCCGAGCACGTAGCGGTACGGCACGTATCTACCTAAATGGAAAGCAAGTCGTCAGTAAAACGACTCCGGGTAACCTGCAAAATTGGGACTCAAATTATCGACTTGCCCTGGCAAACGAGTTCAGCGCTGACCGCCAATGGCGTGGCAAGTATCACTTGGTCGCCGTCTACAACCGCGATCTGTCGTCACGCGAGATCCAGCAGAATTATCGCGCGGGAGCCAGCGGCACGAACGGACCACAGAAAATCATAGTGGCCAAATCCGCCAACACCCAATTGTTCGAGTCAATGATCGCACCTCTTTTGTCAAAGCACTGTTTGGAATGTCACGACAGCGCGACCCACCAAGGAGGTTTGAATTTGGCACGAAAAGGGCCCGCGTTGGGCGAAAGCGACAGTGGCAAATCGATTGTGCCCAAGAACGCCACCAAAAGTCTGGTTTGGCAAAGTGTCAAAGACGACGAAATGCCTCACGATCGTCCGCCTCTGAGCGCAGACGAAAAACAACTGCTGAAACAATGGATCGATGGTGGTGCCGAGTGGTCATTCGCAATGATCGATCCCGCTATCTACACCCACGAAGGCCGCACGAACCAAAATTGGCTGCAACGTTTGACCGTTTCGGAATACATCGAAACCGTCCGAGCGACTTTTGGAGTCGACATCGCCGCCGAAGCAAAACAGATTTTGCCACCGGACATGCGAGCGGACGGATTCAACAACACTGCATACAACTTAAACGTTGACCTGCAACACGTCGAAGCGTACACGCAGTTGGCTCGGATGGTCGTTAGTCGAATGGACACACGAAAATTTGCGAAGCGTTTTCGCAGCAAGTTATCGTTGACCGATAAAGACATGCGCGGTTTGATCACCGAGATGGGCAAATGGGTGTTGCGCGGACCATTAGAAGACCACGAAGTGGTTTTGTATCGAGGTGTTTCAACCACCGTCGCATCAGCCGGCGGGGATCTTGACGACGCGATCGGTTTTGTGATCCAAGCCATGTTGCAATCGCCAAGGTTTCTTTACCGCATCGAAAACCAACGTGGCGATGGGGACGCTTGGGAAATCAGCGAGTATGAACTTGCAACCAGGATGAGCTACATCATCTGGGGCGCTTCGCCTGACAAAGAACTGTTTGACGCTGCCTCTCGTGGCGACCTTTATGATAACGCGACACTTGAAAGACACGTTCAGCGAATGTTAAAGGACCCACGCGCGATCAAACGTTCGACGGAGTTTGTGTCGCAGTGGTTGAACTTGAACCGTCTGGACAACATGGCGCCTAACGCAAAACGATTCCCCAAGTGGGATCCAAAGTTGGCCAAAGATATGCGAAGCGAGACCCTGGCCTTTGCCGAAGAAGTTTTGTGGAAACAAAAACGCCCCATGGCAGACCTCTTGAGTGCTCAAGTCACTTTCCTAACACCCGCGTTGGCACGGCACTACGGTTTGCAGCAGAAAAACGGCGATGGAATTCAGCGTTACGATTTAAGCAACGTTCCCAGCCGCGGTGGCCTGATGACTCATGGCAGCGTGTTGACGGTTGGTGGTGATGATGCCTCCATGGTGACGCGTGGGTTGTTGGTGATGCACGAATTGCTGCGAGGCGTTGTCAAAGATCCACCGGCGTGTGTGGACACAACACCCGTGCCATCGCAGCCCGGCACCAGTCAGCGAATGATCGCCGAAGCTCGTATCAAAAACGAATCATGTGGTGGATGCCACAGCAAATTCGAACCGCTCGCGTTTGGCCTGGAGAAATTTGATGGGGTCGGTGGCTATCACGAAAAAGACGAACACGGCAATCGACTTCGCGAAGACGGCGAGATGCTGATCCCGGGGCAGTCTAAACCTGCGGCTTACAAGACATCGGCCGATTTGATGAAGATGCTGGCAAACAGCCAACGTGTTCAAGAAAGTCTGACTTGGAAAGTCACTCAGTTTGCACTTGGTCGGCCACTGTTGGCCGCCGACGCGCCAATGGTCGATCAAATCCACAAGCGGGCGCAGAAAAACGGAGGCACGTACCAGGCCTTGATTTCTGCTGTTGTTACAAGTGATCTGGTACAAAAGACACGGACTGAATCAGAATAGCATTTCATTCGCCACAAATTTTTTTCCAGACAAAATCATGCCAAAGAATTTGCATCGCCGCACGTTGTTACGTAGCGTCGCGGCCGCCACGATCGGTTTGCCGTTGTTGGAGGAAATGATGTTGTCGTCAGCCACTGCGGCTCCCAAAAGCGAAGTCCCAGTTCGCGCCTTCAACGTATTCTTTGGATTAGGCATCCCCGCGCCGTTGCAAGAAGAGGGTTTCGACGGAGTGTTGGAACCGCTCAAGCCGCTTAGTGACAAACTGTTGATCATGCGACAAGTCGACCAGGTGCGATGTGACGAATCGGGGATCAATGCGCACTTCGACGGTGCATCGGGAGCCTTCACAGCCGTACCACCCAATGGCGAAGCAAAGTCTGGCGGTCCGTCAATCGATCAAGTCATCCGCAAGTCGCATTACCCCGATGGATTGCCGCCGGGCATGGTGCCGACCTTGATTGGCGGAACGTTTTTTCGCCGCAGTCGAATCAGCCGTTACGTACACAGCTACAACGACGACGGAACGGTCGCGGCGACGATCCAAGAAAAACCACGCGACCTGTTTGACCGCGTGTTCGGCAAGATGCAAGCGACAGGAGACGCTCGAGATCAACGTTTAAACCGCAGCGTGTTGGATTCGGTTGTCGACCAATACAAATTTTACACAGGTGCAAATTCGCCACTTGGCGATGCCTCTCGGGCTCGAGTCGCTGACCACTTAGATCGAATCCGTGAATTCGAACAGCGGGCCTACGAAATGTCAGCCCACACCGATGGCTCGCCCAGTTTGCCACCTCGTTCAAAATTGTTGCACGGCGGACAAGCCGATCCGGGCGGCGAAGGCATCGATATGAAACTGGATGACTTGACGCGAGAATGGCGGTTGATGGCTGACTTGTATGCTCTGGCGATCGAGTTGGATCGTGTCCGGTTTGGATCGCTGACATTCCTGGCTGCTGGCGAGCGTTTGCGGGTAACCGGTGACTACAAATACGATGGTCGATTGATCTACCGTTTCAACGATGAACAGGAACTTGGCAAATCCGGTTCGGGTGGCTGCAGTCACGAATGGTGGCACCAGTTCAATCCCAAGAAAGAAAACAAGCAGCTCCGTGCCCACGCGCACATGAAGATGCGAGAAGTCGCCTATTTCTTAAAGCGGTTAGATGAGTCCAAGGAGAGCAACGGGAAATCCATTCTGGAAAACTCGTGCATCACGATCAGCACCGAATCCGGCGACGGACGACACAACGACGTCAAACGCGAACTATCGGGAATCTTCCACGCCATCACCGGCGCGAACGGCCGTTTTAAAACGGGCGAAATCATGGACGTCGGTGCCGAAGGAATCGACGTCTACAACACCATGCTGACCGCAATGAACAGCAAACAAAAGCTAGGCCCCAAGAAACGCGACGCATCAAAAGTAGACAAGATTCGCGCCTAAAGTAGCCGTCGATCTCCGAGCGACGTAGCCCGACCGAACAACCATCCAGCCAGAGTGATATCGATCGCAAGTGACGGCCG
>CAZZDZ010000311.1:0-7729 GCA_964652675.1 uncultured Pirellulaceae bacterium
GTACATGGTCGTTTTGTTGTAACGTTTTTGTAGATGTCCATCGTTTGGCGAACCGATGTCGTGTGGTCGGCTCGCCAACCATGTACATGCAGCACCGTTGATCGTGATTGGTCGGTTTGGTGCGACATCACCAATTCGCTCAAATCAGATTGCGTCCAAGATCCATTGGCTAGTTTGCTGACGCTCAGTCGTGTCAAATCGTTGGAACAAGGATGGCTGCAACGCGCACTGACCAGCCACACTTCGTCTTGTTGGCGAATGCAAACTTGCCCCGCCTCGCGACCTTCTCCGTAGTTGAGAATCAGATTGACGGTCCCTTTTATCGCCGGAATAATCACTTCTTCCGCATCACTGGAGTTACCCAAACAAATCATCACTGCAAAGCAGACAGCGAAAATCGATCGTGTTCGGTAAAACTTCATACGTTTACATTGCCGCGCTGAACCCATCGGGAGGGTATGTCGTTAAAAAAGCGGCGAAAAGCGGTGTGATCAGAGTGATCGGGAAAGGATCGTCACAGCGAGACAATTTATTCAGACGTTAAGAAAAACACTCAAGTCGGCTAGTCTTAACCTTTCCCAGCGCTGTTAGCCGCAGAACGATTCCACAGCGCAATGATTTCGCTGGTCAAACTTGGCGCAATCGTATCGTGGTAGGGCGAATCTGCTGGTAGCCCGGCGACCAGTCGGCGATGGGCTTTGCCAAGGTTGTGATAGGGCAACCGTGGAAACAGATGATGAAGCGCGTGGTAGCGTGTCCCGATCGGTCCCCAAAGTTCGCTGATCCAGGGACAGTGCGGATAGTTTACCGAATCTAACAGCTGTTCCTGAAAACTCATTTCTTCGCCGGTGTGATTCCAGCGATGCGAACCAAGTGTGCGGATTTCATTTAGCACGATCACACCGATTGCGACCGCGTAGACAACGATCCAATACGAATGAAACCAGCTACCTGTTACCAATTTCGGACCGAACACGAGACTCCCTGCGGTCAAGAAACAAAACGCTTCTTGCAGGATAACCATTCGCATTACCCTTGGCGAAGCGTCGTTTCGTTCATAGGTCGGATCGACCAACATCGTTGATGCGTGTCGGTGAATGTATCGCCGGGCTGCTGGGACGAGCCAACAGACTGGCGAGATTAGTAAGAACCGAGCGATCGCCAGAAACGGAATGATCAACGCTTGTACCACGAACCCGATGATCACCCATCGACTGGTATGACTGAGCGAAAGGTATTCGCCATCATGTTTCGTACCGTAGTGTTTGCGTCGATGGTGGTCGACGTGTGGGTAGTACAAAAACGATGGCACCATAAACCAGATCCCAAAAAGTCCATTCCAGGCGATTCGAAAACCGCGGAATCCATTTTTGGGTAGGTGTACCAGCTCGTGGATGAACATGGCCGCCCGCATGTACAAAACAATGGTCAGAAAATAGGTGCCCGACAAGGCCACCGCCAACCACGGCTCGCCGCGATACCATTGCGGTAACAAGCAGGTCATCAGAAATGCCACGTGACCGACTAAAACTGAGAGCAAAAAATCTGTCCAGTAAACCAATGGGCTTGGCTTCGAAAGATCACCGATCAAGCTGCGTGCTTGCGAGAAAGAAAAGGCAGTCGATTGTGAAGGGGAATCCGAGCGATGTGCCGCATCGGTTTTGCCCTGCTTTGGTTCTCGCTGCTTTGGTTCAACAGTGGTGGGGTGCCCTTGGCGCTCAACAACAGACATGATGTTACTGACTGAAATGTGAAGGAAGCAAGTTGTTCCATTTGGCGGCAGCGTTCCGAATTCCTTTGGTTCGGTATTGTTTTGGTTCGATTTACATCATCTTTGACGTTGCTGCACACTGCCTTTTCAAAGTCTCAAATGGAATCCTCAATACGACTCCATCCTTAACCATTGGAAGACATGATTCAAGTGAAATTTTGTTACATATCGATTCTGAGACCACGTGAAACGTGAACACACAACCGCAATCCTCAGCGAGAAATCGCGTTGTTGTGATCGGAGCGGGCGCGGCCGGATTGGTGGCTGCCGCAGAATCGGCCCAGCGCGGTGCAGAAGTCATTTTGTTGGAAAAAAACACAAAGACGGGTGTCAAAATTCTGATGTCGGGAGGAACCCGCTGCAATTTGACGCACGATACCGACGCACGCGGAATCACCGACGCGTTCGGACATGCAAAACGATTCTTACAACACAGCGTCGGGAGTTTTCCGCCAAGCGCCGTAGTAGAAATGTTCAATCGGCTTGGTGTCCCGACAAAAAGAGAATCAACAGGCAAAATTTTTCCGCAAAGCAATCGGGCCGTTCACGTGCGGGACGCGCTGCATGAACACGCAATCGATTCAGGCGTCAAACTTTACCTGCGTTCTGGCGTACTTTCGATCGCACGCGTCGACGGCACGTGGCAGATCGCTACGGAAAAAGAAACATTGTTGGCCGACCGTGTCATCGTTACAGCAGGTGGCAGAAGCTGGCCGGGTTGTGGCACAACCGGTGACGCGTATTCATGGCTAGAAAAACTTGGCCATACGATTGTCCGAACGCGACCCGCGCTGGTACCGTTGGTTGGTGGAGAACCCTGGATGAAAGAACTGTCCGGGATCACTTTGCCAGATTGCGTCGCGACCGTGCGCAAGTCCGGCGCACCGCGAAAAAAGAAACCTCTGATACAACGACGCGCCAGTTGGTTGTTCACCCACTTTGGTTTTTCCGGACCCGCTGCGATGGATGTCAGTGGTGAAATCACGGGGGCTGATTCGTTGAAAGATGTCTCACTGTGGATCGATTTAGTACCTGATATCGAGACCAAAGAACTGGAACGTCAGCTTTCAGATCGCAGTGGCGACGGGGGACGCCAGCGAATCGCTTCGGTGGTCGGCCAATGGCTCCCCAAACGCCTGACCGATGCGATTGTCGACCGTAGTGGTGGCAATGTGACAATAGCGGAGCTACCGCGCGGCGCGATGAATGAATTGATCGAAAACCTCAAACACTTGCGGTTACCGGTCAATGGGACACGTGGATTTGCCAAAGCCGAAGTTACCGCTGGCGGAGTCAAACTATCCGAAGTCGATCCCAAAACGATGGCCAGTCGCAAGGCCGAAGGGTTGTATATCGCCGGCGAAGTGCTGGATGTGGATGGTTGGATTGGTGGCTACAACTTTCAAGCGGCTTTCAGCACCGGACGCGCTGCTGCGATCGCTGCAACCAGTTCAGGGCTGTGATTTTTTTTGGCTTGCCCGAAACAGCGGCAAGGCGCTCACAGAAAGCCCTGTCACAACAATAGTTCTGTTTACTTTTGCTACAGAAATCTGGAATAATGCGACAGCGAACTTTACCCACATGCCAATTGCATCATGCCTGATTTGATCGCCCAAGGCCCCAATAGTGTCGACCGATGGCGACGTGAGATTCCCAGTCCAATATTGGGAATCGAAATCGTGATCGGCCGCAGCGAAGGAGACTGGAACGTTCCTTGGGACCCTTTGGTCTCGCGCAAACATGTGCGTCTGACACCGATTCCTGGTGATCGAGTCGAAGTCGCGATGCTCAAAACGTCTCGCAATCCTGTTTTCCATCATGGGCAGAAATCTAAGCAATTTGTGTTGATGGCTGGCGACCACTTTGCGATCGGCAAAACCACTTTTACTCTGGCCAATCGGCCTGGCGCATCAGACGCATCAAAAGACGTCTCGGTGACCTCCCACGCGTACGATCGGGCCGCACTACGCCGGAGAAATTTTCGCGACGCTTCATCACGAATCGAAATGCTCGGTCGGTTGCCCGATTTGATCACCAGCAGCAACAGCGACGACGAACTATTGGTCCGCGTGACCAGCGTCATGCTGCAAGCCACTCCAGCAGCATCGGCCGTTGCAGTGGTCAAGATCGACAACACGATGCGTGATGACATTTCCGATCAACCCGTGACGGTATTGCATTATGACAGCCGCACCATGGGAACCGATGGCCCCGCCGTCAGCGCAAGGTTGGTTCGCGATGCGATCCGCAAACGCGAGAGCACACTGCATCTCTGGTCGGGAACTCGCAACCAGGACGCAGAATTTACCGCCAGCGAAGACGTCGATTGGTCGTTCTGTGTTCCGCTGCTTAGCGAAGCCTGTCCGGGCTGGGCGATTTACGTGACGGGGCAACTGGCCACACAACCGGGACTGGACCTGGGCCAATCGCTGCAAGCGGCACCCGATGACCTGCAGGACGATGTGAAGTTTGCCGAACTGGTCGGAACCACGATCGCAAACCTCCGTCAAAGCCGTCGATTGGAAAGACGCCAAGCGGCGATGCGACACTTTTTTGCTCCCGTCGTGATGGATGCGCTTGCTGGCCGGGACACCGAAAAAGTTTTGGAGCCGCGCGAAGCAGATTTGTCGGTCATGTTTTGTGATCTGCGCGGTTTTTCGCAGCGTAGTGAGAAAGGTTCTGACCAACTGCTTGAACTACTTGGCCATGTGAGTGACGCGCTGGGTGTGATGACGCGACATATCTTGGGAACCGGCGGCGTGATCGGCGATTTTCATGGTGATGCAGCGATGGGTTTTTGGGGTTGGCCGCTAGATCAATCCGATTCCGCCAATCGCGCGGCTCAAGCGGCGATGCTGATTCGTAAGGAGAACGCATCCCAGGACAGAGCCAACCAGTTTCGTTGCGGGATTGGGATCGCAAGTGGTCGCGCAGTCGCAGGCCGAATCGGAACAACCGACCAAGTCAAGGTGACCGCGTTTGGGCCAGTCGTCAATTTGGCCAGTCGACTAGAAGGCATCACCAAAGCGTTCGGAGCCGATGTCATCTTGGACAAACCAACCACTCAGATGCTGCAAAAAATCGAACAACCAACTTTTCGTCTACGCCGGCTGGCCGTTGTCCGACCAGCTGGCCTGAAAGCGCCGGTGGAAATCAGCGAATTGTTGCCCGCCATGGCAGATGACGACTCTGGCGATTCAGATCAGCAACAGATTTTGACTGACGACGAAATTGCGAACTACGAAGCCAGTTTGGACGCGCTTAATCGCGGAGATTGGGACGAGGCTTATGAACGACTGCATTGCTTGCCGTCTTGGGATCGCCCCAAAGACGCGCTGCTGGCGACTATCCTAAGACACAATCGTACGGTCCCAGCCAACTGGAATGGCGTGATCGAATTACCAAAACTCTAAAATCGGACTACCCAAAGTGGAACAAACCGCTGGGGGCGCTGCTCCGGAGAATCAACATCGCATCGAATTCAGCAATGGTAATTGGATCGCCTTTATTGTTCTGATGCTGGTCGGTTGGTTTGCTGGCTTGGACAATGACGATTCGAATATCCCGATTGAATCGTTTTATTCTGATCGTCCCATCATCGAACGAATCGTAGACCAAGAAATCGACGTGGCTGATTTTCGCATTACCCCCACAAATGGTTGGACGTATCTAAAAGTCAGCGGCAAAGAAGCAAAACGGGCGCTGAACTTCGTCAACGAAAAAAACTACTTAGTTGCAGAAATCCAACCCATTCACTTTTCCCAGTGGCCACCGACCATCTACGAAACCAGACTCGGCGACGATACTGGTGATAGAAAAGAAAAACAGCTTGACGCCCAAGACATCGAATCAGTCCAGTACCAAAACATCGTGGTCGAATGGTTTTCCCTACAGCGACTTTCGTTTGCCACCTTTCACGACGGACGGATTCACACCGAAAACCAAGATTTCGCGATTCGGGTCATGTCACAGCGTGGGTACACAGACGAACAGATGACCGCCGTTAGTCGACTGTGCGACCAGATCATTCGATCTCCTTAGAGGGCATTCGTCGAAAAACGTTAAATAAATCAGGTTGTTTTGCATCTGCCCGTCTTCCAAACCTCATCTTTTGCCTAGAATGCTGAATCAGAACTCGCGAATTCGCAGACTGCCAGGGCCACCCAAACTGACACTCATGAATGCAATGATTGCCTCCAACAGACTTTTTTTGCAAAGCATGCTGCTTTGTTTAATCTCAGTCCTTGCATCGAATTGCTGGGCACAAACTCCGCAACCGTTTTATGCTGGCCAGCATATCCAGTGGCAACCGATCCAACAGGCCGATAGCCTTCAAGGGACCCCGGTTCATGCGCCAACCGTCCAAGCTTCTTACGTTGCTGGCTTGGATTCGAAATCGATAGCCAACAGTATTCTGGATGCGGCGTCTAATTTTGACGCCAAACTGATCCCTGACGATATGGCCAGCAAGCGACAGTTTGTGCAGCGTGCAAGTGAGTTGACCGAGTTCCTACAGCGAGCGACCAGTGCGTCAAATCAAAAGCGATGGTTGGACTACTTGGACATGGAGCCGCTAATCGAATTGATCGAATCGGACGGATCCGCATCCAAAATGGGTCGCGAAGCGATCGCGTTGCAACAAAGACTCGTTGGCACCGCACCTGGGTTGGAGCTTTCCAAAGTGAGGGCGCTGCGCGTGGCCGTCAATCAATTGATTCCTGCGATCCGCTTTCGCGACAAAGACAGGACAACCAAGGCCTTTGAAAAACAATTCAAATCGGTTGCCGAAAAACTAGAAGAAATGGAATCAATCCCTTCGGTCGATGACACCGCAACGGCCAGCTTAGTGTTGGACCTGCTGAGCGAAACAAATCAGAAAGTCTACGCTCGCGACCACATTCGTGGCAGTTTCAGTCATCCCAATATTTCTCTCTGGATCAGTGAAGGCGTCGTGCAAACAGCGTTGACTCGTCCAGTCAACGAAACGACTCCGGTACGTGATTGCATTTTGGGAACCACCATCAATGGAACGGCAACGACCAACGGAGTTGTCACCGCCAATTTGATTCCGATACATGGCGCAATCGGCGTCAACGTTGCTCTGTCTGGATCCATCTGCAGCCAAAATCGCGGTTACCGAAAACCAGTCACACTTCAAACGACCGGATACGGCAATGTATTTGCCTCGCGAAACATCTACGCCAGCGAAGCGGGCATTTGGATGGACCCGACCTATGTCGATGCATCCCTTCGCACTCAGATTAATTCGATTCAGCACCGACTGAGAATCGTACGTCGGATCGCCAAGAAAAAAGCTGCCCAGCAAAAGCCAAAAGCCGATGCCATTGGTCTTCAAAAACTACGCCGCAAAGTGAACGATCAGTTCACGCAGCAAACCAATGCGGCGTCCAATGTGGTCATCCCCGATTTCATGGCCAAGGTACGACCGATGCTGTTGCGATTGGATTTACCCGAACCCACTCGGGCGATCGGATCGACCAGCCAAGCCATTTATTTGCAGTCGACCATTCAGCGCAGCGATCAATTGGCCGCGCCAATTCCCGCTCCGCCCATTGTTAGTGGCTATGACGCCGCGATCCAAGTTCACGAATCCGCGATCAACAATTCTATCGGCTATTTGTTGGCCGGTCGCACGATCAAACAAACGCAAATCGATTCACTGATGGCTCAAGCCGGGGCCAATGAAAATGCTGCAACTGGTTCTTCCGTTTTAGTTCAGGACAGCGATCCAAACGAAGACGACAAAAAAGAAGCGAAGTCAGAGGAGCCGTTCGAGATCGATTTCGCCACATCGCGACCTATCATCTTTGAGGCACGCGACGGAAAAGTCCGTATTGGTGTGCGGGGAACCCGATTTGCGCAAGGCAAGCGAGCGTTAAAACGATCCCTTGAAATCACCGCGTCCTATTCACCCGCCCGTACCGCCGATGGAGCCGT
>CAZZDZ010000312.1:0-7724 GCA_964652675.1 uncultured Pirellulaceae bacterium
TCGTCAACTCCACGGTTCCCATCACATGCATTGCGTCACCCTTGCCGAACTCGCTGCTGTCGTCTCGCAATACGGTACCGCCATGGTGACGTGCCGCAGCAAAATCCCACCCAACGCCGTGACCTGCTATTGGGCCAGTTCGCGAAAACGGTTCAATCTTTGGAACCACTCGATCGCCCGCTACCAGAACGCAGAACGCGCCGGCAAAATTCATGAAATGGAAAGCTGGTGGACCGATCACCTTAGCGTCTTAGAAGAAATCCTGGTGTCCGAAATGCTAACGCGCGTGGTTGCGGCATTGGCGTCGCAACTGGAATCAAAAACTCACCGCGATGAAATCTCCCCGGTCGCTCACGCGATTCACTTAAGTCACATGGAAACCAGCAACCGCGTGCACCAACTGGTACTCAGCGGCCGCGGGAGCAGCGTTCAGTGCGCTGTAAAATTGAACCGGCTACGAAAAGGCGTCGAACGCTGGACCGACACGATGCTGGGTCGGATGTCGATTGAATCGACCAACAACCTGCGATATTGCATTGACGCCGAACGGGCACGCGAATTCGCAGAAGAATTTCGGGGAATCGGATACGGCCCCAATCGCGACATGACGTGTTGGCTGATGAACGCATCGATGCGAGACGTCCTTTCCCGGCGTACGACAGCCCAACCCGCGTTGCCTCAAGCGAACAAGGATGTGGCAGATGCCGTTATGCTCTTGTTCCGCCCCGAACTGTTTGACACTTTGGGTTTCGTCAAGCAAGCGTGGATGCATCGCATCGAAGCCGAGTCAGAACTAGCCGAATGTTCGCCCAAGGGGGCGATGGACGATCGCGTCGCATTCCCGCTTTTGAATAACAGCGACGAAGAGCCAACCAACGACCTGGAGCGTTGGTATATCTAACTAACGTTTCCGGTCACAACCAATTGAATTCGGTCGACTGCCGCTCGCAACGACCGTGCTGCCATTACAAAATTGGTATGACCACTGACTTCTGGCTGAATCGCTTCGTACAACTCCGTGGCTTTGCGAAGTTTTGACAGTTTCTTCTTTGCCAGCTTTAGGTAAACCGCTGGATCTTGGACTTCGTCCAATGGCCCAACCGCCAAGATAAAATCGTACAGATCGCGGACGATATCTCGCAAATCTTCATCGTCTTCTGATTCGTCTGCGTGTTTTAAAAACGTACGGATCATCCAAACATGCGTAATCTCGACATCGATCGCGCGAACGCGATCCATCGGATCTTGCGGTGACTGGTTCATCTTCGTCGCCTCAACTGGCGTCGTCCTGGCTCAATGGCTCGGTCGATGCAGTGTTCTCAATCGATGCCGTTTCCGCCGCTGCGTGCGAGCCATCACTGCTTTTGGCCGGTGCGTGTCCGTGAGGTGTATTCATCGCGACGATGACCACCCCGACCACCGTCAACAACATTCCGCCCCAAAGCATTGGGCTGATTTCAACGTGGTCTTTCAAACGCAACGCGCTAACGAAAGCGGTCACCGACACAGCACCCCCAAACACAATCGGCATCACCAACAACGCGTTACCTTTGCTGATCATCATCGCCGAAGTCAAACAGAGTGCCCCGAATGCTCCCAAGCAACCGGCCAAGAAACCCCATTTCGCTGGTGCAAAGTGTTGTCCACTGAAACTGAAACTATCGCCTTTGACTTTCATCATGATCAAACCACCGATGATCGCGATCACCAGATAAGCAACGCCAATGAAGACGTACGGTTTGAACGGAGACCACAGCGGTGGACTGCCTGGCGTCTTGGGGGCTTGGGCGTTTCCGATCGTCGGTCCGTAACAGCCCCAGAAGATGGCTGTTCCAATAGCAAACAAAATTGGTATCAACATTTTGTTCATGAATTCCTCGGTAAGGGGCGTTTAGGACGCGCGGACAGGACGCTCAGAGTGCCAGCAAGCTTTCGTGCGTCGTCGTATTTCTTATTCGTCGGTGAGATTGGTTCGTCAGTTAGTTGAACAGGAAGTGGCAAATGTCACCATCCTGCATCACATAGGATTTCCCTTCGACACGCAGTTTTCCCGCCTGTCGAATCTCTTTCTCTTCCTTGTACTGTTCTAAGTCGTCAAGCGAGTAGACTTCGACTCGGATAAATCCTTTCTCAAAGTCCGAGTGAATCACGCCAGCGGCTTGCGGGGCCGTTGCCCCAATCGGAACCGGCCACGCCCGCACTTCTTTCTCGCCCGCCGTAAAATAGCTCTGCAGGCCGAGTGTTTTGTAAGCTGCACGGGCAATGTTATTCAGGGCTGGTTCGCTAAGTCCGACGTCCGACAACATCTCATCACGGTCGTCTTCGTCCAATTCGGCAATTTCGGCTTCCAATTTTGCACTCACGCAAACCACATCCGCGCCGGCTTTGGCGGCATGCTCGCGGACCGCATCGACAAGCGGGTCTTTTCCTTCCAAGTCATTTTCGCTGACATTGGCCACGTACAAAATGGGCTTGGCCGTCATCAGTCCGTAACTGGATATCGCCGTCCATTCTGCTTCGGCAAGCGACAGCGTTCGCAGTGGTTGTTCTGACTCCAAATGGGCGTTGCATTTTTCGATCACCGACACCCGCAGCTTCGCCTCCTTGTCACCGCTGCGTGCCGTTCGAATGGCTTTGCTCAACGCGTTTTCCAACGTTTGCATGTCGGCCAACACAAGTTCGGTCTCGATCGTGTCGATATCGGCGATCGGATCCACGTTGCCTGAAACATGGATCACATCTGGGTCTTCAAAGCATCGGACGACTTGCAAAATCGCATCAACTTGGCGAATGTGGCTCAAGAACTTATTGCCCAGCCCTTCGCCATCGCTGGCACCTTTGACGATGCCGGCGATGTCTACCAGCTTCAACGCCGATGGAATGACTTTCTGCGGCACAATGTATTGGGTGATCTTTGTCAGACGATCATCGGGAACGCTAACGATCCCTTCATTGGGCTCGATTGTGCAAAACGGATAGTTCTCGCTCTGAGCTGACTGGGATTGCGTCAGCGCGTTGAACAAGGTGCTCTTCCCGACATTGGGCAAACCAACAATACCGGCTTCCATGATTTCTCAACGAATGCGTAGTGTGTGGACAAAACGCAAATCGTATCAGGCCCAACGACTTCGACGAAGGGGCAGACAGAACGGGTTATGCACAATGGAGCGAATTGCAAATCGCACGAAAAATCACGCAAAATTCCTGGACGGATGCCCCAGGACCAGCCGAATGCTTCTTATTGCAAGAAGCAAAACCATGTCTATTCACGGACGAAGCTGGACGTCTCTCTATCGTCCGCGTTTTGCGGGTGGTTTTGGGATTTTCCCGTCACCCAGCTCCGAGTCTCTCCCTTGCGAAAACTAACTTTTGGCGTCCTCGTCATCGCTCTTGGCTGCCTGGCAGCTTTGCCCTTTCGGCGTTACCAGAGTATCCCTGACGCATCGACATTACCCGTCGAAGCCACCGGGCCAACCCAATCGGCCCTCAATGGTACGAATCTAGAGATGCTGGTTAACGACAAACCCCATGTCATCGAAAACCTGCAATCCCTTGCGCTCAGACCGCGACCAGTCCAAAGTCTGCCGAGCGATCACAATCGATCGCTCGCGATCCCAAAATCCTACTCGCAAGTAGCCGTGCCTCTGGATCAAGTCGCTGCCAACGAAGATGACTTTAACGCCACCACGCCAGTACGAGCGAAGATCGAACGAAAACGTTTAAGCTTGCAGAAAAAGAACGCGACTAAAACACAACCGCTGGCCATCAAAAAGCACACGCGAAAAAGTCGCAACGGAAAAGCGACGGAGCGGATTGCTAAGCAGAAGCCTAACGAAGACAAAAAAACATTTGGCGCCGCGTTCGGACGGACCCAGTCGGCACCATCGCTTGCTAAATCAGCAGCGCCGCCCAAAAGCCGTTACCCAAAACCAGAGACCAATGCCAAGTTAGCGAGCACGTCCAGCACCGAATCCGAAACTGCCGATTCCGATGCGATCGAGCGGTTGCCGGCCGCAAACGAAAACGACGGACGCAAACGCCACTGGATACGCCAACCCTGATGCGTCGCCAGCGAATCGCTTAACGCCGTGGTTTGTCCTGTCGCAGAAAATCGCTTGCCGAAGCTGCGCGTTCCTGTGCTGAGTTGCCGCCGCCCAACAGCGACGAAAGAAATCCGCCGCCTTGCGATTGGCCGTTTGGCTGGGAGCCTGCTCCGAACAGATTGGTCGGAATGAGACGTTTTGGATTCAACGTATCTTTGGTTTTTTGCCAACTGCGTTTCGCGCTTTCGGTCACTTCTTGGACCAAGCCATCTTTGCGTTTCTTGATCTGATCACGTTCGTTTTGGCCAGGCAAGATGCTTTGCAGCGATGGCATCTTCCAGTTCTGAGGCTTCAGGCCTTCCATAAACCGGCCGACAGTCGATTGAGCTTGAAATTCGTCGCTATGAACGGTCGGGCAGTCGATAACACTCACTGTGACAATCGTGGCTGCCAAAAGCACAATGGTCCGCATTGGATGATTCGCCAAACGCATACCAAAAACTCCTTCTCATCAAACATACGACAACGTAGCTGGAAATGCTCCAGCCGCGCGAAAACGACAATTCATTTCCGTATCGCAATTGATCGCCTCCCATCGCAACCCCAATCCGAACGTGGCTTGGGATTGATCCGAGCCAAAGCACGAAATTCACGTCCGCTTTGCGAGGTTCGGGCCAAAACGGATGGCTGATTGCCCATAGAAACGCCAAAATGGCTGGGCTCTGCCGAATTCAGTTCATTCGATATCATCTAGGTTGATTCGACAGTTTTTTTGGTGGCTGCGACCCCTCTAGGGCATCAGCCACCAACCATTTGATGCACATTTAAACACGTTCACTATGAAAACCGACGAGCTACGCGAAAAATACCTCGCCTTCTTTGAATCCAAAGGATGCGTCCGCAAACCAAGCGATGTCCTGGTTCCCACTTGGGATCCCTCCGTTCTGTTCACTCCCGCCGGAATGAACCAGTTCAAGGATCACTTTCTGGGCAAGGTAAAGCTGGATTTCACTCGCGCGACGACTTGCCAAAAATGTTTGCGCACCGGTGACATCGACAACGTCGGTCGAACAGCGTTTCACCACACGTTCTTTGAAATGCTGGGCAACTTTAGCTTTGGCGATTATTTCAAAGAAGAAGCGATTGCTTGGGCCTGGGAATTTTTGACCGACAAAAAATGGCTTGGCATTGCACCGGAGAAACTGTCCGTCACCGTCTACAAAGACGACGATGATGCGTACGGAATCTGGAAAGAAAAGATCGGAGTGCCGGACAAACGAATCACGCGGATGGACGAAGACGAAAACTTCTGGCCTGCGTCCGCGCCAAGCCAAGGTCCCGATGGAGTCTGTGGGCCGTGTAGCGAAATCTATTACAACTTGGACGACGGCAGCGATGTCGAAATCTGGAACCTTGTCTTTACACAATTCAATCGCGTCGGCAGTCCGCCGGACAACTTGAAACCGCTGCCAAGTCAAAATATCGACACGGGCATGGGGTTGGAACGAACCGCAAGTGTGTTGCAAGGAGTCCCGACCAACTTTCACATCGATAGTTTGTTCCCGATCGTCGAAGCCGCTTCGCAAGTCGTCGGTGTGAAATATTCCTACGACAGCGACAACGGACGCCGTCTGCGACGAATCACCGACCACGCGCGTGCCTGCACATTCGCGATTCACGAGAACGTTTACCCAGGAAACAAAGACGCCAAATACGTTGTGCGGCGTTTGATCCGGCGCGCGGTGCTGGACGGTTTCCAAATGAATTTGCGAGAACCGTTTGTTTATCAATTGGTCGAAGCGGTTGCCGAAGCATCGAAGGCTCAGTATCCCGAATTGAGCGAGACGACCAAACGGGTTGCTGAGGTGATGGAAGCCGAAGAGCAGGCGTTCTTTGGCACGATCGATGGCGGCATGAAACGCATCGACCGCCTGTTCGAACAGATGCGAGATGAGTCCGCCGTGATGGTCCCCGGCGACGAGGCAGCCGAATTAAACACAACTTATGGTGTCCCACCGGAACTACTGCAAACACTGAGCGCCGAACAGAACTTTACATTCGATTGGACCGGCTATCGTAAAGCGATGGACGAACACGCGATCGCCAGTGGCGCCGGCCAGCGTGAACTTTTTCAAACCGGACCATTGGAAACGTTAAAGGAAGCACTCCGCGAGACTCCGTTTGTTGGTTACGACCAACTGGAATCGACCGCCACGATCAAAGGCATCATCACAGGCGCTGGTGGCAAAGCCGAAGACGACGGGCAGTTGCTGAGCCACCTGGATCGTCCTGGTAAAAATGAACTGCGATTGATCTTGAACGAAACCCCTTTCTACGGCGAATCGGGTGGACAAGTTGGTGATGTGGGAAAAATCAGCAGCGACGCGTTTGAGTTTGAAGTGATCGACACTCAAAAACACGCAGGATTGATTGTTCATCACGGCAAATTAGTACGCGGTGAATTGCGCGAAGGCGAAACATGTACCGCTGTCGTCGATGCCGAAAGACGACAAGCACTTTCGCGTGCCCACTCGGCCACTCACATTTTGCATTATGCCCTGCACAAAAACGTAGGGGATCACGCACAGCAACAAGGCAGTAAAGTCGAAGCAGATCGGTTGCGTTTTGATTTCACAAACCAAAAACCGATTCCCGATGATGCATTGGTGCAAATCGAAAAAGACGTTTGGAGCCAAATCGATGCGGCTCAATCGGTCGATTGGAAAACCGTTCCACTCACTGAAGCTCGCGAAGCCGGTGCAATGATGCTGTTTGGCGAAAAGTATCCCGATCCGGTTCGGATGGTGTCGATGGGCGGATTCAGCAAAGAACTTTGCGGTGGCACTCACGTGCGCAGCACCGGCGACGTCGAAGCGTTTGAATTGGTGGTGGAAGAAAGCGTGTCGGCCGGCACGCGACGAATTGAAGCGTTAACGGGGCCACGCGCGCGAACACATCGTGTTCGGACACAGGAGTTGCTTGCAGAAGTCGCCGGTGTCCTGGGATGTGAACAAACCGAAGCGTTGGCGTCGGCGGATCAGCTGATGACAGAAGTTCGCCAGTTGAAAAAGGAAATCACTTCCGGCAAGGCTACCGAGCATGCAGACAAATTCGCTTTCAACGGCGAAGGCCCCCGAACGGATTTGGAAGACTACAACTCGGTCCGGGATGCGGTGAGAAACATTACCAGACGACTGAACGTTTCGATTGATGACGTTACAAAACGCCTCGAATCGTTGTTGGGTGATCGCACAAAACAGATCGCAGAATTGAAAGAGGTCACGGCAGGTGGGCAACTTTCTGCTGACGACTTGATGGCCAATGGAGAAACAATCGGCGGCGCGTTGATGATCGTTGCCGAAACCCCCGGAGCGAACCCCAATGTGATGCGAGGCTGGATCGATCAGATACGCAAAAAAGCTGACGGGGAAACCGCGATTTTGTTTGCGGCCGTCCAGGGCGAAAAAGTTCTGTTGGTCGGCGGAATCAGCAAAGATCTGGTCGACAAAGGTCTTAAAGCAGACGCTTGGGTTGGGGCTGCTGCCAACGCGGTGGGCGGCGGAGGCGGCGGTCGTGCCGATATGGCTCAGGCCGGCGGCAAAGATCCAAGCAAACTGCCCGGAGCGTTGGATGATGCAAAAGCCACGATGCGCGAACAACTTGGCAATATCTAGCGTTTTC
>CAZZDZ010000313.1:0-7717 GCA_964652675.1 uncultured Pirellulaceae bacterium
AAGCGATCGCGGAGCGAATGAACCGATCAGCAGCCGCAACCAGGATGTTGTGGATTCGGGCGTTGAAGTCGCTAAAACAGAAACTTGCTTAGTGAATACGGTGAGTGGGTGCGTTTGCTTGCGTTAGTCATCTTGTTGAGATTCATCTGGCGCCGGACGACTATCAGTGCTGTCAGTATTCGCAACATCGGATGCAACATGAATCGTCTTGAATTGCATGTCCAGCAAGCCAGTGTCGGAATCATACGATTGAACAAAAAGGATTCCGGCTTGTGCGTTTCTTCCCCGAAATTGAATTGAAACGGGTAACGATTCTGAATCAATCGTCCAAGTTTGGTTACGCAAACGCTCAACGCTTCGGTTTTGATTTTTCATGTCAAACCGAATCGATGCCCACCAAGTGTCGTACATTGTCTGCAACAACTGTCGCGGCGTGTACTTGCCAAAAACGGTATCGTTAAGCTGCTTTTCCGATAACTTTTGAGAACGACTCGACTGGGTGTCGTGAGCGCGAAATTCAACCCCGTTGCCTTTCGAGCGAAATTCAAATGGCAAACCCTGGGAAACGGCCCATTCGTTTTGGGCTTGCTCAGGAGCGCGGGCAGTCCCCAATCGGGGATCCGACGCGTCAAGAAGAGCCGCTTGATCTAGCGATAGGAAACAAGGATCGCCATTGGCTGGCAGCCGACTGGAGATCTGCTTGATGTCAGAAAACTCGAGTGGACTCTTTTGGTGCCATGCGTCGTCGAGTTCATCGCCCAAAGGTGTTGATGACTGTTTGGGGTCAGTGTGAAGCTCATCCGGAACGGTGGTTGGGTTGGTTCGCTCGGAAACATCGGGAAGGATCACCTTCCCGGTTTCAGGGTCAACTCGGCGGTAAACGGCGGATTTATCGTTCGGGAGTTCGATGCGAAAGGCGTTTTGTCCAGTCCATTCAATCGCGCTGGTTGATTCTTCCTGTCCATCGATCTGACGGATGAGCCGGTTGTCTTCCAACCGCCATGTGCCGCGATTCGGATTCGCCGTTCGCTCGCCAATTCGCCGCTCGTAAACCCCATTGGATAAAAAGGCATGGAACACTGGCATGATCGCACCGCCACCGATCCACTGGCCGACCATCCGATTCTTTGCTTGGTTCGGTTGAATTCCTAACACCTCGATAGGATCACCGTCAAACGGCCCAAAGAACGTATGAAAACTCGACTCTGGTGGATCACGCTGGACCCAAAACTTCTTGAGGTCGGAACGTTCGTAGATGGTGGTGTCGAGGGCTGCAATGGTGACACGGACATCCTTGCGAACCTCATAAGACTTCGATTCTGGCGGTACCGCCTCCCAGATATCTGAAAGTGCAGATGTCTTGTTGATTCCGATGGCCCGGGCCTTCTCGTAGGCGATATCATCCCACTGACGCAATACTCGAGCGTGTTCGCTGTTCGGCTTCAACCGATCCCAACGCAACTTTGTCGCTGAAGCGAAGACAGGAGTGAGGTTGGTTGCTTTTCGCTTTGCCTTCGGGGCGTCTTGTTCATTCTTGGCCAGTGGATTCCCAGACGGATCCAAGCTGGGATGAACTCTCTCGGTGGCTTCAGTCCATTCAACTCGACAATTTGGAAGAGCAAGCTGTAGCTTTTCGGCTCCTTGTTTGCTGACCCACGTATTCCAAAGGTTAATTTCCTGTAGCGAGGTGAACTGCGCCAACGTGTCAATGGACTGATCGGTGACCGGGCACTGCTGCAATGACAGGTACTTCAGGTTTGTCAGTTTCACCAAGTGCGGCAAACCCTTGTCTGTAATCGTCGATCCACCAAGCAGCAGTCGCTTCAATCCGGTCAGCTGAGCCAGATTCGGCATCGCTCGATTATCAATCATGTTCTGCGAGGGCAGAGACAGCGACTGAAGGCCGTTGGGTGCAAAAGCCAGAAGTGCGGATAAGTCGGTGTAGTTTCCCGAGTCAATTCCGATTCCCAATGCCTTTCCAGCTGGAATGTGCAACTGTCCGTCGACCGGTTTAATATCATCCCAAAAGATCAACTTACGTCCCATCGTCTGGTCATCATCATCGCGCAGATGAAACGAGCCGAATCCGTGAAAAGCCCCGCTCTGACTACGAGATGGAATTCGCGGCCACTTGGGAACTTTGATCGTTCGAGCTGAGTCTTTCTCGCTCAAAGCGGCGACATCATCGGCGTCGGCGCTTGCGTTGGTCCGATTGCTATCGGCAAGCAGATCAGCAGTTACTGTTTGGTCGTCTTTGACTTCAACCGTTTTAGTGAGCGTGGCAGCCCGGTATTTATCTTTGTTGCGGGCAAGTACTGGCTTGGCCATCACAACGCAACTACCAACAGGGACGTTGGTAAACTCATAGGTTTCGCCCGACTTGACCACCAGTTGAGGCAAATCGCCAAGGTTGCCTTTCCAGTTGTCGTGTTCCAGAAAAACGGAGTAGGTCTCAAAATCTCCTTCGACCTTGCCCGATACCGTACCGCTTTGATTGTGATCACCTTCGATGCGAAGCGAGTGATCCGCCCCGATCTTCACATCGCCGATCGCCTTGCCCCGAGCGAGCTCACCGATCCGCAAATCAACAGATACCTCTAAAGGGAAACGATCTCGACTACCGCTTGTGATGCGGTAGTCCTGCTTGAGGGAGTATGCCCCTGGCTCGAAGGTCGCCGGCATATCGATGAACAGTTTGCCCACTTCCACGATTGCGCCGCCGGCCAGTCTACGTTCACGAATTTGCACAGGCCTGTTGATCGGAGGCATTGGCAGGGCGACACGGCTACCGTCTTTGTCGCGTAGTTCAGGATACCAACCGCGTAGGGGAATGAAGTCGGTGACAGGCATAGGCTGATCCGACGCGTTCTTAATCCAAAGCGTATACGACAGCTTGGAACCAGGTTGCCAATTCCGCATGGCTTGGACGTCGGCAGCATCGATTCCAAGCTGAAGCCCGTCGTTCTCAGGTCCCCAAGTCACCGCATCGGGCTGTTTCGCAGGCACCGTGAATTCGATCTTATTGCTGACCGCACGCTTTTGCGACTGCTGGTTTTCTGCGCCGCCAGGAGGATCGGCTAAAGGCAACGCGATCCGAAGGGTATGCGTCCCGGCCGTCAGAGACATAGGCTTGCCTGTTGCTTCGTCGACCCAGCCACCATATTCGCCGGAACGGTGATCGAGTGCAGGCGACTTGCTTGCCCTGATCACCGTATACATCGAATCTCGCTTGAGAGCTGGCGAGGGGAAAACGCTGGCGACAAGGCTCCAGCGACGATCGACCTGTCGATACCATTTGCCATCCCACTCGATCAAGTATTCATCGATCGGTGCACCATAGTGTGGCAGAACACGTTCTTCGTTTGATCGGATATCCGTTCTACACTCGACTCTCCATTGGCCGTTTACGAAATGAACGTCCAAGCTGTGAATCTTCAGTTGCACACCCTCGGTTGCTTCGCCCCAGTCACCTTCTCTTGTCGCCTTCATCGTTTCCTTTTCGATCCCATCGTTGGCCGCCAAAAACTCCAGTTCTTTGCGAATCGCGTTTTCTTTCTCTGCTGCGTCCTTGTTGGCAGTGTTGCGAAGTTCTTCTGTCTCCATCTCCGAAAGTGCCGCTCGGACTCGTGTCCGCACGCCGATGCGTTTCCGGCCACTAAAGCTCTCCACTGCGACGACCGCAAGTCGCCCCTCATTCGTCAAAACACCGACGTAGCAACACGGAGCACCATTTTCCTGCTGGTAGTCTTGGTAGTGATTCTTCAGTGAGATCGTTTGTCCCGCCGATGGGCCGCCTAGCAATGCTCGCAGTTCTTTGCTGCTGATCGCATCCGCCTGGTGCCATGTTTTCACATCAAGTTTGACCAGCTTGGCATCACGGATGCTAAACAAACCGCCTCCATCAGCATCATCGAAGCCGAAGTCACCTCGCCCATTCTTACTCAGCCAACGTTGAAAGTCATTTCCTTTCTGTGCCTCTTCGGGAGCAGTGATCAAATTCCCTGTGGTGGCATCGATAACCGTGCCGGAGTCCTCGATGTCTTGAATGCTCCGCATCGAACCTACAAACGACCGATTACTCTTGAACCCCAACTGGACGACACTTGCCGCACCATAGCGGACCACGCGATCGTCAAACGGCAACTCAAAGCGATCGACACCCTCGTACTGCGCGGCTTGGCTCTGTTGAACAATGTGAAAAACAATCGAGGCGGGTTCGCTCTCCTGCGGGCGTTTCTTCAGATGTTGCTTGAACGAGGTGAACTGCTTGTCCGTCATTGGATAGGAAAGGGTGCAGCACAACGGGTCTGCGAATCGTTCTTCTAAAGCGGATAAAACCGTTGGATTTGCGTCGGTTTTGTAGGCTGGCAGTGATCGAACGTACTGCTTCATCCATAAACGCTGTGCCTCCAGCTTCGCTTGTTTGCCAACATCCAGCGTCCGAGCATTCACAATTGCACGATACAGCTTCCACTTCAGTGTCAGTAGCCGATCGGGCAGCTCCAGGTACGCGGAGTTAATCGATCGCAGCTCTGCCTGCCTGAAACGATCGATCCCCAGATGTTGGGCTCCATGTTCTTTAATGGCGCGAAGAATCGCATGCCGCTGATCTTTGGGGATCGAAGCGCCAACCGCGTAGGTTCCCTTGGGAATGCTAGAATTGATGAAGCTAGTGAAATCCTTTTCGATCTTTTGCAGTTTCTGTTCATCGACGAAGGGCAAATTCACATTACGGATCGCTTGCGCGACCCTCCGCCCAACCAACTTGTCAAAGTTCAACAAGCTTTCTTCTCCGTCGGGCAAGTCACTATCGGCCTGCGTCATCGCATTGGTTTTCATCAGCGGAAGACGCCGGGAAAAAAGCACGTTGTACGGAGAGTCATCCGATGTTTTGCGTAGCCTTAATAAGTAAAGAGTGCTCGCTGGGTCCATCGCCAGAATCCAGTCGCCACTGGGGATAGCAACCCGGCCTGATGAATCCGTTTTCCGGAAGAGCCTCTTGAATTCTTCTATCGTCTTTTCGCAAAGATACTTATCGAAGTCGACGGGCTTGGCGGATTTTCCAAGATCCAGAGGAATCACTTTTAATCCATGAAGCAGAACAATTTCGTCACCGTCAATGATGAACCCAGGGCCAGGAGTTTGGTCCCGTATTGCCTGCCAGATTTGCGTACGTCCGTCGTCGGTGCTTGAGTCAACATCGGGCAGACTGATGTAGTGATTTGTTCCCGGAGCGACCGTGAAACTCCTTGGTGTTCCAGGTCCATCATAAGGATAGACTGATCGCCGCCCGACGCGAAAACCGCAGTTGGTATGTTCACCCCTGGACAACTTGTAGATCGCATTGGTAAACGCGGATACGGTGATATTGGGGAAGCGATCGCTTGGGGGCGATTCGATTTCACGGAGTCGTCGCTTGAGTTCCGGGACTGCCGCAGCATCGCCCGTTCGTTCCAGCGCATTGGCAACCAGCCACCAACGTTCTGTCGGCAATTGCTCAAAAGCGGCCAGCAGTTGTTCGCGAGCATGCTCGCCTTTGACGCCCCCTAGGACATACAAAGCCGCATGCGGATTCCACTTCAGAAACTTCCCACACAGATTGACATGATTGAACTCACTGGATTTCGGATGAAGACGATGCGGGCACTTTGCCAGAAGCGTTAAACAGCAATGCGATTGATTGCCCGGTTTGCTGAGATCCACTGGCAGCGACACCAGAACCTCCTCCAGATAGGCACGCACGCGCGGCTGATCGAGGAATGGCTCAAAGGCATCCATCGCGACCCGGTCGGCTACGCTACGAGCCATGAACGGGACAAGCCCCTGAACAGACTCAGGCCCGATTTCTTGGAGCTCATCGATCAATACATCCACGCCAATCTTACCGTCGGCGACAGCTTGAACGCGGCTTGCAATCACTTCCATCTGTTCTCGACTCAACTCAGTGAGCCCAACGTCATCTCCCATCCCCATCGAATTTGCGCCTGTCAGCGACAAGCCAGTAATTGCGACACCAACCAACAGCAACGCCGTCAACCACAAACTGGATTTGCGATAAACAAATTCCGACCCTGGCCCGCCAACGAGCCGACGCACACGATTCAGCAGTGCCCCACCCGTTGCTGCCAGAGCAGGCGATGCAACACGCTGTTGTTCCAGTAGAGCCAGAGCCCGAATGTAAGTCGCACGATCGCTACTGATTGCAACAGCCACATCGTCACAGCAATTCTCTCGCTCGCGACGTACCTGAGCCGACATCCACCACGTTCCAGGATGGTAGAACAACAACGCTTCAATCACCGTTTGAACAAGGTTCACCAGGTAATCATGCTTTCGGATATGAGCCAGTTCGTGAGCCAAAATCAATTCAAGTTCGCGGGCGGTGAGCCCCGTGATGGCAGAAGCCGGCAATAAAATCATCGGTCGCAGATAGCCGACCACCACTGGCGAATGAACAAGGGACGACTGAAACAGCTGGACCGCATGCTGAATCTTCATCTTTCGCATCAATTCGTCGCACGCTTGAAGCACAGCGTCCGGAACCGGAGAAAGGCCGAAACGTCTCAAACGGCGAATATATAAACACCCCACAACCGGGCGCATGGAAAGCAGCGCTACCCCAACAAGCCACGATACGGTAATCAACAGCAGCCATGGACGCAGGACAGACGCGATTTGTTCCGGCACCGATAAAACGTCAGCTGGATCCGCCTGAGGAGAAAGCAGCGAGTCACCAGATTCGACGCCGATCGTATTGTCAGCCAATGACCCTGATTCCGCAAAAGCTGGTTCAACGGCTGCTTGCGATAGCGAAACTTCGTCAAGGGATGGAGACAACGCAGCTAGATCTAAATTCTGATCGACAACATACTCGGCAGCAGCTTGCTGATCCGAAAGCAAGCAGAAGGTTGTTACCGGAACAACCAGCATCGCAACCAAGGCAGCACAGCCTATGATGTACCGTGAATAGGCTGAGCTTTTACGAAGCAAGAACGACAGCAAGTAGTAGGCCGAAGCAATCAGGGCAATCTGCCATAATGAGTGGAGCAGCGTCCATCCAATTTGTTCAACCCAAACGCTAGTGGCGAAACGTTGCAGAGTATTTAACAACATCATTCTCCTGCCTCCTCAAGCTGGCGCAGCAACTGTCGAATCTCAGCCAATTCTTCCGGGGTCGCTTTTTGTGACGCCAGCGCTTGCAACACAAGACTACCGGCAGACCCGTCATAGGCTCGCCGGATCAGGTCTTTGAGCATCTTCTGTTGAGTTTTTTTCTGGGACATCGCTGCACGAAACAACTGAGGCCTAACGCTCTCGTCACGCTTGACCATCTGCTTGTCGAGCATCACCGACAACATTTTCACCGTCGTCGAATAGTTGGCATCTCGGTCTTCCAATAACCAGTTGTGTATCTGGCGAGCGGTGGAATCGCCGTGCTCCCAGAGCACCCGAAGGATCTGTAGCTCGACTTCCGTCGGCTGGGACGAGGTTGGACGTGGCATCGTTGGCACCCCTGAAAGAATTGACCAAATGACTCAATAGCGAATGAATTCGCCAACACGCACCAAGTTAGCGAATGAATTCGCCAGTATCAACTGGGAAAGCGAAAGAATTCGCCATTTTCTCGACAGGACATTCCTGGCTTTGAGGCAGAATGGACGTGCCAGAAAATCATCTATCCAAATAGAAGATTTCTATTGACCCTGTCGTGGCAATC
>CAZZDZ010000314.1:0-7697 GCA_964652675.1 uncultured Pirellulaceae bacterium
CCGCCTACAAAATCCGATCCCGCCCAACATCTTGCCGAGCTCATTTCGTTGACAGCATCCAATTCTTCTTCATCTCCCGATTCTGTCACCGCGTGTCGTAAGTTACGCATCGCGACTCGAAAAAGCCCACTGGCGCTTTGGCAAGCCGAATACATCGCCCAGCGGCTACATCAAGTAGGCGTCGAATCGGAACTTGTTCCGCTTGTGAGCACCGGTGACGTGGATATGCGTCCAATTGATGGGTCGCGACAGGTTGGTTTGTTTACCAAACGAATTCAGCAGGCGTTGACCGACGACGAAGCAGATGTTGCCGTCCACTCGTTGAAAGATCTCCCGACAGAAAAAGACCATCGGTTTGTCGTTGCCGCCATCCCCGAGCGAGAGAACGTTCAAGACTGTTTGGTTTCGCCAGAAGCATGGACGATCGACCAGTTGCCTCAGAAAGCAAGAATCGGAACCGGCAGCAAGAGACGTGCGGCGCAGTTGTTAAATCTACGCAACGATCTGCAACTGGAACCGATTAGGGGGAATGTCCAAACTCGGTTAAGCAAAGTCGAATCGGGCGAGTTTGATGCCATTGTTTTGGCGAATGCAGGCGTCTTACGTCTAAAAATGTCCGACCTCAGCCGATGCATCTTGCCGCTTGATCAGATGCTACCCGCACCGGGGCAAGGAGCCCTGGGGATCGAAGTACGCAGTGATGACCATGAAGCGGTCGCGGCATTCAAGAGCATTGATGATCCAACCGCGCATGCATGTGTCGTCGCCGAACGAACACTACTGGCGAAACTCAATGGCGGTTGCTTGGCACCGATCGCCGCCTACGGACAGATTGATGGCAGCACCCTGCGACTTGAAGCCGTGGTGCTATCGAGCGATGGAGCGAAAAAGCTCTCCGATAACGACAAAACGGAACTAGACCCAGAAGACACCAGTGGGTGGAACTCCATCGCACAATCGCTGGCCGAGAAAGTTAGCAAGCGTCTAGCGGATGCCGGCGCCGACGATTTGATTCATCAGGCGAGATAAGCATCATCCAGGGCCGCGGACTTCAGCAAAAAGCCCCAAAACATGCGATTTACGGTACTTCAGCGGAGTCGCCGCCCTAACCGGATCGCTTGGACTCGATTGGATTTGCCGTCACGCGAGTAAAACCATGACCCTAATTGCGGTACCCAGTAGCGGAACGCTATTTCACAAGACAGCCGGTGACCCACTTTTCACCGGGTGGTTCACACAATCTTTCTTGGGGAAATCCCGGGAATATGTCCTTGGCGCAGTTACGTTTTACGTCGCGATTTATAGAATTTCTATAACCTCCCGGTGTGTCAACGATCGATACAACCGGTAAACTCCCCCTTTTCGAAACGCGTTTTGGCAGCACCTATCGCGCTGCATCTCTCCATGACGGCCATACCGACCACGTCGAAAGACGTCCAAACTGTTTCTGGAATCACCGTGCGACTCGCGGGAGACTCCGGCGACGGAATGCAATTGCTTGGTACCCAGCTTACCAACACAAGTGCTCTCGCTGGCAACGATGTCGCGACGTTTCCCGACTTCCCAGCGGAGATTCGCGCCCCGCGCGGAACACGTGCCGGTGTATCCGGTTTTCAAGTCCAGTTTGCTAGCGAGGAAATCTTCACGCCCGGCGATCAGCTTGACGCGTTAGTCGTGATGAATCCAGCCGCGATGGTGACCAACCTAAGCGATCTTCGCAAAGGCGGAATCTTGATCGCCAACGAAGACGGGTTCAACGAAAAAGAATTCAAGCTGGCCAAGGTCGAATCGAATCCCTTGGAAGCGTCGGTGTTGGAAGAAACCTATCGGATTTTCAAAGTCCCGATGACCAAGCTGACGCGTGACGCCGTCGCCGAACACGGGCTCAGCCAAAAGATCGCGGACCGCTGCAAGAATTTCTTTGCGATGGGATTGGTCTACTGGTTGTTTGGCCGATCATTGGAACCGACGTTGCGGTTCATCGAACTAAAGTTCGGCAAGAAACCTGAGATCGCTGCGGCCAACGAAGCCGCTTTGCGTGCCGGCTGGGCATTCGGTGAAACAACCGAAGCGTTTGGCGAGAGCTACCAAGTCTCCGCAGCAGAATTGGAGCCGGGTACCTACCGAAACATCATGGGCAACCAAGCGTTGGCTTGGGGATTGATCGCAGCATCACGCTTGAGCGACAAAGAACTGTTCTACGGAACGTATCCCATCACACCGGCCAGCGACATTTTGCACGAACTGACCAAGTACAAAAATTTTGGCGTTCGTACATTCCAAGCCGAAGACGAAATTGCAGCGGTCTGTTCAACCATCGGAGCCGCATTCGGTGGCACGATGGCCGTCACCGCCAGTAGCGGACCCGGCATCGCGCTCAAGGGAGAAGCGATGGGGTTGGGCATGATTTTGGAATTGCCGATGATCGTCGTCAATGTCCAACGTGGTGGACCCAGCACGGGACTGCCAACCAAAACCGAGCAAAGCGATTTGCTGCAAAGCATGTTTGGTCGAAACGGTGAATCGCCGCTGCCAATCATCGCACCACAATCGCCCGGCGACTGTTTTAACGCTTCGATTGAAGCCTGGCGGATAGCTACCGAATGCATGTGCCCCGTGATCTTGCTGTCTGACGGATACATCGCAAATGGAAGCGAGCCGTGGAAGATTCCAGACGTCTCGAAGTTGGAAAAAATCAACATCACGCATCCAGAGTCGCAAGGCGGCGACGAGCCATTCTTGCCTTACTCGCGCGACGAAAAGCTTGCACGACCTTGGGCGATTCCCGGTACCGAAGGGCTGATGCACCGCGTCGGTGGCTTGGAGAAAGAAGACGGGACGGGCAATGTCAGCTATGACCCCGAAAATCACCAACTGATGACCGATCGCCGAGCGGAAAAAGTTGCAAAGATCGCCGAGCGGATTCCACCACAAGAAGTTTTTGGTGCCGAAAAAGGCGACGTGCTGGTTGTGTCTTGGGGCGGAACCTACGGTGCATGCCACACCGCCGTCGCACGCTGCCAAACCGCGGGACTCAGTGTTTCGCACGCACACATTCGTTATCTGAATCCGATGCCATCGAACGTCGGCGAATTGCTGAAATCGTTCGACAAAGTTTTGGTTCCCGAATTAAACATGGGACAGCTAAGACTGTTGCTTCGCAGCGAGTACTTGGTCGATTGCATCGGCATCAACAAAGTCCAAGGCAAACCATTTACGGTTACTGAATTGGTCGCGGCTATCGAAGAGCACGCTTCGTCTGGCAGCAATAGCAAAGCTGGTTAGCAAAATATCGTTTAATCAGCCGTCGCATTTCTCTCATTACAACCTACCGTTTCCCGCTTCACGCAGCTATGAATCTTCCCGTACTAAAAGCCGCTGATTTTGCTTCCGATCAAGACGTCCGATGGTGCCCAGGTTGCGGCGACTATTCGATCCTGGCACAGATGAAAAAGGTCTTGCCCGAATTGGGCGTCCCTCGCGAAAAAACTGTTTTCATTAGCGGGATCGGATGCAGTAGCCGTTTTCCGTACTACATGAATACGTACGGCATGCACAGCATTCACGGTCGTGCACCCACGTTTGCAACCGGTTTGAAATCCACCCGACCTGATTTGATGGTTTGGGTAATCACAGGCGACGGCGACGCTCTGTCGATTGGCGGAAACCATTTCATCCACGCACTGCGACGAAACTTGGACGTCAACATCGTTCTGTTCAACAACCGTATCTACGGTTTGACCAAAGGCCAGTACAGTCCAACCAGCACCGAAGGCCAAGTGACAAAGAGTACGCCGATGGGGTCGATCGATCACCCATTGAGCCCATTGTCAGTCGCTTTGGCGGCCGAAGCCACCTTCGTCGCTCGCAGCATGGACGCAAACGTCAAACACCTGGGCGCGATGCTAAAACGTGCTGCCGAGCACAAAGGAACCTCGCTGCTGGAGGTCTACCAGAACTGCAACGTATTCAATGATGGTGCGATGGCGTACGCACAAGAGAAGAAACAGCGTCCAAACAACACCGTCGAACTGGAGCACGGCAAGCCGTTGATTTTCGGTGCCGACAAAGACAAAGGCGTACGTCTGGTTGGGACACGCTTGGAAGTCGTCAATACGGCGGACGTCCCTGCAGATGACTTGCTGATTCACGACGAAAAGGAAATGAATCCTTCGATTCAAATGATGCTGGCACGGATGCGTTACCCTGAAATGCCGGAACCCATGGGTGTTCTGCGTGCCGTAGACGGGGTTTCGACCTATGACGAACAGATCAACGCACAAGTAGCCGAAGCCAAAAAATCAAAAGGCGACGGCGACCTGCAAGCTTTGATCAGCGCCGGTGATACTTGGGAAGTCTCCTAAGAAATTCGAACACAATCTGGTTGTGAATTTTTGGTGGGAGGCTGTCCCATCAAGAATCTCTGCACGCGATCCGTTTTCACACAACAAAGGACTGAAATTATGCCACGCGGAAAAACATACGACAACGCAGCGGTCGCAATCGGCGATACCCCGATGATCCAAATCAATCGCTTGGCCCCCGAAGGCGGAGCGACTGTGTTTGCGAAGTGCGAATTTTTTCAGCCACTCAATAGCGTCAAAGATCGCATCGGCGCCGCAATGATCGCTGCGGGTGAAAAGGACGGCAAGATTAACGCGGATACTCACGTCGTCGAACCAACCAGCGGTAATACCGGAATCGCGCTCGCATTTGTCTGTGCAGCCAAAGGTTACAAGCTGACGTTGACGATGCCCGAATCAATGTCGGTTGAACGCCGCGCGCTGCTACGCGCGATGGGAGCGGAACTAGTCCTGACGCCAGCAGGCGAAGGCATGAAGGGGGCGATCAACAAAGCTGCTGAGATCGCTGAAAACACCGACAATTCGTTCATGCCACAGCAGTTTGAAAATCCCGCAAACCCAGCGATCCACGAAGCGACAACGGGGCCGGAGATTTGGGAAGACAGCGGTCAGAACATCGACGCAATTGTCGCTGGCGTGGGCACCGGCGGAACCATCACCGGCGTCACACGTTACTTGAAGAGCAAAAACCCAGACTTCAAAGCGTACGCGGTCGAACCCATTCACTCAGCGGTCATTTCCGGCCAAGGCCCCGGCAAGCATCGCATCCAAGGTATCGGTGCCGGATTCGTTCCAGACAATTTGGACACCTCGATTTTGGACGACGTGATTTTGGTCGAAGACGAAGACGCGTTCGCAACCGGACGATCATTGGCCCAACACGAAGGAATCGTGGCCGGTATCAGCAGCGGAGCCAACATGTGGGCCGCCGCCCAATTGGCGGCACGCCCCGAGATGAAAGGCAAGCGAATCGTGACAATCATGTGCAGCCTCGGCGAACGCTACTTGAGCACCCCACTATTCGGTGACCTCGGCATCTAAAGCCAGAAAACGCTGAGCGTAAAAGTTTTCCTGCTAAGAAACGAACCGCGGTATGCAGCTTCCCATATCGCAAAAACCTCGTACTCGTACTCAGGCGCCAGCCGGTACTCGTACTCGTACTCGAATCGGCGCAACACCGCGCACTTCATCGATCAAGATTCCGGCTTCCTCTCTTCGTACTCGGTCACTGCCTTGTACTGACCGACTGGCTCGGCCACAGTGTCTGAGCGTGCGATTAGTCGAGTCAACATTGAAACGATCCGGCGGAGTGTTCGTTTGAGTTCGCCATTTCGTTGATCCTCCATCCCATCGGTCGCGGCAAGAACATCCTGGACCGCGGCGCACTCTAGCGCCGAACCGCGAGCGATATCGAGAAATCGGCTTCGATCCTTAAGACTTCGTTTTCCATTGCCCTCGGCGATATTGAGCGGAATCGATTGCGCCGCCCGCAGCCATTGGTCACGAGCGTGTCGATGACATCCGCTCAAATCTTTGGCGATGTCGAATGATGAAGCGACATAGTCGATTGAGAGACGATAAACGTCAAGTCGGTCGTGGTCGAAAATGGGATCGGTCATTGGTGCCCCGATTCGAGTACGAGTACGAGTACCGGCTAGCGCCTGAGTACGAGTACGATGTCTTCGATGCCAGAACGAATTGCTCCGCTGGCTAACTCAGAGTGAGTCTACCAAATAACATGAACGCGTTGCCCCAAAACGGCCGTCGTGACAAATCATTTTCACGCGGTAGCAGAGCCCCAGTCTCAATCACGGTTCTGGCTCCCTGTCTTCTTCCTACTCGTACTCGTACTCGTACTCGTACTCGTACTCAGCATCGCGGTACTCGTACTCGGTTACTGCATTGTACTGACCGGCTGGTTCGGCCACAGTTTCTGAGCGTGCGATTAGTCGAGTCGGTCGTGGTCGAAAATGGGATCGGTCATTGGTGCCCCGATTCGAGTACGAGTACGAGTACCGGCTAGCGCCTGAGTACGAGTACGATGTCTTCGATGCCAGAACGAATTGCTCCGCTGGCTAACTCAGAGTGAGTCTACCAAATAACATGAACGCGTTGCCCCAAAACGGCCGTCGTGACAAATCATTTTCACGCGGTAGCAGAGCCCCAGTCTCAATCACGGTTCTGGCTCCCTGTCTTCTTCCTACTCGTACTCGTACTCGTACTCGTACTCGTACTCAGCATCGCGGTACTCGTACTCGGTTACTGCCTCGTACCGACACACTTCCCTACCTTGATCTTTGGTTCGTCTCCATGTGCAATACTCGCGTCCAGACAGCACGCAGCAGTGTGAAAATCGCCGTAAGTACACGATCACGAGTTAATCCAAAGAATGCGACTGCAGAAACGAGGCTCGCAATCACAAACGGTCGTGTCAACGCATCGCGGTCTTGCTGCAGTGGTGTCAGTCCAGGAATTGTCGATACTGCAAGCGGTGCAAGCTTCATAGCAAGTAGTCCTGCGACACACAACAAAACGACAAGATCAGATCCGAAACGCAAATAGGGGAATCGAACGCCGTGGCCGCCGCTACGATCACACTGGCATCGGTGTTTTTAGTCCGTGCCTACGAGAAAAAAACACAACCAGCATCCGACCGGCGACAATTGCCCACAACTTTGGAATCGATTCAACGAGAACCGGTCAACACGCCGTCAAAAATCGAACTCTTCTCGGATCAATTTGGCGATGGTAGACGTGGCGGTTACAAGCCGGTTAGTTGAAACGTTCAATATGTCTATGTAGAAAGTCAGTAGAAACGCTGAAATTTGGGTGAAAACACCCCGCTTTCTGGGTAGAAGCTACGTCGTGGTCGGGTTTAAGTGAAAGAACCCTCCTCCACCTTGAAAATTCATGGGAACAAATCATGAAGCGTCTGACTTTGCTCGCTGCATTCTGTTCGTTGGTTGTGCTGCTAAACGATTCTCCTGTCGATGCGCAGGGCCCTGGTGCTCAGCAGGGACCACCTGGCGGTCAACAAACACCTCCGCTGCTGCGTATCTTTGATGCCGATGGCAATAGCGAAATTTCGTCCAAAGAGATCGACGCAGCGGCCGCTGCACTACGAAAGCTTGATCGTAACGGTGATGGAAAGGTGACTTTTGAAGAATTTCGGCCAAACGCCGGTCAGGGCCAAGGTCAAGGGCGTGGAGGCCCACAGGCTGGCGGCCAAGGTGGTCAACGCCCAGCTGGCAATCAGGGCGGTCAAATGCAAGGCCAAGGCCAACGCGGTGGTGGTCAACAACGTGGTGGCGGCGGTGCCGGTCAACAACGCGG
>CAZZDZ010000315.1:0-2881 GCA_964652675.1 uncultured Pirellulaceae bacterium
TTCGTCACCCGATCCAGAATAACCACCCAAGACGGTCACACCGCGGGCAAGCTGAAAGGATGCAGCGCGATCGTTTTCTGATGGAACATACGTGCCTTGTGCGACTCGGATTTCGTCACCCGGTCGAGCGTTCGCTAACGCTCGGCTGAGATCATTGATCGCGTTATTCCAACCCGAACCGTCACCCGATGCACGACCTGCTTTGACATAGATCGCTTGCCCGCCGCTTCCCGAACCATTGTTCATTGGCGCGGCTTGTGCGTTCATTGGTCCTGCTTGAGAATTCATTGGACCAGGCTGAGCATTCATGGGACCTGCTTGTGGGGAACCCTGATTGGCCTGATCGCCAGCATTGTTGGAGCGATATTCATCCGACGTAATTTGTCCGTCACCATTGACGTCAAGTGCCAGAATCGCAGTCGCCGCCATGCGCATTTCCTGGTCGGAAATTTCTCGGTTGCCGTCCGAATCGAGAGCACCAATTATCCGTTGACGCTGTCGCACCAAGGGACCGTCAGGCTGTCCACCGCCTGGTCCAGCAGCACCCGGTCCAGCAGCACCAGGACCAGCGCCACCTGGACGTTGGCCACCGGGGCCTTGCCCACCAGGTCCCTGTCCGCCGGGTCGTTGTCCATTCGGTCCTTGACCTTGCGCCAAACCACGTTGTGCTCCGGGGCCTTGGCCACCAGGACCTTGACCACCAGCGCCTTGACCTTGAGCCATACCACGCGCTCCAACGCCTTGACCTCCCTGTCCACCCGGGCCTTGTCCACCGCGGCCTTGACCGGCACCTTGTCCACCGGGTCTTTGTCCCTGCTGCGCCAGTCCAGGACCTTGGCCCTGTCCACCCGGACCTCGACCTTGTCCACCAGCGCCACCGCGACCTTGACCGCCAGCACCGCCTTGACCTTGACCACCCTGGGCCATTTGTCTGCCGCCGCCTCGACCACCGCGTCCGCCACCCGATCCGCCTCGACCTGGCGGTGTATCTTGAACAAGCACAACGCCTTTTTCCTCAGCATACTTGTCCCAAGCTGTCGAAATCGTCTGCACAACTGCCGGTTGCGAACGCGCCAGATTGTTTACTTCGCCTGGATCGTTCTTCAAGTTGTAGAGTTCCCATTGGCCGGAACCGAACGGGCGTCCGTAATGAACTCCTTTGTAGTCGCCCATGAACATCGCTCGTCGTCCGTGCAACTCCCAGCCGATCGCTTCGGTGGCAGGGTGTACGCGGTCGTTTCCGTCAAACAAATTCGAGAATGATTTTCCTTGCATTGGGACGATATCGCGCCCCTTGTATTTGGTACCTGGATGTTTCGCCCCCGCCAGATCCATGATTGTCGGCGCGACATCCATCGCCGTTAACAATTGTTGATCAATCACGCCCTGCCGCTTCATGCCCGGACGATACAAAATCGCTGGCACACGAATGCCGCCTTCGGTAGTGAACCCTTTCCACATCTTGTACGGAGCCATGCAGGCTTGGGCCCAGTTGCGGCCTTTAGAAATGAACGAACCCTTTCGTCCTAGATTCTCGAAACTATTGTCGCACTGTTCTTGGATGAAGTCATAGAAAGGCATCTGTGGCGATGTCACGTCGCCACCGTCGCCGCCATTGTCAGACATGAAAATGATGTAGGTGTTGTCTAGCTGACCGGTTTTTCGCAAGTAGTCGACAACGCGCCCAATGTGGTGATCCATGCATTCGACCATTGCCGAATAAACAGCCATCGTTCTAGCAGACTTCTTTTTTTCATCCGCACTCAACTGGTCCCAATACTGACCGACGCGATGAAACGACTGCGAATCATAATTAGCAGGCGTGACTCCCAGTTGCTTGCTGCGTTGCAACCGAGCTTCGCGAATCGCGTCAAATCCGACATCGTATTTCTTGTTGTACTTTTCGATGTATTCGTCTGGAGCCTGCAGCGGCCAGTGCGGAGCCGTGAATGCCAACCAACCAAAAAACGGCTTTCCATCGCCACGCCCTTGTTCGATGTACTCCATCATTTTGTCGGCGTAGTAAGTCGTTGAATAAAAATTCTCCGGAAGCGAATCGATCTTCTTGCCGTTCTCTCGATACGGAGCCGTGGGAGACATTTTTTCTGTGCCCGTTATGTCAAAATGCGATCCGCCACCGACAAGCAGGGCAAACGACTTTTCAAACCCACGTGCTTCTGGACTCTGATCTTCGTCCAATCCCAGGTGCCACTTGCCAGCCATGTAAGTGTGGTACCCGCCGTCTTGCAGCATCGATGGCAATGACGCGACCCGGTCGCTCAATACTGCTTCGTAGCCCGGCTGGTCCTTTTGCGAATCCTTGACCTGCTCCAACATGGCCCCCAATCCCGCAGTGTGGTTGTCACACCCGGACATCAACATCGCGCGAGTCGGCGAACAGGAAGGCGATGCGTGCAAGTTCGTCAGACGTACACCTTGCTGAGCCATCGCGTCCAAGTGGGGCGTAGAAATTTCGCTGCCGAATGAGCCTAAATCGCTGAAACCCATGTCGTCAGCGACAATCAACAACACATTGGGGCGTTCCGCCGTCGCGACGCCTCCCAACGTGCAAGCCAACAGTAGGGCAAGAGTCGTTTTCAGCATCAAATCGAACGATTTCACGAGGTTCTCCTCAGAATGGTTGGGAAATTCATCCACCACGGCGAATCGAGGCAGACAGAATCTTACCGACATTTTGCAACTGGCAAGGGTTTTGTCGACAAAATTACACATCAGGCGTTTTCAACGTTTTTTTACCACGTTAGTGGTTCTAAACCCGGGCCCGCAGCAAGATCCATCAGTTTCCTGGTGTTTCCCAGAAAAACTAGATGATTTTGCGCGGCCACCGATGGCTTCGGACTCAGCGGTGTCCGCCGGCCGT
>CAZZDZ010000315.1:2981-7681 GCA_964652675.1 uncultured Pirellulaceae bacterium
GCGTAGGCAGCGGCGACTTCTTCTGCGATCGCCCGCAGTCCATCCGCTACCGTTTCATCACTCTGAGTAAAGCTGACGCGGATGCATTCGTCGCGATGTTGCCAATCCAAATCGTCGTTGCCAAAAAAGAAATAGTTGCCCGGAACAACCAAAACATTTCGCGCCTTAAGTCGTTCGTAGAGTTCGCGCGAGGTAATCGGCAGCCCCTCAAACCACATCCACAAAAAGAACGCTCCTTCGCTGACGTGAACTCGGTACGGAAGCTTGTCGTCAAACAACTCAGCCACGGCCGCTTGAGTTCGCAGTGACTTTTCACGGTAAAACGGCTGCACCACATCATTGCTCAGCTTCAGGATTTCACCGCTACTGATCAATGGTTGGGTGATGGCTTGGCCGATGTTGGTGTTTGCGAGCCCCACGATCGACATCATCGAAGACATAGATCGAATTGTTTCCTCGTTTGCGATCACAATCCCAGTGCGTGTTCCGGGCAACCCGATTTTGGACAAACTGAGCGTCAGGACAATGTTCTCATTCCAAATGGGGGTCGCGTCGGTAAAAATCGCGTTGGGAAACGGTGCGCCGTACGCATTGTCGATGATTAGCGGAACATCGTTCTGTTTGGCCAGATCGGCAAGTCGCGTTATTTCATCGTCAGTCAGAACATTTCCGGTTGGGTTCGTCGGCCGCGAAACACAAATGGCTGCAATGTCGTCGCTGATCTCCAAGGAATCAAAATCGACACGATATTTGAACTGATGGTCGCCGATCTTTTCGATTCTAGGCTTTACGGCGCGAAACAAATCGCCGCCGACCGACTGGGCTGCGTAGCCAATGTATTCAGGGATCAACGGCAGCAGAATTTTATGTTGTTCACCATCAGGCATCCGCCCGCCAAGCGAATTGAACAACAGAAACAACGCCGTCTGCCCACCAGCCGTCACGGCGACATTTTCTGGACCGATTTGCCAATCAAATTCGCGTTGAAACAAGCTGGCGACGGATTCACGAAACCGATGATTTCCACTCGGTGGCTCATAATCACCAAGGACTTGTTCTATTTGACCGCTTTGTTGCAATTGCTCCAAACGAGAACGCCAGATCGCATCCACAGCAGGAATATGTGACGGCTGTCCCCCACCAAGCATCCGCATCTGATCGCCACCAGAGGCGAGTGCTTCGCCCAAATCGTCCATCAGTTCGCCAATGCCGCTGCCACCGCAAAGGTGTCGTCCAAATTCAGAGAGTTCCCAAGCCATGTCGCGCTCGAACAAAGAAAGATGCGTCCAACGAAACGTGCAGGTTACGCCAGCGAAGTCATCGCGGGAAGGTTGGGTCCCATACCAGCACGCAGCGCGAGCAAGTGAATCCTCCACATTTACAGGAGACTCACTATCTGGCGCTGCGCGCTAGTAAACCCTTCAGCTCCAAACGATGATTTATCTTGAGTTGAGTCGCGAAGGATGCATTCTTCAGACCGACCTGTTTCCAAAGTTCGCTTGCACACGTTGCTGCTACAATCTCACCATTGATCTTTCCCCCTGTACTTAGTTCGACCCGATTTATGCGATGGAACCCCGATGATGCGGTTGCGGTAGTCACTGGTGCCAGCAGCGGTATCGGCCGATCTCTTGTGCAGTTGTTAGCTCAGCGCAATGCCAACGTCGTGGCCGTCGCAAGACGCGCCGAACGAATCAACGATTTGATCGACTCGGTCGGCAACCAACGAATCCGCGGAGTCGTCGGTGATATCACCGACCCGAAAGTCCGGGAAAAGATTGTGGCGACGGCCAGCAGCATACGTGGTGGCGAAGTCGACCTGTTGGTCAACAACGCCGGCATCGGTGCGATCGGTCCGTTTGCCGATGCCAACGAAGAACGATTGCGGCAAATCATGGAAGTCAATTTCTTTGCGCCAGTCGAACTCACACGCGGTTTGCTGCCAGCGATCAGGCGCGGGCGAAACAGTGTGATCTGCAATGTCAGCAGCGTGCTGGGACACTGTGCCGTTGCGGACAAAAGCGAGTACTGTGCCAGCAAGTTCGCGATTCATGGATTTAGTGATTCACTCAGAGCCGAGCTTGCGCCGGATAACATCCAAGTCACGCTGGTCAGCCCCAGCACCACTCGGAGCGAGTTTTTTGATTCGCTGGTTGGAACCGAGGCAGGGACACAGTCAAAGAGCGTCGGAAGCTGGTCGCCGGAACGCGTTGCCAAAGCAGCCATGTCCGCGATCGAACGAAGACGCAGTGAAGTCATTTGCTCACTTGGCGGAAAAGCACTGGTGTACGCCGACCGTTTGTCGCCACCGATCATGGCCAGAATTCTGCGAAAGAAGTAACCCGCGGAATCTCTACTCCCCAACTCCTCTATTTCTCAACCGTCACGTTCAAGAATTTCATTTGCGATCGCAAACGCTTGATCTTGGGTTGTGATTTTGTTGTCAAGCTGAGCGTTTCGAACCGTCGACAAAATTTCTTTGAACACCGGCCCTGCTGCGATTCCGGATGAAGTCAGATCGTCACCGGTCAGTAAAGGTTTTGGGTTCAATCGCTGTGTTTCCCAGCCGAGTGCATCGCGGGCGATGGTCACGCCTGCATCGGGAATACTATTCGCCACGGCAGCGGCTTGCGCGACGTCAACGATCACGGCAGCATCCCGATCGATCAACACGGGTTGAACGACCGACCAGGGCAACGAATCGGCACTGGTGATCGTTTTCCAATGCTTCAAACTTGCATCGATCTGCCTGGCTTCTTCATTGGCCAGTTTCCAACGCTTGGTCAGCGAACGCAGCGACTTGGCGTCCAATTCGGCTCCGACCAAAATGGCTGCAAGCGACGACTCCACCGTTTTGCTTGGTAGAGCGTCAAGGTATTTTGATATCGATTGAAGCTGATCCTCTTTGAGCTCCGGGATGATTGGTTGATTGAGATCACAGTCAAAAAGTTTCCGTAGCCCTTCGGCTACGTTTTCAGACTTCAGGATTTTTCGCATTTCGGCGCCAATTCGCTCGCCACTGACGACCGCGATTTCGCTGGCATGGTCGCGGATCGCGTTGCGAGTGTCATCGTGTATCGCAAAACCCAGCGTGGTTGCAAACCGTACCGCTCGGAGCATTCTCAGTTTGTCTTCGTCGATCCGGTGCGACGCGGTTCCGATCGTTCGTAATACGCCCGATTGCAAATCGTCTTGGCCACCAACGTAGTCGATGACTTTTGCAGCGACCGGATCGTAGAACATACCGTTGATCGTAAAATCGCGGCGCAATGCGTCTTCTTCGGCGCTACCATATTGAACCGAATCGGGGCGTCGTCCGTCGGAGTAATCTCCGTCGCTGCGGAACGTCGCTACTTCGGTGGGCAAAACCGCGTTGGATTGTTTCGATGACTTTTCTGGCAGAACACCGATCACGCCGAATGACGCCCCGAATGCGAGCGTGCGTTTTCGACCGAAGACGTCACGAACCGATTCGGGCGTCGCGTTAGTGGCAACGTCAAAGTCTTTCGGGGGCCGACCGAGTAAAGCGTCGCGCACACAGCCTCCGGCAAGATAGGCAACGAATCCGGCATCGGACAATTTTGCCATCACCCGAAACGCTTCTCCAGAAGCCTCACTGTCAAAAAGTTCGTGTGGGTTGGTTGTGTCAGTCAACGAATTGGATACCTGGCAATTGGATACCTGGGCGATGGAAAATAGATCGGCGATTGTTGGATTCTACGGGGCAGGTTACAACAACGTTATGAACACTGATGATTCGAGCCCTAGCAATATTGCACGTCCATCGACACGACGAAAGCGAGGCGTGGTTGGCGTGATTTTTCGCGACGAAAAACTGTGCATTATTCGTCGCTCCCTGACGGTGACCGCTCCAGGCCGGTTGTGTTTGCCTGGAGGAGGGATCGAACAAGGAGAGACAGAATCGCAGGCACTTGTTCGCGAAATGCAAGAAGAATTGGCGATTGATGTGCGTCCGATCAGGCGTTGTTGGCGAAGTGTAACGTCTTGGGGAACCAATTTAGCGTGGTGGTTGGCTGAGTTGGATGATTCCGTCGAACCCGTCCCCAATCCCGACGAAGTAGCCGAAGTACATTGGATGAACGCCCAAGAAATTCGCAGCGCGAAGGGCATGCTGGCAAGTTTGCCGGAGTTCATGGATGCTTGGGAACGCGGCGAAATTGATTTGACGGTTTGAATCTGAAAACGACTAAACACAATCCGCCAAGCGATCCAGTTTTTGTAAGTGAGTGAACGAATGGCTGAATTACGTTGGGGGATTATTGGCACGGGCGATGTGGCGGAACGCAAAGGGGGGCCGGCGTTGTATCTAGCTGAAAGATCACAATTGACTGGCGTGACGAATCGGAATCTTGACAAGGCGCAGTCGTTTGCGACGCGGCACGGAGATCCTCAGGTTTTCCAAAGCGTTGCCGAGATGCTGGCCAGTGAACAAATCGATGCGGTCTATATCGCAACGCCGCCCGATAGTCATTGCGAACTGACACTCCAGTGCGCAAACGCGGGCAAACACATTTTGTGCGAAAAACCGATGGCGTTTTCGCCAGCCGATTGTGACAAGATGGTTGACGTTTGTCAGCGGAATAACGTTTCGCTTGCGGTCGCCTACTATCGTCGCTATTTCCCCGTCGTCGAAAAAATCAAAGCGTTGCTGGATGCTGGCGCCGTCGGTCAGCCGCTTC
>CAZZDZ010000316.1:0-7639 GCA_964652675.1 uncultured Pirellulaceae bacterium
AGTTCATTGGAAGTATGTCGCATGCGATCGCGGGATTGCTGCATGTCGTTCAAAGCGAAGCCAATATGCGTTGGCATATACTGGTCACGATCGCTGTTGTCGCACTGGGAGCGTACTTGCGAATCAACGCAACCGAGTGGTCTTTGATTGTTGGCTGCATTGGTGCGGTAATGGCGTTTGAATGTATCAATACATCCATCGAGAGGCTGGCTGACCGTGTGAGCGACCAGCCCGATCCACTGATCGGCAAGTGCAAAGATGCCGCAGCAGGTGGCGTGTTGATGATCAGCATCGCATCGGCCGTCATTGGATTGATTGTTCTTGTGCCGAAAATCTGGACGCTGATCACTTGATCGAAATACGCAGACGACTGCGATTGATCCGAACTTACCCAGGAGAGATTCTTTGACACTTCGAATGGCTTTGATTGGCGGCGGGGGCGCCGGTTTCATTGGCAAGGTCCACGCGACCGCCGCCACACTGGATCGACAAGCGGAAATCGTTGCCGGTGCCCTATCGTCCCATCCCGATCGCTCACGGTCTGCGGCGGTCGGTTTCGGCATCGAACCTTCAAGAGCTTACGGCTCCTATCAAGAGTTGATCGCTGCAGAGCAAAAGTTACCTGCCGATCAACGGGTTGATTTTGTGTCCATCGCGACTCCGAACCATACGCATTGCGAGATCGCTTGCGCTGCTTTGGATGCTGGGTTTCATGTGGTTTGCGACAAACCCATGACGACCAATCTTTCGGACGCGGATCGGATGGTCGCGGCCGCACAAAAAAGCGGACGAGTGTTTGCCCTCACGCACAACTATTCGGGCTACCCAATGATGCGACAGGCAAGGCAGATGATTGCCGACGGTGAACTGGGTGAGCTGATCGCCGTAAGAGCGACTTATGTGCAGGGCTGGATGCACGCGATGGAACCAGATTCGATCCCATCACGCGGCGCCTGGAAATCTGACCCGAACAAAAACGGACGGGCTGGATCGCTTGGCGATGTTGGAACGCACGCGTTTCATTTGGCTCGATTTGTCACGGGGCTCCAGGTTGATTCGGTGATGTGCAAGATGCAATCCTATTCAACCCATCACGAATTGGATGACTACGGCCACGCCGTGATCTGCTTTGATGGCGGCGCGACAGGGCTGGTGACTTGGAGCCAAGTCACCCACGGCAGGTTGAATGACCTTTCGATCGAAATCGATGGAACCAAAGGCGCGCTGACTTGGCGACAAGAAGCACCGAATCAATTGTTTGTCCGGGCCCTCGGGCAACCAACCAAAGTTTACGAACGAAATCCCAACGCGGCTTATTCCACGCCGGATGCCGTCGCTGCTTGCCGGCTACCGGGAGGGCACCCCGAAGCGTTTTTTGAAGCGTTTGCCAATGTGTACCGCGATGCTTTCGCCGACATGCATCGAGTCAATGCAGGGGAATCGCTTGATCGACGTGAGTCAATCTACCCTAGCGTCTACGATGGTCATGATGGAGTACGATTTATGACTCGTTGTTTACACAGTCAGGATGCCGGATCAAATTGGCATTGCTGGTAAAGCGAACTGAGATTCGACAATTTGTAACACGATAAAAATGAGCAAGCCAAATGAGTGACAAAAGAAAATCGGTTGGTCGTCGTGAAATGTTGACCTATGCCGCGTTTGGTGGCGCTGCACTGGCAGCAGCAACGACCGCAAAGCAAACGGTTGCTGCGGACACGCCGCCGAAACGCAAATACAACATGAAAAAGTCGATCAACTTGTGGGCGTTTCCCTACCCCGACAAGATGTCACTGAAGCAATGTTTGCAGCTTGCCAAGGACGCGGGGTTTGATGGAATCGAATTGAACTACGACTTGGAAAGCGACCTGTCACCCAAGTCCGGCACCAAAGAGTTCAACGACATCCGTCGAATGGCCGAAGAAATTGGGATCGCAATCAGCGGGCTATGTTCTTTCTTGTTTTGGCCTTACCCGCTGACCAGCAACGACCCCGCCGAAAGAGCCAGGGGAATGGAACTGGCTGGAAAAATGACTCAAGCGGCACATGATCTCGGCACAGAAAACTTGTTGGTCGTCCCTGGTGCAGTACACATGCCGTGGCGCGAAGACCACGACCCGACACCTAACGATGTTTGTGAGCGTCGCGCCCGCCAAGCGATCGGCAAACTGTTGCCGACAGCAGAAAAACTAGGTGTGTACATGAACATGGAGAACATCTTTTTTAATGGCTTTCTAATGTCGCCCATGGAGATGGTGGCGTTTGTGGACAGTTTCTCCAGCGAGCATGTGCAAGTTCACTTTGATACCGGAAACATCATGGAGTATCAGTTTCCCGAACACTGGATTCCGATTTTGGGCAAGCGTATTAAGAATGTCCATTTGAAAGAGTTCACGAAAAAAGGAAGCGATCATTCGCTTGAAGCGTTTCGTCCGTTACTCGACGGCACCACGAATTGGCCTGCCGTGCTGGAGGCGTTTGATAAAATTAGCTACGACGGCTACCTGACGTTTGAGTATTTTCATCCTTACCAGCATTTTCCAGAAGCTCTGGTGTATCAGACAGCCGATTCGCTCGATCGCATGCTGGGGCTGAAGTAGTTCGGCAATGAAACGCGTCGGTTGAGTGAAAAATTGCAAGCTGGCGGCTCCCTCCGTGGCACGATCCTTCAGAAACTGCCAGCTTGCGAAAATGAACTTTGTGCCGCACTTCCCTAAAAAGCACAGAGTCCATGAACGGTCTCGCGGCGACCGTTGTAGATGACTTCGTCGCCCGCTTTTAGGTCACGGATTCGTTTACAAATCCGTTCAGCAGGAACCATTCGCTTGGCATCATCGCGATGGATAATCGCATAACGAGTCCGACTGAGTGCGACCATCACCGCGTCACAATTTTCCAATCGGGAAAATTGTGACGGCACGGGCGATGATGGGTGCGCAGAACCAGCAGTAGATGGTGGTGGCGGCGAACGTGTGTTGGTGACTTCCATGCACGCATTGTTAATCGCTGTTTGACACGTTAGGTCAAAAGTGCCATTGCACAACAAAACGCTGAGTCATTGGGCACCAAGCGTTTGCGGACGACTGGGATTTTCGGCGCACCGCAGGGCCATCATAAAACCACCCGCCATCAGACAATAGCTGACAGCGAATAGCCACCACCAAAACTCGCCGGGCACGTATTGGATCATTTCGGCTTGCGACAATCCGGTCGTTGGTTGCATGAATGCAGCAAGGCCCAAAGCGGCTCCTACGGTAAACACGCAAAGACTCTTTGGCGTAAACCGAGTCTCTCGATCTCGCAACAGCACCATCGATCCCCAAGCGATAAACAGTACCGAAATCGCAGCGGGACAAATCCAAGGTCCCACCCAAACGCTAGGAATCAAGAATAGGACGTCCCATTCCAACAAAGTTCGCGGCCAACCAATCAGCACTTTTAACCAAGCATAGTAGAACAAATCCCACACGCCAAAAACGAAGACGAATGCCGCAAAAGAACGAGTAAGCGTTTTTTGTTGCGCCAGAAATGCAACTGCCAGGATCATCACGATAGTGGCAACTTCACGCCCAAGTTCCAAAGCAGGATCGTACTGGTTCAAAAACTCCATTGGGAAAAGATCCAGCGGGTTGTCGGGGTAGTACAACCGACGCATGTAAACCACAACAGCCGCTTCCAGAAGAGCCATCGCAACCGAGTACAAGCCAAGCAGGACAAGAATACGTTTCATCAATTCTCTAAGACGCGCAAAACTGGCATTGAAAGCAGGCGATGTGCGTACGAAACGCTACAGCGACTTGAGATAGGCGATTAGATCGGCCGATTCTTGCTCGGACAATTCTCCCGTGCCCGAAACTTTTTCTGGGCTATGAAGGTCATTAACAACACGATCCAAATCCCGCGCCCGTCCCGAGTGCAGCCATCGGACTTTGCGATAGGTTCCGACAAGTGATGGAGTGTTGTAGCCGTCGTAGTAGTCATCTTCGCTGCCCAGTCCAACATCATGAACTTGCCCATCGCTAAAGTGTGGGCCGTTGTGGCATTCGGCGCAATTGGTTTTGCTGCTGTGGAAAAGCTGCTTTCCACGTCGGATCGAATCCGCAAGCTCGGGTGTATTTTGAAACGGATTGGGAGGTCGCTGTAGAGTTTTCAGGTAGGCAATCAATGCCTGCTTATCGGTTTCGCTTGGCTTTTTTCCCAGCATGGTTGACGTGATCGATTTGTGCATCGCTTCATCGAGGTCCGTTTGCCAGCCGTGCCAAGTCCAAGGTTTTGTTTTGACAACGTCATACAAGGGCAACACCGTTTTAAGTGTCATTTCAGAGCCGTCGTTCATCGTGTCCATAGGCCGCGAATTGCCGCCGCCGTCCTGATGACACGAATGACAGCTGTACCACTGATCCATGCTTCGCTGTCCATCATAAAAAATCTGCATTCCTTTTCGAGCCAGCGTGATTTCACCAGGACTTCCCAGCTTGATTTCCTTGACCACTTTTTTGGATTCGATATCAACGATTTGGATGCTGTCGCGCAGGTAGTTGGCGACATAGACCGTATGATTGTCGATCATCTGCATTCCCATCGGTCGACCGCCGACGTCAATGCGGTCGAACCGGTCACGGTCGCGCTGCAGCCCGCGATCAATCAAGTCGCCGGGGCCTCCCGCTGCGACAAACGGCGCGTCGGGCAATCGGTAGACCAACAATTCGTGAGTCCCCGAGGATGATGCGACCATCCGTTTTTCGTCGTCACTAATCACGATTCCATGTGGGTCGGCGACCGCTTTGCCAGGCACATCCAACGAAATCGCTTCACGATACTCCGGGCCGTCCAAGCGAACACGACCGATTCGGCTGGCAAGAATCCATCCACGTTTCAAATTGCTGACGTTGATCGGATTGGTACGGTAAACCATCCAGGTAAAGTACGCGTACTTGCCATCTTTGCTGGTCAACATGTGACCTAAGTTGATCCCGTTGGCGAGCGGTTCCTTATAAAGCACTTCGCCACTGTTGGCGTCAACGACGGCGACTTGACTTTCGCCGCTGCATCCGACTGCGATGCGTTTGCCGTCGTTAGAAAAGGTTAGATAGCGAGGCCAGAGACCAACATCGACACGGCGTACCAATGAGTGCTCACGCAGATCTATCTCCGCGACCTGCCCGGACGCGACTAAGCCTACGAATGCGCGATCGCCGCTTGGTGAAACCGCAATGCCAGTAGGTTCAAATCCAACATCAATGCTGGCTGTTTTATGAAGCTTTTCATTTTCAATCGTTAAAACGCTAACGTCACCAGACCAAGCATTCGATACCAAAATCTGCTTGCCGTCTGGTGTGAAAACGACGTCAGTTGGGTGATTGCCTACCGAAACTTCATCGATGATCTGGCCATCGTCCAATCGGATGAGCGAAATCGAATTGGACGTTTCATTTGCCGATATCAACCACTTGCCTGAGGGATCAATAACAAGGTCCACGGGTGAACGGTGTAGATCGGGGGCTATTTGACTTGTATTTTGACTGGCATTCCGGCTGGCATCGCCAGAGGGGTGCTCGGCCCGACAAACTTGCGCACCAAAAACTAGTGCACTAAAAACCAGCGCAACGAAAATCTGAGCCACTATTGAAAGGGCTGCAGAGTGGATAATCAATTGAATCAAACGGTATGGCATGGAAATAAATGCTCGCATTCGCGTTATGCCTCTGTACTCTGGCGGACGCATTGGCAGCTTGGCAATTCTAGCCAGATGCACAGTAGTCTACGCGCGCTTCAAGTGACTCTTTGTCAGTTAATTCCTCAGTCTCGATGCTTAAACGCCTTAGACTGTTTGCCTTGGGCGCCGCAGTCTCTTAGCATGTCCGTTTCACAAATCGCTCGTGGCATCGGTTGATAGCCGGTTTATGGGCACTCCACCAGGATCATGCATTGTTGCATGGTAACCAACTTACTCTCCCAAAAGGACATCCCGTGAAGAATCTTTCTGTACTCAGCCTTGGCTTGGTTGTTGCATTGGCATCGGTAGTCACCCTGAACGCAGAGGAAGCTGCCACTAAGGCACTTAAGAGCGGCCCTCAAATGGGCGACTCGATCGGCGCGTTCAACGTCACCAAACTTTGTGGCGCTGAAGAAGATGGCGTCAAAGAAGGCAAGAACTTGTGCTATCGCTGCAAGAATGGTAGCAAGCCACAAGTCATGGTATTCACTCGTTCGACCGACAAAAAGGTTGTCGAACTAGTTAAGAAACTTGATAGTGCAATCACGAAACACGAAGACGCATCGTTGCGTGCGTTCGTTAATCTGTTGGGCGAAGACAAGGATGACGTGAAGGATTCCGCGAAAAAGTTCGCCGCCAAAAGCGGAGCAAAGAACATTCCTTTCGTGATTCCCAACGAATTCGAGAACGGCCCCGACAACTACGGCATCAACGCTAAGGCTGAAATCACAATCGTGATGGCATCCAGCAAAGGCGTCAAAGCAAACCACTCGTTTGCAAGTGCAAAAGACTTGAACGTCGATGCCGTCATCGCTGACTTGGCAAAAATCGTCAAGTAAGCGACGTTCGCAAAGCAAGTAAACCAACAACCGCAGTACTCTCAAAGAGTGCTGCGGTTTTTTCGTTTGCAAACTACCACTGCGAACCTATTTTGACAGACGGCGTCTGAATCAGAATGTCTAGACAACTGACCATCACCGGCTACTCGACGGCTTTGTTTTCAACGTGGTACTTCGTCAGCGAATTCGGAATCCTTTTCGATTGTGGTGACGGGGCCAGTTCTGGGCTGCTGCAGAAGTCGCGCAAAGTGAAACACGTTTTCATTTCCCATGCCGATCGTGACCATCTTGCCGGTTTGCTTCAATTCAACCAGCTTAACGCTAGGCCGGAACTGAAGATCTATTTTCCAAAAGACTGTGGTTCCTTTCCAGCCTTGGCCGAATTCAGTGCAAAGTTTGACCCGCAAGTCTCCGGAATACAGTGGGTCCCGATCGAGGCCGGTGCCGAGATTTCGATTCGCTCCGATCTGATCGTTCGAGCCGTCGAAAACCGCCACGTACCGACCGACGGCACCATCACCAAAAGCCTCAGTTACTTTGTGGAGACTGTCAGCCGCAAACTGAAACCAGAGTTTGCTGGGTTATCGGGAGCAGAGATCGCAACCGCGCGCAAACAACATGGAAATTCGCACATCACCGATCAATCACGCGCCACCAAATTGGTCTATTCGGGTGACACACCAATCGAAACGGATGGACGCTACAACGATGCGGAAACTTTGATCCACGAAGCAACGTTTTTGACCGAATCAGAAATAGATCCTGACAATCCCAGACGCAACAAACACAGTTCGCTGGACCAAGTCATGGCGATCGTAGCAGGCAGCAACATCCAACAGTTGATCTTGGGTCACTTTTCATCGCGCTACTCTGATGAACAAATTAGCGAAGCGGTGGCGGAGAGGATCGCGCATCACGGCATCAAGATCCCTGTTCATATCGTCTATCCGTCAACGATTGCGCGCGACATCTTGGGGTAAGGACAGAATGTTTGGCTGGACAGCGCCAGTTTAAGTAGATCTTTAATCATCACCTCAGCGTGGCTGCACTGTGGAAACCAAGCTTCACGGCTTTCGTAATCGTA
>CAZZDZ010000317.1:0-7617 GCA_964652675.1 uncultured Pirellulaceae bacterium
ACTCTGCCAAGAAGCAGCCAACACGCACGTTGCGGAAGTCGTCAAGACTTTCGGCCAGCGTAATCCAAAGAGCCGAAAGTCTTGAGGGCTTGTTGATTTATTGTGGCCGAACCAGGGCTGCCGAAAGTCTTGACGACTTCCGCTACGTGACGCTCAGCGCGGCGTTGCTGCTTGCGAAGCTGTCTGTCTCCACACCCATTCGCTGGAGCAAAGTTACATACAAATTGCACAGCGGCGTGTTGTTGTCTTTGTCATACGCCACATATCGCCCGTGTTGGTAACCGCCACCGGCAAGAATGATCGGAAGGTTCGTCGGGTCATGAGCGTTTGCGTTGCCCAGATTGCTACCGAACAGGACCGCCGTATCATCCAACAGACGATTCCCCTGCGCCGATCGCTGCCCAAGCTGTTCTAGGAAATCCGAGAACGTAGAGAGGATTCCCGACTCAATGATCTTCAACTGGGCAATTTTGGCGGGATCTTGACCATGATGAGACAGGGGGTGATGGCCCGCCTGGACACCGGTGATGTTTGGCACAACGTGGTGATCCTGAATCATCAGGGTGACCACTCGTGTTGAATCAGTCTCCAGCATCAGCGGAATCAAGTTCATCAGCCCTCGGATTTTGCCCAGCAATTCGGATGGCTCCAGAATGTCCTTGGGAACATCTGCGTCTACTTTCGGCTTCGGTCGATCCAGCCACGCATCGGATGCAGCCAATTCCTTCTCGGCCACGCGAATGGCAGCGAAGTATTCATCCAGTTGCTTTCGGTCACCCCCACTAACTCGTCGGTTGAGCGACTTGGTCTGATCGCCAACCGCATCCAAAATGCTGCGACCTTCCGCGAGTCTCTGTTTTTGTCGCTGCTGTTCTTCTGGAGTTCCTGACAAAAACAGCTTCGCAAACACCCGCGATGGACGATTGTCGGCTGGCAGCATGACACCATTGCTGTTGTAAGACTGACTCTCCTGCGTATTGCTCCCCAGCGTGATCGATGGAAACCTAGTGGTGTGGCCAAGGTGCGTCGCCGCTACCTGATCAACCGAAACCGAATTTTTGAAACCTCCGAGTCCTGGATTGATCGCGGCTGACAGAAAGGTCATTTCCGTATCGTGAGGTTGCTTGCCGTTTTGATCCGGATGCGACAAACCAGAAAACAACGTAAAGTCATTTCGGTGTTCTTTCAGCAGTTCCAAGTACTCGGTGTTGGCGTACTTGGTACCGGACTTCTTTGGAAACAGCGATGTGGGAAGCAAACCAAGCGCATTACAAATCAGCACCATGCGTTTTGGCTGCTCGGCCCGTTCAGCGCCCATCGCCGGCATCATCACCTCCAACAGCGGCAACGATAAAGCTACTCCGGATGCTCGCAGCGCGGTACGTCGTGAAATGGGCTTGTGCATGGTTGCTCTTTCGGATCGTTCGTAGCGGAAGTCGTCAAGACTTTCGGCTGGTTGTGGTCTCAATTTTTCGAGGAAGCAAGCTGTTTGGGCGTTTGGCCGAAAGTCTTGACGACTTCCGCTACCTGCATCGAAACATTCGGCTGTTAATAACTTCGTGAATCAAACCGCGCAGCGGGTAGTCTCTATCTTGATTCCGCACCAAAATCTTTTCCACCTCTGCTCGGTCAGCGAACTGGATTTCTGCTCCCGTGGCAAACGTGATCAACTGCGACACCAGATTTCGCGCCACCTGCTGCTTCGACTTCATCAGGTGCTGTTTAAAATCACGAATGTCGCTGAACGTAAAACCGTCTTCGGTCTGTCCCGTGCAGTCAACCGCCTGGCCAAGATTGTAATCTTTATGGAGGAACCGCAGACCGACGGCGGCAGTGCGTTTGGCGCCTTTGCTAAGCCGGTAACGCTGCCGGTAACTACCGACGGGATCAAAACACTCCAGCGCGAATCCTGGTGGATCAATCTTGCGGTGACAAACAGCGCAAGTTTCGACCGATTGATGCTTCTTTAATGTTTCACGAATGGTGGTTGCCCCTCGCGTATCTGGCTCGATGGAACCGATCCCCGGCGGCGGCGGATTGGGAGGCTGGCCTAATAGATTTGTCAGAACAAAATTGCCACGCTTGACCGGTGTCGTCACCGTACCGTTGGCGGTCACTTTGGCAATGCTGGCGTGCGTCAGGATACCGCCTCGAACGCTATCCGGTGGCAGCATGATTTTGCGCATCTCTTCACCTTCAACGTTCGCAATGCCGTAGTGTTCAGCAAGTTTTCGGTTCAGGAACGTGAAGTCGGAATCGATGAGATTGGCGACGCTAAGGTCTTCGGCAATCAGATGTCGGAAGAAAAGCCGAGTCTCCGCCAACATGGCACGGCGCAGCACGTCGTCGTATTCTGGGTACAGGTAGTTGTCAGGCGTGGTGGAGTCGATCAGTTCCAGATCCAGCCATTGATCAAGGAACTCGTTGATGAACCTTTCACTGCGTTTTTCACCCAGCATCCGATTGACCTGTGCGGTCAGCGTTTTTGAATCGGAAAGCGATCCATCATTGGCAAGTTGAAGTAGTTTCTGGTCGGGAGGACTGCGCCAGAGAAAGTAAGACAATCGGCTGGCGAGTGCGTGATCGGTCAGTGTTGATTGTTTGTAGCGGAAGTCGTCAAGACTTTCGGATGATTCACTTTGTTCCGGCCGAAAGTCTTGACGACTTCCGCTACTAATCGTTTCGTTCGTCAGGAACAAGGTCTCAGGCGAAACCAGAATCGCTCGCAATGGAACGCGAGCACTGGCGATGAAACCGCGTCGGGCTTTGAGACTCGAGACGGCGAGATTCGTGAAGCCTTCGATTTCTTTGTCGGTCACCGGACGCCGAAAAGCTCTCGGCGCGAGTGCTGCCACGGCGTCACGAATGTGTTCGTAATGAGATTTCGTTGTGACAGGTTTGTAGCGAAAGTCGTCAAGACTTTCGGATCGTGCGCCGTCGGCCTTCCGAGAATTTTGACGACTTACAGGTTCCCACTGCACACCGGGGAACAGGTCTCGGGTGCGTTGTGGCGGCCAAGTGGACTCCAACGGACCTTCGACAATCACCTTTTGGACCCGCACGCCTTCCCCTTTGAACTCGCCTGCGGGCTGCGAGTTATAGATGACTTTTCCGTCGGGCGCCGGTTCAAGTTCGTCGGCGCTCACGTAGAAATAGTCATCCGGTCGGAGGTATTTGATCGTTGAAACCGTGCGGAACTTCTTGTCGACATCCCATGCAGCAAAGAGCTCGCTGTCGCCCTGAACGTCGTTTTGACGCTTGAGGCTCATCGTGACCGAGGATCTCGGCTGATGCGCCGAACCCGTCACCGTGATGCGGTACCGGCCAGCGACGGGAAACTTCAAACCATTCTGATCGCTTCGCAGGTTGTAGTTCTCGCCTCGAAACATGATCAAGTCGTCTCCCTCGCGAAAGACCGTTCCACCGCCTTGGCGTACGGGGCGTTCGAACCACATTTTCATGTAACGCGAATTCGCATAGTCAAGTTCACGCACCATCGTCGGTTTCGCGCCCATTTGAATCGCTTCGTCAAGGGCGACATCGGCCGCTTGAAGAAGTCCTTTGGCGTGCACACTGGACATATCCTGCTTGGCCGTGACGACATCGAACGCGCCAGACTTGTTCTCCGGCGGAAGGTACCGGGCGAGGTCACCGCCGATACCAAGCAAATCTCGCAGGGTGTGTTCATATTCAAGCCGACTGAGTCGCCGCGACGCAGCTCGACCAATCGTTTGCTGCTGGTGGCGATTGACATTGAATAGGTTTGTTTCAAGAAACTTCAGCGCGGCGGCTTGCGTTTGTGCGTCTGGGCGCGGTTCCGATGCCGGCGGCATTTCTCCGCTGGAGATGCGGTCCACGATATTGACCCATGCGCGAAACGTATCGGCGTCTTCGAATTTTCGGTCCAACTTTGTGAAGTCCAAACGGGTTTCCGTATTCTCATCGTGACAGCCGATGCACGAGGATTCGATCAGCGGTTGAAGATCATCCGCCTGGATCGAATGAACGAACCCAAACGCAATTGAAACGAAAAGCACGTAACGGAATGCGCGGATCAAGGCTTGCTCACCGATTGAATGTAGGCCAGCAGATCATAAATTTCTTCCTGGCTATACGTATCCAACAAACCCGTTGGCATTGTCGAAACACTCGCTGTCTTTCGCATTTCGATTTTGGACTTCTGCATCACTTCAATCTTCTCCGGCTTCAGGAGGTTTGCGATGAAGTGTACTTCACTATCCGTTTCCTTAATCACCAACCCGGTTCGCATCTGGCCGTCGTCACCAAGAATCATCTGTGTTTGGAATTCTTTGTGAATCTCCGCTGACGGTCGCACAATCTGAGTCAGAAGTTTCGAACCACGGAATCGTTTCGTCACCTCGCTCAAATCCGGGCCAAGTTTCTTCTCGCCGCTGCCGATGTTGTGGCAACGACTGCAAGTCGCCTGCTGGAAAACAAGCTTGCCTCGTTCAAGGTTGCGCTGACCCAATTTGTCGGGTGCTTTGCCAAAGTTGTGATGTTGCCACTTCTTGACGAATCGACGTTCGACGGGCGTTTCGCTACTGGCGACGTGCTCCATGATCCGTATAAACATTTCTCCATCACGGCTGCGTGAAGGGTTCGCCTGGCGGAATTCATGCCATAACCGACCTACCATGCTGCGGTTCTGAGCCGGCATTTCGGTCATCCGTTTGTCGACGTATTTTTGATGCGGCATCGTTCGATAGGCAGCCGGAATTTCGGCTTTGTCGATTTTTGCAAACAACGCCGTGTTGTCCGGTTTCTTCGCGCGAGCTGTCTTTGGAGCCGTGGCAAGGTTGCCGATATCGTGATTGCCGTCGAACGTTTTGGGTGTCAGCTTGATCCCGCCACCTGCGGGGAGTGTTTTTGGTAGCGAGATACGAATGACAGCGCCTACGCCGCGTTCCATGTGCCGCGCTGGGCCGGACGTGCTGGTCCAGACGTTGCCGTCGTCATCGAATTCGATTTCGCGTGTGTAGGAAACTCGCGTGGGTAAACGGTATTCAACCAGCGTTTCGGTTTTTGGATCGAAGCGGTTGATGGTGTCGTTGTGCGTGCCGCAAACCCAGACGATTCCTTGTTTGTCAACATTCAGCGCGTATGGAATCTGATTCTCGGCGTCGGGCAGTTCGTAGACCGTCCAATATTCGGTGCTGGGATCAAATTTCGCAAACACGCCCGAACCAAAACCGGGTACCCAGATCATCCCGTCGGGAGCGATGTGTAAACGACGCGGGCCGCGGAAGGGCGGGTTCCATTCTTTGATGTCGCCGTCGTCAGCAGTCGGATCAATGCGTCCGATGCGGTTGCCATTGAGTTTGGAATACCAAATCGTGCCATCAACGGGCGAGTAATCAATTCCATACGGCGTGATGCCGCGCGATTCGCCACGCCCGGCCCCCTTGGCTTGGCCGGCGCCCAGTAGTTTTGTATTCTTTGACGAAATGAGTTTCCGGATGAATCGAGAAGCACGAATTGGAACCGGCATCGGTGTACCAAATCAGACCCTCGGGGTCTTTCGGATTGATTCGCAGTGTGTGCGGATAACCACCACGCCGCTTCGGAGCTTCGGCGCTACTGAACGTGTCGAACTTTCGCGTTGAGATGTCGTAACGAATCATCTGACCTGTCGCGCACATGGTGGTCCACAAACTGCCGTCGTTGGCAGTTTCGATCGAATGCGGACCATACGTGCCGCGCGGGTACTGCTGGGCTCGCTGCTGGCCGGTCTTTGGATCCAGCACCAATAAACGATGCTGGCTGATGTTGACGGCGTAAACTTTTCCGTCTGGGCCAATTTCCAAGTCGTGAAAAGATCCCTTCAGCGGTTCGTCCAATTCCCACATCGTGATCGTGGCTGCCGCGGCGGCACCGGTCGGCGCGGGAGGTGGTTGGAATATCGGCCAGTTTTTGACGGCGTCGTCTTTGTAGGTATCCATCAAACGCTGAACGATGGTGTCTTGTGTGTGCGGATAAAGACCACCAAAGCCATCCATGCGGCGGATCATGGTTTCCCAATCGACAGGCTTTTCAGGCGTCCGAAATCCGAGCGAACCGACTTGGTGACAGTACGAACACATCATTTTGAAGTTCATCCGGTCGCGCGGATCATCAAAATGCAACATACTGAATGCGCTGCTGGCAGGACGCTGTGCCTCCAGCTCTTCACCTTCGGCGATTGTCGTTTCGATCGTCAGAGAGTCCGCGCCGGGCGCCACATCGGATCGCCACTGATCGGCGATTCCCATCAATCGCGTTCGCACATGATGGTTGACGTCGCGAAGTCCGTTGATGGCGAATGTGCCGTCGGAGCGAGTCAAGACCGATGTCCACTTGCGGTGTTCGTCATCGATCGCCGAGACCATCACGCCTTGGACTGGTTCGCCGGACGCGTCAACGATTTTACCAGCGATCGTGCTTCCGCCCGCTTCGGCGCAGGCGACAGGAATCGAAAGAAGTAGCAACACCAACATCACGCACATCACCGTAGCGGAACTCGTCAAGAGTTTCGGCCTAGTCAGGTTGTATTCGCGCCGCAGTAAAAAGCTGTTCATCAAATTTTCTCCAATTCCATTTACCATCGCAGCATCGGTCCCTCGCTGACGCTCTCACGCTTCGGGTTACCAAGTCACCATTCGAAAGTCTTGACGACTTCCGCTACTTGATAACCAACAATGCCTAACAATCGTGGGCATGAATTCGTCGAATCCTATTCTTTCAACGTGTCGAGTACCTTTGCGTTCAGAATCAATTCGCGAAAACGTTCATCTGAAGCATCATCAAGCAACTTCAAAAACGCGATCAAGTTCGATACGTCTTCTGCGCTCAATTGTATCTTGGAATATTTGTCACTGATTGTATCTGCCTCGCCCGACTTCTTCCGGCTCACCGCATCTATCTTTCGCGTCAGTGCCGCCCGCAAGTCCACATTGCGTTTTCCAATGTTTCGCAGTGACAACGTGGCCGCAGCCTGACTACTTTTCGTGACCACGTGCGATTTGCTGTCACTGAAATCTGGTAAACGATGGCATGCGGAACAGTTACCAACACTGCTCTTTCCTGTGTCGCGGAAAAACGTCTTGAACCCGTCATACGCTTGCCGATCCATTCCAGGTGGAGCCTTCAACAGAACTCGGCCCTCCTGATTCGCAAGACGACTAAAGATACGACTTGTGAATTCTTCCGGCGTCTCTTCGTCATTTGGTTTCTCTGGTAGGCGATTCAAATACGAAAAGGCATCGAAGACAGACCGCTTCGTTGTGGCGAGCCGATGAATCCGAGTCTTCTTTTCCATCGTTGACTTTTCAGCACTCGAAGTTTTTCTGTCGTCGGCAAACCCAGGGCAAACCAGAAACAACAAGCAAGAGAATGTGAGGATGGGTTTCATTTGGACAATCAAATTCTTTCGTAGCGGAACTAAGCCGAATTCTACATAGCGAACGAACCGTTGATTCGGCGCTCGAATGGTATTTTGGCCGGTGGGAACCTTGTCTTTACCGACAAGATGCTGTTGCAATCAACACCTCACCCTCCCGCGCGATTGACATTCCATTGGAAAACACGTTGTCGCGGGAGGGTCGCTGGTGAGCCTAGGCG
>CAZZDZ010000318.1:0-6017 GCA_964652675.1 uncultured Pirellulaceae bacterium
ATTCAATGCGTGGCTTGGTAGACGACCTGTTTCAAAACAAACAGTAGCCGCATCGGATTTTCGGCTCGCTTTCTATTGCGGCAAAAGTCAAGAAGCACTCTTTTTCTGCTGCTATATTCCCGCAAACGACATCTAATTCTTTGCTTGGAACTTTTTGCGCAACGATTTTCTGACAAGCGGAACTCGTTTCATTTAAAATTCAGCGAAACCAAATTGTTTGAAGAGAAAGTGCTGTGCCGCGCTCTTCACTGACAATAGGAATCCGCATGAACAAGTTTTGCAGCGCGCCGTTTATTGTTTTCGTCAGCCTGTTCGGTATCGGACCTGCTGTCGCTCAAGTTCAGCCAAAAAAGTCTGGCAGCCAATACGTTTGGCCCGACTTGGCACCCGGCGAGACATCGCGTGACACCGGCACCGCGCTTCCACTGCGTCCGACCGATAGTCCACCGATTACTCGAATCGAGAAAATTCGTCGACCCAGTATCGATATTTATCCGGCGACCAAAAACGCAAACGGTGCGGCTTGTGTGATTTTGCCTGGCGGTGGATTCGGGCGAGTCGTTACGGACTTGGAAGGCAGCGAGGCAGCGGCTTGGATGAACAATCTTGGGATCACTTGTTTTGTGGTCAACTATCGAACCAGCGAGATCACGCCCAAAGAAGAACCTAAATGGAAATGCCCTCTCCAAGACGCTCAGCGCGTCGTTCGTTGGGTGCGTGCCAACGCGGCAAAATGGAATTTGAAAACGGACAAAGTTGGCTTGTTGGCGTTTTCTGCTGGCGGACAAGTGGGGTCGATGTTGATCACGACCACCCAAGGGGCATACGAAGCAATCGATGACATCGACAAACAGGCGTTCACGCCAAACTTTGCTATGTTGGTTTATCCGTGGCGGTGTTTTGCCGCAAAGACTGACGCGTTGTTACCAGAGATCAAAGTCACTCCCAAGACTCCGCCGACTTTTATCGTTCACACCCACGACGACAACTCGTCATCATTGGGCGCAGTCTACATTTATGCTGCAATGAAAAAGAACAAAGTTCCCGCCGAGCTTCACGTTTACGAAAACGGCGGGCACGGCTACGGAATCCGTGACCGAGACAACTCCAACATTGGTACGTGGAGCGATCGGGCGACCGATTGGCTGGCACGCAAGATACATGAATAGCGAATCACCTCCGCCCAGCGTAAAAGTTTCGCGACGCTGGTGGCAGTTTTCCATTCGAACATTGATGATTGCTGCTGCGATCGTTGCCGTCGTTACCGCTGTGTTCATCAACCGGATAAGAACTCAGCAACGCGCTGTCGCCCAGATTGTCGAACTTGGCGGGCGGGTTGTCTACCAAGACACACTGCTTGGCGGTTTGCTGCCTGAGTCTGTACGAAAATCCGTCGGCGATCATGTAGCCGCGAACGTTGTGTCGGTGGAATTGTTGTATCGCACGCTCGATCGAAAGATGACGACGCCGACCAAAGATGTACTTGTCCGTTTTGTCGATGCAGTCAAAAGGCTACCCCACGTCAAGTCTCTGAAGACCCATACGCTGAATTTGAAGGATGATGATTTGGCGTTCTTTGCTCCGTTGAAAAGTCAAATCGAAGAACTCACAATCAACGAGTACTTTCACGGCAACTTTCACGGAAGCCAATTGGATCGGTTGGTTGGATGGAATCAACTCAAAACGCTAAGCATCTTCAGCTCGCGTCGCTCGGTCGTTGTCATCGAACCAGACACGAGTGTTCAGTCATCACAGCCCGGTCAACTGAACTTGAAGCCGTTGGCAAAGTTGCCGCGACTAGAATCTTTCACGTTCGGTAACGGCACGTTAAGCGAAGAGGTTTTTGCCGATTTGTCTCAGTTGTCACACCTGAAAATACTCACGCTGAATTCCTGTCGCTTCGACGGCAACTCATTTGCTTTGCTTGGCAAACTGGAAAACTTGGAAACCATTTGGTTGAATAACATTCAGCCCGAAGCAGATTTCGGGCCGTACTCCATTCGCGACGACGGCACAAAGAAGTACTTAGAAGAGCCCACCTTCCGATACGAGCAATATCATGGCGAATGGGGGCAAGCCAAGGATTTTCCACAAGACAAGTACGATGAATGGATCAAGCAGACGATTGGGGACGTCAAATTGATATGGATGCTCTGTACGTGAGTAAACAGCAGACATGGAAAGTCGGCTAGATCATAAGCTGATCGGGGCCGGTCGTTACTTTGGCAAGCATCGATTCAACGTCATCAGTGCAAACCCCGTCCCGTAGGGTCGATGGTAATCGTACAGCGGATAGTCCCACCAACTGCCGTTTTTTTCCTGCCGATCAAGCATCAGTTTCGCCAACATCGCTTGATAAGGTGCTTGCTGTTTTTCGGGCAACTGCTCCAAACACAACCCGCCGTAGTAGTGACCGAAATAGTAAAAGTACCCGGCGACTTGCATCCACGACTCGTGTGGCACTGGGCGTTTGCGACCGATGTCCAGCCAGCCATTTCGAACGTACAAACGGTATAGCCAATTCTTGATGACATTGTCAGTGATCTTGTCGTCGCCCCACATTCTCAACGCGACATTGCAACATTGTGTGCGTCCCAAACTGCCGCCAGGGCGATTGATTCCACGCATCGGACTGTTCTTTAAATACTCGCCGTACAGATAGCTGTAGTCTGGTTTCTGCTGCCGATTCGTGGCCGCGATCGCTCGTTTGACAATTCGCTCGGGCGGTTGGACCCCGATTGCTTTTGCCTCCGCCAACGCGACCAAAATGGCACCGTTGACAAAGCTGATCGAATCGGATGTCGGCTGGTTGGCTTGATAACGAAAATCATAGTAACCCCAGCCACCGTCAACCGATTCGTAACGCGTCAACATGTCGAATTGCATGCGAATCAATCCAACGATCTTCTTTTGTTTTTCGGGGTTCTCTTTGTGGCGACCATGCATTCGCACCAACGCTTGGATCGAATAGCCGTGCCCCCACACGTTGTAAATCGCATCCCCGGCCGCACGTCGCAAACTGGTTAAGTGTTCCATCAACCATGCCTCCGACCGATCAAGTGCCTTGATCGCGTCAGCGTCGTCGGATGCAACTTCGATCAACGCGGAAATGCAAAGCGAAGTTGTCGCGGCACGAAACGCGTGATGAGCCCCCGGTACCGGCGCGTAAATGTTCAATCCCTTGGTCTTGGTTGGCGAACCCCAAGACCCATTTTTGTTTTGATCTTCGATCAAGAACTGCACGCCTTTGTAGATCGCACCACGAATCTCCGATTCGCTGGCGGCTTTGACGTCGGGCAAAACCGGTGGCTGGTCAAAATCGTAAGCATCGTCCAAGATTCCGCGATCGTCTTGATTTTCAGGAGCCTTTTTCGTGGGCGCTTCTTGCGCGGGCAAACGCGCGGTCATAGCGAGCGAAAGAACGAGCAATAAATGCAAACGTAGCATGGTTTATTTTCCACAGTGAGTCAGCGAGGGCAGTCTCGCCACTAAATCCTAAGTCCCTTCGTTGCGGGACATCACACTACTTGTCGTCTTTCTTTTTCGCGTTCTTTTTTGCCTCTTTCTTGGGCGCGTCTTTTGGCAGGTCCTTCTTTGCGTCGCCCGCTTGTTCAAATTGGACTGAACAACCCATCGATGGCAAGATCGCGGGTTGGTCCTTGGATTTGCGAAACGACACCACGCAGTCGTACTTTCCGCCAACATACGGAACTTTGGAAACCGATTTTACTTTGGCGTTGATTTTGGTATCTGCAAACGCGGTGGGAACGATCACACACTTGGCTCCCACTTTGGCGACCAACAGATCTTTCTCCGCCAAATCGATTCTGACTTGCAATCGATCGGCATCCACCACGGTGGCGATCACTTGATCTGCGGTTACTTTTGCTCCGTCTTTGACGCTGCTTGGTTTGTCGGAAAGTTTGCCTCGGGTCAGCTTGCCGTGAAAAACCAGCCCCGCGCCGGGTGCTTGAAGCACAACTTTTTTTCTCTCCGCTTGAAGTTCCTTCAGTTTCTTTTCTTCTTCTGCGAACTTGATTTTCTTTCGCCCCATTTCCAAATCGCGACGTTGCCGAGCGACTTCTAAATCGTGGATGGATTTTTGGTAGGCCATCTGTGCCCGTTCTAACGTTGCTTTCTGTTGTAGTTCCATTCGCGGGATCGACTGTTTCAACGTCCGCTGGGTGCTGATCTTTGATCCTTCAAGCCGAAACTCGGCGTACTCGACCGATTGCTTTGCTCGCTTCAAAACGATTTCTTCCGATTCTTCGGTCAGGTCGTCCTCTTTATACATTTGCTCCAGTTGCTTCAGTTCTTCCATGGAATTATCCAGTGACGCCTGAGATGACTTCAAGTTTTGCATCGCAGATTTGATCTGACGCTCACGGTCAACCTGGACGAAATTGTCAAACGCTTGTTGTGCTTGTTTGCGACTCAATTCTGCTGCAGCTTTGTCCAACGCCTGAGTTTTCAAGAATTGTTGATAGCCGAAATTGTCTTCTTGAAGAGTCAGTTTGGACAATCGAAAATCGATCTCGGCGCTCTTGATTTGCTTGTCGATGTCTTCGGTTTCAAACCAAACAACATTTTGCCCCTTGGTGACTTTCGTGCCGTGTGGCAAAACTCGTTTGATCTCCAGCCCCGAAAGATGTTCGGTATCCGCTTTAATTTCGCTCGCCGACAAGGACTCGAACACGCCGCTCAGTTTGGTGACCTTTGGCTTATCCTCTTTCGCTTTCGCATCGCTGGATGATTTCGATTCCTCATCTCCACGAACACCCGCAACGGGACCGACCAAGACCAACGACAAAACAATAACCAACCACTTGCTGGACAACGATATTCGCATAGGAGTCTCTATCTGGATGTAAAAACGGCTAAGAGCTTGATTCAACGGTGAATCCATCATGAATCAGTGGTCGGCCCAAGTCCAGTTTTCATCCAAATTCCAGGCGTTTTCTATCAACGGGTTACGCGATATCCACTTCTTTGGACGCCATCTGTCTGATGAAGCACTGCTTTCTCTATATTCTTGACGATAACCTGATCTTTGCCCTGTTCATATCACGGAACGAAAAATGCTCCGACCATCCGTTTGTATCGACGCCGTTTTGGGTGACCTTGCCCCAGCAGACGCCATGAAAGTTGTTGCGGACGCGGGGATCAACGCGTTCGAATTCTGGGGCTGGTGGGACAAAGACGTCGCAGAAATCGAATCAGCCAGTCGTTCAAACAACATGCAGCTTAGCGCCTGTTGCACCAAGTTTATCAGTCTGGTTGATCCGCAAACTCGCGACGACTACTTGGCCGGTTTGTGCGAGTCGATCGAAGCGGCACAAAAGCTAAACTGCAAAACACTGATTTCTCAAGTCGGTGATTTCCGCCCGGGTGTCCCGCGTGGGCAACAACATGATTGCTTGGTCGAAGGACTCAAAGAGGCTGCATCGATTTTGGAAAACAGCGGTGTCACACTCGTGATCGAACCGTTGAACGAACTGATCGATCATGCGGGCTACTATTTGGTTCGCTCGGACGAAGCGTTTGAGATTATCGATCAAGTCGGCAGTGAAAATGTAAAAGTCGTGTTCGACATCTATCATCAGCAGATCAGTGAAGGCCAGTTGATCGCCAACATCACTGCCAACATTGACAAGATCGCCCACTTTCACGCCGCTGGAAACCCAGGCCGAAACGAACTCACGCGCGGCGAGCTGCACTATCCGCAGATTTTCGAGGCAATCCAACAGACCAACTACGACGGGTACGTCGGCTTGGAGTATTGGCCGCTTGACGATCCATTAAGCGGCTTGAAAGAGGTCGCCGGTTGGTTCAACTGAGTTAGGTGTTCACAGCGGGTCGGTGGATTTGCGGGAAATTAAAACGCACAGGCTCTTCGCAGAGGCGTGTAAGGCTTGTGTTATTGCCGCTTTTTGCAATCCGCAAGCAAGAATGCATGGTGGCTTTAAACGTTTTTCACCTTCGGTCTGACCGCCCGCTACTCTCGGCAATGCGTTGTA
>CAZZDZ010000318.1:6117-7576 GCA_964652675.1 uncultured Pirellulaceae bacterium
TTAAACGTTTTTCACCTTCGGTCTGACCGCCCGCTACTCTCGGCAATGCGTTGTAGCTAAACTCTTGAGCTTTGCGACTTCGCGCCCGTCGATACCGCTTCCTGAGTCCTACCGTACTGAACCGCGAAGGTTGAATGTCTGACGCCGATCTCCCCCAACCGCCAGACGAGCCATCGGGAAAACGACCGCCTCGTAAAGCTGCGATCACGTTCATCCTGCTGACGATCTTCATTGATATCTTGGGCATTGGGATCATCATCCCGGTTCTTCCGAAACTAGTCCAAACGCTTGTCGCGGCCAACGAAGTCGATCCAAAAGCAAACGCCGCTGCGGCCGCTTTGCCTGAGATACAAGACTCGCCTATCACCGACGCCGCATTGGTCGACGTTCCTCTGGTGGATGCCGATTCAAAAGAGGATGCCGAATTGAATCCAGTTGGTAAAGAGGCGGTTTCGATCGCCGCTTGGTACTACGGATTGATCGCTGCGGTTTATGCTTTGATGCAGTTTGTGTTCGCCCCGATTGTGGGGGCACTGTCGGATCGATTTGGGCGTCGTCCGATTATCCTTGGTTCGTTGTTCGGGCTTGGAATCGACTTTTTGATTCAAGGATTTGCCAACAGCATCATGTGGTTGTTCGTGGGTCGAATGCTCGCCGGCATCATGGGGGCAAGCTTCTCGACTGCCAACGCGTACATTGCGGATGTTAGCAACGATGACACTCGAGCCAGGAATTTTGGTTTTGTCGGGATGATGTTTGGGCTGGGCTTTACGATTGGCCCGGCATTGGGTGGTTTCCTTGGTGATTACAGTTTGCGGCTTCCTTTCTTTGTCGCCGCTGGGCTGGCGCTGGTTAATTGGTTGTACGGATTCTTTGTGCTTCCCGAATCGCTACCGCCCGAAAAACGCAGCGCGTTTACTTTGGCAAACTCGGGCCCATTTAATTCGATCAAGAACCTGCGGGCGTACCCGTTTGTCGCTGGCATCGCCGTCGTGTTTGTTTGCAAAGCGCTTGCCCAGCGTGGATTAGAAAACGTCTGGGTTCTAAGTACGGAATACCGATTCGGTTGGGACATCGGGACCAACGGCATAGCACTTGGATTGGTTGGCATCATGGCAATCATCGTCCAAGGCGGCATGGTTAGGCCTGTCATCAAACGGTTTGGCGAACGCAAGACCATTTTGTACGCAACGCTCTTAACAGCGGTCTCTTTCTTGTGCTACGGCTTGGCTACCGAGGGCTGGATGATGTACTACATCATCGTGTTTGGCTCGCTAGGCGGTGTCGCGGGGCCAGCGATTCAGAGCTTGGTGACTTCGACGGTGAATGATGACGAGCAAGGGAAAATTCAAGGCGCGATGACGTCGATAGTTAGCTTGACCAACATCGTCGCCCCTTTGTTTTTCACTGCAGGTTTGTTCAAGTTTTTCACAAGTGATTTGGCCCCTACGAAAATCCC
>CAZZDZ010000319.1:0-7544 GCA_964652675.1 uncultured Pirellulaceae bacterium
AAGACGCGGCTAACGCAACAAAGAACGCTGCGGGCGACGCAGCTAGTGCTGTTGGTGATGCAGCCAAAGAAGGCGTTGAAAAAGTTGGCGACATGGCCAAAGACGGCGTTGAAAAAGTAGGTGACATGGCCAAAGAAGGCGTCGAAAAAGTTGGCGACATGGCCAAAGACGGTGCCGGAAAAGTTGGCGACATGGCTAAAGACGGCGCTGCGGCCATGAAAGAAGGTGCAGAAAAAGCTGGCGACATGGCCAAAGATGGTGCTGCGGCCATGAAAGAAGGTGCGGAAAAAGCTGGCAGCAAAATGAAAAAAGCTGCTGAGTAGAAACGCACTACTTCGCTTGAGTCAAATTCAAAGACGGCATCCCATGCAGTGGGGTGCCGTTTTTTTTGTTTCTTTAGGCGAGCGGCAGATGAAAATCTACCTGTAGCGGAAGTCGTCAAGACTTTCGGTCCTATTCCGTGTGCCGAGAGTCTTGACAACTTTCGCTACGTGTCTCACGAGCGTTTAAGTAGTCAGGTTATTTGCCAAAACTTTGGCAATCGATTTCACTGAAACACCGTCAAGACTTTTCGTTCTTTCGTTGGGTACCAACCATCGATCTTGCCAGCCAAACGCTTAACTACATCCGGATTCTGTGCGGCGATATTTTTGGTCTCAGCGGGATCGGCGATCAAGTCAAATAGCTGCGGTCGCTTTTCTTCTCGAGGATGCGTTGTTTTGTATCGATTGACTTCTCCGTCGTACGTTAACAATAACTTGTATTTGCCTTCGATCGCCCAGCGAAACAACAACGATGCTTCGGGGTTTTCGATATCGGCGATGTCGTGCGCAAAGCTCTCGCCGTAGATCGTGTCACGCTCGATTGATTTGCCGGTAGTCAAATTTGGCATCAAATTTAGTCCCGGTAAATCTGCAGGGATCGGCGCTCCAGCGGCCGCCAACATGGTTGGCACAATGTCGATACTGCTGACCAACTCCGGTCGGTCAGCTGGTTGGATCTTGCCAGGCATTCGGAACATGATCGGAGTCCGCACGCCGCCTTCGTAGGGAGTTTGTTTGGAGCGTGGGGCATAACCGTTCTTTTCTGGGTTTTGGATCCAGCCGTTGTCGGTCACGTAGACAACCAACGTGTTCTCGCTAAGTCCCTTTGTGTCCAAACTTTCCAGCAGATGACCGCAAGTCTCATCGAACCAATCACACATCGCATAGTATTTGGCGACGGTTACCGGGCGATCATCTGTTTTGTACTTGTCCAGCAATCGCTTCGGCGGATTGTGCGGCGTGTGGGGCAAAAACGGTGCGTACCAAATGAAAAATGGTTTGTCTTCGCTTTTGGCGAGATCCAAAAAGTCGTCGATTGGCTGCATTCCTTCACGACCGATTTTCAAACCATCGTCGCCGTGTCGGCCACCCTTTTTGGGAAAACCACGTGTCATTCCGTGCGTGAAGCCACAATTCTGGTAGCTGCCTTCCCACAGTTTTCCGCTTTGGTGACTCAGGTAACCAAGTTTGCCGACTGCTTCGGGAACCGTCTCAAACTTGTCCAGGTACGAGATCAGTTTGCCACATCGCTGCTTGTATAGATCCGTTCCCTTGGCAGCATACTTTGGCGAAGGATCGTTTCCGGTAACACCATGTGTCGATGCGTAGTGACCTGTTAGCAACGTCACTAGCGAAGGCCGACAAAGCGCAGTGGGAACGTAACCACGACGAAAGACAACGCTCTGTTTGGCAAGTTTGTCCAAGTGCGGGGTCTTGATATCGGGATGACCCATGAATCCGTAATCGGTCCAAGACTGGTCGTCCGACAAAATCAAAACCACATTGGTCGGTTTGTCCGCGAAGAGTAAGGAGGAAGGGAGGCAGATTAAAAGGAGGGCGGCCGCAGCAGTGCGGTAGGTGGGATTTTTCATGCCCCAAGGATAGCTAGTGATCCGCACCAATTCCAGCAACCAAAGTCGCTGGCAGGGCAAATCACTTTTAGAAGCTAGAGGGTTTACTAGCACGCAGCGCCAGCAAGTGAATCCTCGGCATTTACAGGAGATTCACTTGCTGGCGCTGCGTGCTGGTATTGCGAACGCATGCCCCGTTTCAAAAAGTGCTAAACCCAAAGTCGCTGGCGTTCTGTGTAAGTTCTTTTGAGAACGGATGCGAATCGTCGTCGAGATCGACGCGGCTACTTGGTTCCAGACAACTGCTTTGCCCGTTTGACTAAGTCGACAAACTCCGCCCGATAACCTGTCTTGTCGCCCTGAGCGCCTGCGGTCGCCAGTTCTTCGACCGAATCATAATTCGCGTCACCCTTGTGCTTGGAATTGCGAAGTAACATCCCGAAGGCCGCGACCGATGCCGCAAACTGAAAATCCTGGTCAGCTTGACTGAAAGATTGGCCGCTATCTTTAATCGGGAACGTCAGCAGCGTACTCTTGTCGCCAGTTGGTTGCTTGTACCGCAAATTCAAAGTCAGCAGTTCGCCACTTTTGGCTTCTTCGTTCAATCGGGCTTTCGACTGATATCTCAGTGGCACTGAATCGTGAAGTGCTGGCCCGGTTGTCTTGTCGTCGTCTTTTTGTGCTGGCACCAGTTCGTACAAGGCGGTCACGGTGTGCCCCGCACCGATCTCGCCCGCGTCCTTTTTGTCGTTCGCAAAATCCTTGGCCGCCATCACACGATTTTCGTATCCAATCAAGCGATACGAATCGACTTCGGCTGGGTTGAACTCTACTTGGATTTTGACATCCTTGGCGATCGTCACCAGTGTGCCTTGCATCTGATCAACCAACACTTTTTCACTCTCGGATGCCGTGTCGATAAAGGCATAGTTTCCGTTTCCTTTGTTACTGATCTGTTCCATCATCGCGTCGTTATGATTGCCGATTCCGTAACCGAGCACCGACAAGAAAATGTTGCCCTTGGCATTGTCGGCAACGATTTTGACTAATTCGTCGGTTCCCGTGACACCTACGTTAAAATCACCATCAGAACACAAGATGACTCGGTTCGTTCCACCGACGATAAAATGGTCGCGAGCCACACTGTAAGCTCCCTGGATTCCTTCGGCACCCGCAGTCGAACCGCCTGCTTTTAGGCGATCGAGTGATTCGATGATCGTTTTCTTTTTGTCGCCCGTAGTCGAATCCAGAACCAGGCCAGCAGCCCCCGCGTAAACCACGATCGCGACCGAGTCGTTTTCGGTCAGTTGATTGACAAGTTTCTTCATGCCATCGATCACCAATGGCAACTTGTTGGGGCTGTCCATCGAACCAGAGACGTCCAATAAAAACACCAAGTTGCTACTGGGTCGATCATGCTCAATCGACTTTCCCTTGATGCCGATTCGAGCCAGCCGATTCTTGGCATTCCAAGGACACGACGCGATTTGCATCGCGGCTGCGAATGGGTGTTCGTCGGTTGGCGGAGCGTAGTCGTAGTCAAAGTAGTTCAGCATTTCTTCGATACGAACCGAGTCAGGCTGAGGCAGTCTGTTGTGTTGCGTTAGATACATCCGCAGCTTGGAATACGACGCGGTGTCGACGTCGATCGAGAAAGTCGACAAAGGCGAATCGCTGGAATGGTTGAACGGATTGTCGTTGATAACAGCAAAGAGATCGCCCGACGCCTGCTCTTCGTTTTGCAACGGTGGAATGCCAAGGCCGAATGCGACCGAATCCCCAAAAAGATTGCTCTGCATGTTGTCAGTGCCAATCGCAACACTTCCGCCGGCGTATGCACGACCACCGCCAGCACCCATGCCACCGCCAAACGGATCCGCTGCACTTGCGTCCGTGCTCATCAAGCCCATCGTGTCCATTTCCATACTCATTTCGTCACTCCCGCGCATGCCCATTTCCATGTCCACCATGCTGTCACCTCCCATCATGTTCATATCGTCGAACATGACGCCTCGACCTTGTCTTTTGCGCGGAGCTTTCTTGACTTCCTTCTCCTGCGAAGCGGCTTTCGTGGCCATTGGCGCTGCCACAGAATGAGAGTCAGGCTCTGTCTCCATCGACTTTTCGTCGATCGTTCTGCTCGCGAGTGGTGGTGACTCCGGTAACTCCGGCGGAACGCTCATCGCCTGCAACGACTTGGTCATTCGCTCCGGCGCGACCTCCTGCTCTGGTGCGGTCGTGTGATGCTGCGTTTCCGTCTGTTCTGGCGGTTCCGGGCGCCCCGCATCTTTGCCTTCCACGCTCGGTCGGCTCGTTTGCAACGTTGCCAACGATGCTTCTATCGCTTTCCTTTGTTGTACTAGTTTGCGATTCTCTGCTTGGAACGCAGCTATCTGCGAGGCGTAGTCGTGTTGCGCGACACTCGTTTTATTTTTCAATGCCGGCCAGACCAAAGCTCCAACCAACAACACACAAGCACCGAGCGCCAGTGCGATCCAGGGCTTGCGGCTACTTTGTTGGCTGTCGTTAAGCGAGCGCGGCTGTGTCGTGCTTCCCTGATTTTCAATGTTTGCTTGACGTTCAACCGGTGGCGGTTCGACGGTCGATTCTGCCCCGTTTGATGCGACCATGGCGCGGATTTGATCTGCGCGGATTTGATCTGCCGCACCCAAGCCTGCCCCTCCCAAGGCTGCAGCCTCTGACGCGAACTGCGATTGAAGCGTCTTGACCGTTTGGCGAATCGATGCAACGGTAGCCTGTAAATCTGGCGACGCATCCATGTCTTTCATAAACGCGATTGCGTCATCGTTTGACAGTTCGCCGAATACAAACGCGGTTGCTTTGGCGTGCAACAATTCGTTCTCAGATGGTGTGGTCATCGAAACTAACTTCCTAAAATATTTTGTCTTCTGTAGAGGCGGGGCTAAAAACGCGGCAGGTGGGTCAATCGATTGCTGCCAACCGAGCGCGAACGGATTTCAAACCGGTGCTCAACAAGTACCCCACGTTGCTGACGCTCAATCCCGTCAGATCGCTAATCTCTCGATAGCTCAAGCCGCCTTGTACTTTCAGCCGAATGATTTCTTGCGTCCTTGACGGTAGGTCTGCGATCAGCCGGTTTGCCGTCGCGCAGCTTTCGCGTGATTGCATTGCGGCGTCAGGAGCCGCTTCGCGACCGACTGTTTTGGATGCGGTTGCATCGTCCAACGTTTTCATTCGGTTTTCCTTTTTCAAGATATCCAACGCTCGGTTGCGACAAACCCGGTACAACCAGGGACGCACACAATCGGCGACTTGCTCTCGCGGCTGCTTGCACAATCGAACAAACGTGTCTTGAACCACATCTCTAGCGCGATCGACATCGCCCAACAAGTGCGTGGCGTATCCCATCAACGGAAGCTCGTACTCCCGAAAGACTTCGCCAAGCCATGCGTCGTTGAGCGATCGGTCGAATGATTCGCCGAACGCATCACCGTTGTGGTTATTGTGTTTCATTCACTACCGCTAGTTCATTCGTTTGACTGCTGCTAGCACAAAGGATTCATGCCCTTGCAAGTGTATAAACGATCGTCCCAGACGATCCTTAGAACATCTTCAAAAAGTTTTTTGTCCAAACCCAGATAGCGTCAAAGAGCGTTCTTGCCACAAGAACCGCGCTAGGATCGGTCTAGACCGAATGTGGCCGAACGCTCCGCGGTCGGTTCTCTACGCTCCGACCGCGGAGCATTCGGCCACAATAAATCGACGTTCGATACCGCTAGTTTTCCAGCCGCCGCTCGCCCAACGGCTACTTTTTGTGATCCTTGTCACCGATTGCGTACACAGACCCATTCGTCAAAACGTACAGCTTGTTATCCGCGATCGCGGGCGTGGCGTTAATTTCTGACGGCGAAAGGATTGTGTTGGCTCCGTTCACGTTCCCAGTCGCAACGTTTGCATCTTTGGAGAACACAATCGGTGTCAGGCCTTCTGGGTGTGGAACAAGGATGTGGTCGTCAGTGAAAACGGCCGAACCAGAACCTGAGTCCAGGATGTCGTAAGTCCAATACAATTCTCCCGTTTTTGCGTTCAAGCTGTGAACGTATCCGCTGTCGTCGACTGCCACTAGCATCCCATCGCGAATCGACAATTTGTTGCGGCAAGATGCAAAGCCTATCGCTGCGCTGTTTGATTTGTCGACGCCGTCGTATCGCCAAATCGCAGCAGAATTCGGATTCGGCTTGATGACGTCCCCTGCTGCGACATCACACGCGCTGGGCAGTTTGTCACCGATCGGCGTCATCAGGTCCGCTTGATTGACCACAATGTCGGCACTAACATCGCCACGTCGCGTAGGGTCTATGCACCATATTTGTGCCGGAGTCATTTCTCGCATTACTCCTGAACGATTTGCAGTCGCAACGTACACCTTACCATCGTTGATCAACGGCTGGCACAGCAGCGCCATTCGTTGGACTTTGGCGTCAAGTTCCCAGCTGGCGTTCTTTGGATTGCAATCGAATTTCCAAAGCAGGTTTGTTTTGCCGTTCTTTAGGCTTTTCAAGTCAAAGCTGTAAAGCCAGCCATCGCCGCCAGGAAAAATCGCTTGAGTCACTCCGCCCAAGTTGGCGCATACAGGAGTTCCTGTTTGCACGTCTCGCGATCCCATGCTTGACGAACTGTTACTCCAAATCAGTTTTCCCGTGTTTTTGTTGACAGCAATGAAGCATGGTGCTTCGACAGACGGCTCATCAAGGCTGGCTCCCAAATGGCAATGCCCAGTCACACACAGCAGCACGTCGCCAGAACAGATCGGCGAATTCCCGCAGTCGACATAGCAGTATTCTTTCGGTGTAATGCCAAGTTCCGCGATCAAATCAAACTGCCACACCACGTCAGCTTCTTTCGTGCGATCCCACTTACTATCGATCTCGCATGGCAAACCGTCGTCTTCGCCATCATAGAACCCCTCGGTATCCAAACACACCAACTCGTGTCGATTATTGATGTACCAGATTCGATCCTCTTGGACGACTGGTTCGCCACGTTGTCCTAAATATGGATAACTGAATTGGCGATTGCTATGTTGCTGCGTAGCGGCTTGCCAGAGCAAGTCACCGGTGGTGCGATCAAGACACAACAGCACGCCCATGTCTTGGGTCGGCGGACAACGCTCCAGCAAACCCCTGCGATTGTTGGTGCCGACAAAAAGACGGTCGCCCGCAACGATGGGACTGCCAAGTGACCTGGATCCGACCGGTGTATTCCAAAGAGCGTGCTTGGAAGAAAAATCGAAGTCCGCGGGAATACTGCGCCCCGAGTCCTCAAACAAACTCCGCAGCCAGTCGCGTTTCACTGCGATGAAAACCGAAGCGGCCGTTACCGCGATTACAAAAGTACGAACGCTAAACTGAAGCTTTGAACGAAGCCGACGTTGTGGAGGTTCAATCGAGTCATTCATCGACGAAACGCCTTTGGCAGTAAAGCAGGCAAAGTGCTTTTTGAACCTGGCCTGCGTTCGAGATACCAGCACGCAGCGCGAGCAAGTGAATTCTCGGCATTTACAGGATTCACTTGCTGGCGCTGCATGCTAGTAAACCGTCAAGCTTCAAAAATTGATTTGTCCTGAGCGAACGCGTGTCCGCGGCACGGCAAACCAAAACGCGACAAC
>CAZZDZ010000320.1:0-7455 GCA_964652675.1 uncultured Pirellulaceae bacterium
GCGGGAAATCATCGTCAGTTACGCTCCGGCGAATAGCAAGCTGCAGCTCTACCGCGTCAACGAGGATGGTTCTTCGGCGCGTCGAATCACCGACGGACAGCATGACTGCATGATGCCTTCTTGGTCGCCCGACGGCAAACAGATTGTGTATGTGCGACACAGCAACACAGGCCTGAATCTGTGGCTTTGCGACCCCGACGGAAAACACCACAAACAGCTCACCCAGCGCGGGAGCAATCGTATTCCTTCTTGGCTGCCTGATTCAAAGCATGTGGTATGGATGGACTCCAAGCAGAGCAAAGCGGCTCAGGACCCAGCAGCCACCAGCCAATTGCGGATCATGAACACAGAGACAATGCAGTCACGGCGACTGTTCAGCGATGAACAACAGATCAAGTTCAGCAACGCCATGCCCGTTGTCTCGCCCAAAGGAAAGAAGGTTGCTTTTGTTTCAAATCGAAGCGGTAATTTCCGAGTTTGGCTGAGCAATCTTGATGGTAGCGATGCAAAACTCATTTCGCCCGTTCCAGCGGAAAAGGACGAGAGCTTGAATTTGCCCATCGAACAAAAAGTTCCGTCGTGGTCACCCGATGGAAAATGGATTGCCCATTGGCAAGGCGTCGAGATGATCCACATGAGCCGCTTCACCGGAAAACACAATCCAAAAAGGGATCAAAAGATTGCAGCAACCTTTCATGTCTGGGTTGTTGGAAGCGACGGGCAGAGAAAGCGAAAAGCAGCGCGTGGCGACGATCCCAACTGGTCACCCGATGGTTTCGTCACACGTTCCTTTCCCGACCCAAGAAAGGGAGGCCCCAATATCATGATCGAAAGCAAGAACGGTTGGCAAGAACTGCCCATCTTGCCCGCAGGAACAGCCCGCTACGGTCGGTTTACCTGGAAGCCATAATTTTCGCCGCGAAAGTCAGTAGGTGTGTTCGCTTGTGAAAAAAGGGCAGCTAAAGCCTGCACTCCAGCGTCTACTACGATCCCGTTGGAGTCCAGGCTTTAGCCGTTCGGGCACTCGCTTGTGAAACAAAAGGCTCTGCTCTTTTTTGAAAGATGCAAGGAGCAACGGGCAGGAAAAGCACTGAAGCCGAAAGAACTTTTTTAGTCTTTTTCAGAATCCGCGTTGCGCCAATCCGCTAGTTGGCACTTTCTTTCAGGCGGGCAAACTGACGTTGGAGTCCAGGCTTTAGCCGCCGGGGCACTTGCTTGTGAAATAGCAAGGCGGCTAAAGCCTGGACTCCAACTTACTTCAAAACTTGCGCGTCCAGCTTTCCCAATTGACACAGAACCAAAACCTGACTTGCAATGTTTCCATGGAGCCAGTCGCTTTTGATACCGCTGCGCATCGTCAACTACAATCACCATCATGACCGATCAAACTCCGAAACCATCGGCCGCCGATCCGATGCTGGATCAGCCGGATCCCCAAGTTGCTGTGATCTTGGACAAATACCTGCAGGATATTCAGAACGGACGCGCGTGTACTCGTAAGGAACTGCTGCAGCAACATCCGGATCTGAAAGATGCGCTGACGGAATACCTTAGCAGTATCGATATGGTCGCTGGGCTGGGCGTGGGAGACGATTTACTCACACAGAAAGTGGGCGATTTTGAAATCGTCAAACCGATTGGCTGCGGTGCGATGGGCGTTGTTTATCTGGCTAATCAAATTTCGCTTAAACGACAGGTGGCCTTGAAGGTTCTGCGATACACGGTCGTTGACAAACAGGCCACCTATCGCTTTGAACGCGAAGCCGAATTGGTCGCGACGCTACGACACCCGAACATTGTGCCGATTTACACGACCGGTCAGCAAGATGGAACGCATTATCTTGCCATGCGTTTGATCGGCGGCCAAAGTTTGTCGCAGTGGAGTGTTGAAAAAAACGCTGACCGAAACCCCAAACGCATCGCTAAATGGGGCGTGCAGGCCGCCCGAGCGCTGGCTCACGCTCACAGCCAGAATGTGATCCACCGCGATGTTAAACCGTCGAATTTGCTGCTTGAACAAGATCACGTTTGGCTGAGCGACTTTGGGCTGGCTCGGCGACACGACGACCTGCGAATGAGTATGACAGGCGCGATGCTGGGAACCCCCAACTACATGAGCCCCGAGCAAGCCGCGCCCACGCGTCGCCCCGCCGATCACCGCAGCGATATCTATTCTCTGGGCGCGACACTGTTCGAGCTACTGACTGGGCGCTGCGTGTTTGTTGCCGATACGCCGCTGGCGGTCTTGGCGCAGGTCATCGCCGAGGAACCGCCACCGTTGCGATCGGTTTTGCCCGATGCGTCTCGTGATCTGGAAACCATCTTGCTTCGATGTCTGGACAAATATCCGGGTGACCGATACCAAACGGCTGACGAACTTGCCGACGATCTTCAAGCGTACGCGGAAGACCGTGCGATCAAAGCACGCAGGCCAAGCCTGATCGAGCGGGCCACTCGTTGGAAACGCAAAAATCAAAAAGTCGTCTCGGCGGCGATCGTTGCAGCCAGCGCGGCAGTGATGCTATTGGCAGTCGGCGTGGCGGGGTGGATGGCTTGGAAAGATTCCGTCACCGGGACCGTCGAATTCGCGTCGGGCGAAGGACCAATCGTTGGTCGTTTGATTGACGAATCGGGCAACGCTTCGCCGACGTTCACGATTCCCACCGAAAAACCGCTGCCGTTTGCTGCCGGCGACCATACGTTGCAAACGTGGGCTGGCGGGCGGATGGGCGAAAGCCAAAAAGTGACCATTGCGGCTGGAATGAACCGGGAGTTGACGACGCGTCTTTGCGAAGAAAGTGTGTTCGAGGATCGGACCGTTCAAGGAGTCCACCAAGTGTTGCCGCTGGGCGATCGAGATGACTTGCTGTTCTTTCACAAAGAGGGCATCACGCGGATGGATGGCCGAACCGGCAAGGAACTGTGGACGGCGCGTTCTGAGAAGTTTATCGCAGCCATCAGTAAAATCGCCTTTAAAAAGTTGGTAGCGAAAAGAAAAGCCAAAAGCGATAAAGCTGGCGGAACGAACGCCTCGGTTTCGGACATGGAGGCACCTGTTTTTTGGAGCATTCCTGAGTATCAACCGCAGTATGACCAAGAAGGCGATCACAATCAGCAGTCTTTCCCTGTCGTGACCGCCGGCTTTCCAGATATCAACGATGATGGACGACAGGATGTGATGATCGCATCACGCCGTGACGCCGTGCTGTTGGCGTTTGATGGAAAAGACGGCGATCTACTTTGGCACTACAACGCCGGAATTCTGAATGAGCAATCCAGAACGATCCACAAGCCGATCTCGCTGGGGGACATCGACGGCGACAAAGTCAATGACTACGGCTGTCTTTTCTTTAGCTTCGCCATGGGAAACAAACCCAATCCTACTCGCTGGCTGGACGCCGTTTCGGGAAAGACGGGCCAACGGATCTGGCGACGTTCGCTAGCGACGACGCTGTTCGACGTTCCCCCAAAGATGTACCAACCTTCGTCTTGTCAAATCGAATTGATGCGCGGCTCGGGCTCCCATTTTCAGACGGTCGATCAGCCAGGCAATGGCTGGATGTATCGTCGCGGGCCTTACAAACAGATGGGCAACGGCGCATTGGCGCCGACGGCTGGAGTCATGGTGCCGCAATCCGAAGACGACGCTGGCGAACAGTTGTTGTTGGCGTGTGGCAACAAGATCATTTCCTGCGACGCTGCCACGGGCGAGCCTGGTCGCTTCAATCGCGGCCAACCGTTGGAACTGGATTTCGTTCCAGCGATCCAGCCGCGGGTGGTGCAGACGTCCAGCAACGGAAAACCGATGCGCGGCTTACTGTTGGCCGAGATTGTCAGTACGGTTGCCAAGCCGGTTCCGAATGCGAAAACCCAACCCAAGTCCATCACTCGTTTTTCGATGCGGTCGATGGATAACGGTGAAGAACTGTGGCGGTACGATGCCAACTACGACTTGGAATGGTGGCCGGGGTCGCAATCGCACTGGCCGCAGATCGCCAACCTGAATGGCGACAGTTCTCCGGAAATTTTGATCGCAGACGGGACGGACTTGGAAAATAGTCATCCGACCGGATTGGCATCGCTACAGGCTCTGGACGCTGGAACGGGCAAACCGATTTGGAAGGCCGCAGAACGCGCCAAGATCCGATCGCTTGATCGCCAGATTCAATACGCGCTGATCGGACCGGATGAAGACGGCGACGGGCTCGCTGACATTTACGTGGTCACGCCAATGGCTAAGTCACAGTGTTTGATATTCGTCGATATCCTGTCTGGAGTGACGGGCGAACGATTGCGAACCGTCAGCAGCGAGGTTCCCGTATTTCGGGCTGACCACAATGAGTTCTCGTTTGAAAAACCGTTCTTTATCGATCACGCCTCCGATGGCCAGGGGTTGGTGATTGCATCCCAATCGATGGTTGCGAATTACGAACGTCACAGCACGGTCGTGATGTCAACTGAAACTGGCGAGCTGATTTACATCGGCGACCAACTTGAACACCCGGTTTTGGCAGACGGTGATGGTGATGGGCACGCCGATCTGTTTTTGCTCAAACCACGTGATCGAAGTCGACCGTTCAAGTCAAGTCAATTGGTGACGCTGAAGTCGGGCGGGGGCGGTATCAAGTTTGCCGGAGCGGCCGGGCAAAGTTCGGGCGGATCAAAACTAACGCTCATTGACGACGTCGATGGTGATGGTGTGCGAGACTTGCTCAACGCGCCGATGGGCCACTACCTAAGCCGCCCATCCTCACAGGCTGAAGCCTTGCGTCGAGTGGTTTCAGGAGCCAACGGAAAAGGGTTGTACGAGTGGGAGTTCCGGCGACATGTGGAATCTCTTTACGGAGCCGGCGGCGATTTCGACAACGATGGAACGAACGACTTTTTGGCTCAGTGGCGCCCCAATGGTAACGATATGGTTTTGTTCCTTGTCAGTGGCGCGAAGGGAAAAGTGCTCTGGCAGCAGCCAACAACGATCATCCAAGTTTCCGATGCCACGACAGTTGGCCATGACATCAACGGCGATGGTCAGTTGGACTTGTTGTTGTTTCATCATTTCGCCGACGACAGCAGTCTCCCAGCTCGGTTTCGTTTGACTTGCCGCGACGGTGGAACGGGAGAAGCGATCTGGGACTTTGATATTGCTCCAACCAACTCTGTGATAAACGGCTTCCACAAACCACATTACGAATCCAGAATCAAAGACATCAACGGTGATGGGCATGCCGATGTTTTGTTGCCAGGCTTCCAGAGTGCCCGCGACCCGTCTACGGTTGCGATCAACGGCAAAACGGGAAAGCCAATCTATACGTTGCCGCCACTGTCCAAAGGCAGCGGCAGGACTCCTTCTGGCTGGCAGTCGGAGATCATTCCGTCAGGTCAAGACAACCGATTCGTTTTTGTTTCGGCTTGGGAAGGACGCAATTCAAAACGCAAGTATCAACTGAACGTTGATTTCTTCGACCTCGCCAGCGGCAACCGCGTGTCCACTTGGTCGGCAGATGGCCGCTTTGCAAAACCGCAAGTCTCCTACGGCGAACGCTCCCAAACGGAGCAAATTCCCTTGGCGATCGCCGATGGAGAAAAACGATTCGCTGGAATCATGATCAAAAGCGGCAGGCAGGACGAATTGGTCGTTCTGGACTTCAGCAGCGACACCGCGAAAGAAGTGCGGCGCATCTCCAGCGGACAACTGATTTTGGTTGACGATCTTGATGGTGATGGCAAAACCGAAGGCGTGTTTTTTGATGAGAAGGAGTTCGTCACCATCGAATTGGCCAGTGGAAAAGAGGTCAATCGCAGTGCTCCTGCGTGGGCATCACACATCCAGCAAATCAGGTTCGAATCACAAACCGGTTCTGAACCAAAAATGCAGTTCATTCGCGTTGAAACAAACCAAGGCCAGAATCGCCGACTAAAACTGATCGACCCAGCGACACTTCAATTGCAGTGGGACATGAGTTGGCCACAGGACACGGAGTTTGCGGGGCTATTGTGTGGTGGCGGTTCGTCTGAAACGGCTTCCTCGTCCGCGCCTCGAGTCTTGTTTAGGAGCGGTTTTTCGGCGATCGTGGCGACTGCATCCGCAAATGACTTCCAAGGAAATGACAACGCATTTGCCAAACAGTTTCGGCCTGCAGTCTCGCGCTCGAATGATCGCAAACTCACCGGCGCGTCCTTCAAATCGGTCGCTGACGATCCACGTTTGGTCGAACCGCTACCGTGGAACTATTACGGCAATGCGATGGCGATGTTCGAAATCGAAGGCCTCAGTCACGGACCGGTTGAACTGATCACGCAACTGTTCCCGATCGTGTTGGGCGGACTCGTGTTTCCCATTTGGCTCGTGTTCTCGATGATCCGGCGCAAACAATGGAGCCTACAAAAACTCCTGTTGCTGCCGGTGGCGGTCGCGCTACCTTACATTTTGTTTCAACTTCCTTCGTCGTTGGGAGCCGAGTACAGCGCGGCTTCGACATCGCCCTGGCTGAGCAAATTGTTTGGGGCCATCACGCTGCTTCCATTCCTGATTTGCATTGCCGTTTTCGTAAAGTACTGCATGGAAGGACGTTGGAAACGGCTCGGCTTGTTGACCGTTGTATCCCTGAGCGTTCCCTTAGCGATGGCGGCGTCCGAAATCGCCACGACGAACCTGATTGATAGTGGGCGTTTTGATTGGCTTGATCCAGGATCGTTGTCGCTTTTGTGGGCAGGCGTTTGGGTAGGCGGCGTTGTGATCGCAGTCTTCTGGCTGTTAGCATTTTTGACAAAGCCGGTGTTTCGATGGTTTCGGCGTCGTCGCGAAAATTCAAACTCGGTAGAACCAGTCGTTGCATGAACCAGTCTTTAGAAACCGACCGCGACGATCGATCCGACTACCTTGCCAAGTACCACGGCTGGTTGCGATTGATGGCAAGACTGCAACTTGACGGTCGTTGGAATCGCAAGTTCGATGCGTCAGATATTCTGCAGCAAACATTGCTGGAAGCCTGGAAATCCGAATCCGCATTCGAGGGAAACACTTCGGCTGAGCGGATTGCATGGCTGCGCACGATTCTTGGCCGAGTGATTGGGCGCGAGGTTCGAAAGTACGAAGGAACACAGATGCGTGATCCGGGCAGAGAACTTTCGCTGCAACGTTCGATCGACCAGTCGTCGGTTCTTTTGGACCACATGTTGGCAGCCGACGCGGACAGTCCCAGCACGGTCGCCAGCCATCGCGAGCAACAAACCATCATCGCCGATGCACTTGAATCTTTGCCGGACGATTATCGAGAAGTGATCGTGATGCGAAACCTGCGGGGACTGTCGCATGCCGAGATCGCGGAGAAGATGGCCAGAAGCGAATCGGCTATCCGCATGCTGTGGCTAAGAGCGTTGAAGGAGTTGAAAACAGAAGCCTTAGCCCGCCAGTGACCGTTGGAGTCCAGGCTTTAGCCGTTCGAGCCCTCGCTT
>CAZZDZ010000321.1:0-7447 GCA_964652675.1 uncultured Pirellulaceae bacterium
GTGATTGCATTGGCATAAAATTCGCCGAGTCGGCGAAGTTGAGATCCGGTCCGATAGAGCCCCGTGTTGACGAAATACGGCGTTTTGCGACCACTCTTGGTGGTGAAATCGCCGAACGTCAGTACGCCGACGTCCATCATGAAATCGATGAATTCGCGTTTGTAACTTTCCATGGCGAGCTATTTGGCTGATTGGTTTGGATGTTTGATTTGTTTGGACTGACCAGAATAGCGGACGGGTTTTCGGCGCGAAGGACATTGCGGTAATTGCGAAAGTGTTCAGCCTTGGTGACAATGTGAACTCTTGCTTCCTTTTCTATTTGGATTTCGCCAACATGAAACGTCAATCCGTTTTTTTTGCCTGTGTGATCGGGCTTTTCACCTCGTCATTCTCCGTCGCTGACGATTGGCCCCAGTGGATGGGACCGACGCGTGATGGTGTGCTTCAAGAAACCGGTTTGATCGAATCGATCCCCGCCGACGGCTTGAAAGTCAATTGGCGAGTGCCCATTCAAAGCGGCTACTCGGGACCAGCGGTGGCCGACGGGCGAGTGTTTGTTACCGACTATGAAAAAACAGGTGGCGAGTCGTTTAACAATCCAGGTAAACGGGCCGAATTAACCGGCAAGGAACGCGTGCTGTGTTTTGAAGCCGCGACGGGAAAAGAAATCTGGAAACACGAATACGATTGCAAGTACAGCATTTCGTATCCAGCGGGCCCACGATGCACACCAACAGTAGACGGTCAGCATGTTTATACGCTTGGTAGCGAAGGAGACTTGATTTGCTTTGTTGCGGCGACCGGCGAGGTCGTGTGGCAGCGTAGTTTCAAAAATGACTTTAAAGCTCCCGTTCCGATCTGGGGCCACTGTGCTCATCCGTTGGTGCACGGTGATCACTTGATCTGCATGGTCGGCGGTGACGGTCAAACGGTGGTTGCGTTTGACAAAAAGACAGGCAAAGAAAAATGGAAAGCCCTTTCGGCTCCCGACGCGGGCTATTGTCCGCCAAGCATCATTCAAGCTGGCGGTGTGGAGCAATTGTTGATTTGGCATCCCGAGAGTCTGCACAGCTTGAATCCAACCGACGGCACACAATACTGGCAAGAAGCCTTGAAACCGCAGTACGGAATGTCGATCGCGCGTCCACAACGTGACGGCGATTTACTTTATGTCAGTGGGATCGGCAGTACATCAGTGATGTTGCGTTTAGCCGCCGACAAACCCGCTGTCGAAGAAGTTTGGGTGGGGAATCCAAAGAACGCAGTCTACTGTGCCAACTCGACCCCACTGTTGGTCGACGGTGTGATCTACGGGACGGATTGCCAAGTTGGTTTCATGGTTGCGGCGGATGCCAAGAGCGGTGATCGATTGTGGAAATCATGGGAGCCAACGACGGGAGGCACACGGCGAGCAAACCATGGAACGGCGTTCATTACCAAGTCGGGAAACAAGTTCTTTCTGTTCAACGAAAAAGGTGATCTGATTCTGGCCGACATCGATTCCAAACAATATTCCGAACGCGGTCGTTTTCACGTGCTGGACGCTACTGGCGAGTGTTTTGGTCGCGATGTTGTATGGTCCCATCCCGCGTACGCCAACAAACAACTATTCGCCCGTAACGATAAAGAACTTGTGAGCGTTTCATTGGATGCGGCGAAGTACTGATCCCGATTTTCGGATTCAGGTTACTGTTTTTGCAACCAAGACTTCAGCAGCACCACGAAAAAAGCAGGCCCGAATGGACCTGCTTTTTGTTGTTTATTGAACTGAAAGCCGACTAGGCGTCTTTCTCTTCTTTGTCGCCGTCGCTTTCGCCTACGCCAGCACTGACTGGTTCGGCGGGTGGCTCCGGCAAGCCGCGTGTTTCGCCTTTGAAATCCAGACGCGTGATTTTGCCATCGCTGTCTTTGAAGACGTCGACCAGGATCGTGTCCTTGCCTTCAAAGGCGCCTTGGAGCAATTCTTCGCTCAACGGATCTTCGATTCGTTGCTCGATCGCACGACGCAGTGGGCGAGCACCGTAGTCCAGGTTGCTACCTTTCTTGACCAAGAACTCTTTCGCGTCTTCGGTCAACTCGATCGCTAAACCACGATCCATCAATCGTTCGCGAACCTTGGACAGTTCGTAATCGATGACCGTTTTCAAGTCTTTCGTCGTCAAGTGACGGAAGATAATCGTGTCATCCAAACGGTTCAAGAACTCAGGACGGAAGTGACGTTCGATCTGATCCATGACTCGAGATTTCATTGATGCGTAGCTGGCGTCGCCATCTGGCCGCGTGAAACCGAACGACGCTTCGTTCTTGATCGCTTCGGCACCAGCATTGGTGGTCATGATCAAGATCGTGTTGCGGAAATCAACGTTGCGTCCGAACGAGTCAGTCAAACGACCTTCTTCCATGACTTGCAGCATCATGTTGAAGACGTCGGGGTGAGCTTTTTCGATTTCGTCAAACAGCACAACCGCGTAAGGACGACGACGAATCTTTTCGGTCAACTGACCGCCTTCTTCGTATCCGACGAATCCAGGAGGGGCACCGATCAGACGACTGACGTTGTGCTTCTCCATGTACTCGCTCATATCGATATGAACCAGTGCATCAGCGTCACCGAACATGTATTCGGCCAATGCTTTGGCCAACAACGTTTTACCAACACCGGTTGGACCAGCAAAGATAAACGATCCGGTTGGACGCTTTGGATCTTTCAAACCACTACGGCTACGTCGAACTGCTTTGGCGATCGCGGTAACGGCAGCTTCTTGGCTGACGACGCGTTTGTGCAACTCTTCTTCCATCTGCATCAAACGCAGAGAGTCTTCGGTCGACAGACGTGTTAGCGGAATGCCTGTCATTTTACTGACGACTTCGGCAATCACTTCTTCGTCGACGACGCCATCGGTCTGCTGACTTTTTTCACGCCAATCTTGAGTGATCTGGTCTTTCTTCTTGCGAAGCTTCTCGGCTTGATCACGCAGGTTGGCTGCTTTTTCGAAGTCTTGGTTTGCAACCGCGTCTTCTTTTTCTTTGTTCAGCTTTTCGACTTCTTCGTCGATCTCTTTCAAGTCTGGTGGACGTGTCATCGTGCGAAGACGCACACGTGCACCGGCTTCGTCGATCACGTCGATCGCTTTATCTGGTAGGCAACGGGCGGTGATGTAACGCTCGCTCATTTCGACCGCGGCGACCACAGCGTCATCTGTGAACTGAACGCGGTGATGCTCTTCGTAGCGACCACGCAGGCCTTTGAGGATCTCGACCGTTTCGTCTTTGTTGGTCGGTTCGACAATGATTTCTTGGAATCGACGTGCCAGAGCGTTGTCTTTTTCGATGTACTTGCGGTACTCGTCCAACGTCGTTGCACCGATGCACTGGATTTCGCCACGTGCGAGTGCTGGTTTGAGAACGTTGGCTGCGTCGATTGCGCCTTCGGCACCACCGGCACCCACCAAAGTGTGTAATTCGTCGATAAACAGAATCGTGTTCTTCACACGGCGCACTTCGGTCATGACCGCTTTGATGCGTTCCTCGAACTGACCTCGGTACTTGGTACCGGCAACCATCATGGCCAAGTCCAACACAACGATACGCTTGTCACAGAGAATCTCTGGGACTTCGCCGGAGATGCATTTTTGTGCAAAGCCTTCGACGATCGCTGTCTTACCAACGCCCGCTTCGCCCAACAGGACGGGGTTGTTCTTGGTACGACGGCAAAGAATTTGGATGGCACGTTCAATTTCGCGGGCACGTCCGATGACTGGATCCAGTTCGCCGTTCTTGGCCAACTCGGTCAAGTCGCGACCGAAACTATCCAAGGCAGGAGTTTTGCTTTTGCCGCTCTTGCTGGACGATCCGCCACCCGAGTCGCCTTCGCCACGTCCGCCACGCTCGCCAACTTCGGCACCCTCCAGGCCATGGCCCAGTAGATTCAAGACTTCTTCGCGAACGTCTTCCAGTTTCAAGCCAAGGTTCATCAACACTTGGGCTGCGACGCCTTCTTGCTCACGCAGCAGACCTAGCAGGATGTGCTCGGTGCCGACGTAGCTGTGATTTAGATTGCGAGCTTCTTCCATCGAATACTCGATGACTTTTTTGGCTCGTGGTGTTTGAGGCAACTTGCCGACGGTCACCATTTCGGGACCACTCTGAACAAGCTTCTCGACTTCAAGTCGAATCTTTCGCAGATCGACTTCGAGGTTTTTCAAGACGTTGGCTGCGACACCACTGCCTTCTTTGACCAGCCCTAGCAGGATGTGTTCGGTGCCGATGTATTCGTGGTTGAACCGCTGTGCTTCTTGGTTGGCCAATTGCATGACCTTACGAGCGCGGTCGGTAAATCTTTCGTACATATTTTTTAATCTCAAATACCCCAGGTTGTTTCCGATCCAAATAGAGCGGGCAACTCCGAATTCGGTTCGTGTCTCTTTTACAACAGGTAGAACGGACGGTGAACAACAACGCTGGATGTTGCTCTGACTCCCAATCCCACCTAGGTAACCGCGACAAGGCGGTCGCTGTCAAACTGGCTAATTTTTGTTACTACTTTTCTCTATGCAAAAGGTACGCCACTACACCGCACCAGGACCAATATGCGAACCGCTCTAGGCGGAACCCCTGACCAATCGCGGTCTCACGTAGCGACCATGCTGATTCTATCGGTTACGGCAAAAAGCAGGGATAGGAGGTTCCCGTAAAGCAGATTACAAATCCGGCTCCTTGGCAACCGACCCCCAAAACGCCGTGAATTTTCTTTCAAGAAAGTTTCAGCAGATAATTACCTCTCTATGGAGCACTTCTGTCTCTACATCTCTCGTGCCATTCCTAAGCCGCTGTCAAATCGGCAGTGGATTCGTTGGTTTTTTCTGTTTCTTGTTTGTTGGACTCTTCGTCTGAATCGTCATCTTGTTCGTCTTCGTCGGATCGACCATCACGCTCAATTCGGGCCATTTCCGCTTCGATTTCTAGTTTCCATGCGTCGCCGATCTCCAGCCGGCTGAGTTCTCTTAGCAGTAAATGCCCCATATCTGATCGATCGGTTTGTCGATAAACGCTCGAAAGCAGCAAAAGTGCTGGTGGGTCTCGAGGTTCGATTGCTAGCACTTCCATTAATAAGTGCTCTGATTCATCCCATTCTCCCCGCAGATAGGCGAACTGAGCGTCTTGGAAGTGATCTGGGGCCTCGCTTACCTCTCTTGGGGCCAGCAAATTGGGAAGCTCACGAACACTGCGAATCAGGTAAAAGACCCAGGTTGCTGCTCCGACCCAACACGCCAACGTGACCAGCCAACCCGAAAGCCAGCCGGGGTACAAAAACCGCACCACCAGCAACAGATTGATCGCTACCGCAAAAACGATCGCAATCGGCAGTGCAGACAGTCGCCCACGCCACCAGAGCTCGCTGAGCCCTGGCCACAAACAGGTTAGGTAGTGTCGCGTTGCGATCGTAGCGGATTTTGCCATTGTTGATTCTTTACGACGCAGGACGGTCGCAAATCAAGTGAAGAAGGGCAAAGCCACGCGTTTGTATACGCAAAAAGTGCTCGCAGAACCAAAGTGCGTTCGCTGTCGCCCGTGAAACATGGTTCGCCGTGCAAGCAATCCAAAAATTTGGTGACTTGTCTCAAGTATTTGTTTCTTCGTACAGATACATTTGTGAAGCCTGTTGTGGATCTGCTTCGTTGATTCATGACTGATGCGCCATCGCAATCTGTTCTCCATAGGAAATCACCCACCATGTCTGCATTGCTTGATCTCGTCGGCCAATACCTTGATGACGATTCCGTAGAAAACATTAGTAAGACAATCGGCGCCCAGCCCGAACAAACCAAACAAGCCATCGGAGCAGCGCTGCCCACTTTGTTGGGCGCGATCACTAGAAATGCATCCGACGCCGATGGACAAGAACGTTTACATCGCGCACTGGCTAACGACCATGACGGTTCGATCTTGGATCACCTTGGAAGTCTCTTTGGCGGCAAAGAGCCCGAAGCACCAGCGGTTTCCAAACGAACCACATCAGGCGGATCGATATTGGATCACATTTTGGGCAGTCGACGACCACGTGTCGAAGAAGGCGTTAGTCGCGCCAGTGGATTGTCGGCCGGACAAGTGATGAAACTGCTACCGATGCTGGCTCCGTTGTTGATGGGTGCGATCGGCAAGAAACGCAAACAAGAAGACCTTTCGTCCAGTGGCTTGGCCAGTTGGCTCGGTGGGGAGCGAAAAGAAGTCGAATCCAAAACGTTTGGTGGCGGTTTGATCAGCAAAATGTTTGACCAAGATGGCGATGGCGACTTTGACATGATGGACATGATGAAGTTTGGCGCAGGGCGTCTGTTTGGAAAGTAACTTGTTTGGCAAGTAGCTTTTCACACGCTGCCTCAATACCACGCAAGGATGCAAAGGGTATATGACGACGCTCGCGATTTTTTCGGCAACCGTGCTGTTTGCTTTGCTGTGTGTCTGGCAATTGGTTGGATTCTTAGTCGCTTGGAAATTTCTCTTCAGCGACCATCACCAACTGCCTCATCGTGAAACGCCTGGCGATCGTGGCATAGATTCGCTTGAGTTGATTATCCCGGTCGACAACACGCATCATGTTGTTGGCTGGTTGCTAACACCCGAACAACGTGTGTCGCTGGGCGGTGCTTGCATTGTGATGGTGCATGGCTTTGACAGCAGCAAAGACAAACGGTGGATCTTTGACGAAGACGCCAACTACAGCGCGTCGATGCTGGACCAAGGCGCAGAATCACTCTGGCGTGCTGGATTTCATGTTGTCGCAATCGATCTGCGTAATCACGGTGATTCACCAAACAACGGTCCGACAACGTTGGGCGCCGATGAATCAGAAGACGTTCTGGCAACGCTACGGTTTTTAGTTAACAACGCGGCAAAATTTGGAATCGATCCAACACGCATTGGATTGCGAGGCGAGAGCATGGGTGGCGCCACCTGCATGATTGCGGCCGCAAAAGACAAACAAAATCATGTCGCCGCATTATGGAGTGATTCTGCGTTTGCTGACGCGGGCAATGCGATCATGGATTTCATGCCCTACAAAGGTATCCCAGTCATCTTTGCAGTCCCAGCTAGATTCTGGTTGGTACGTTTGGCGGGAGTGGACTTGAAAGCCGCCAGCCCAATCGCATTTTTGGACCAAATCGACTGTCCCGTCTTCTTGACGCATAGCAGCAGCGACAGCATGTTGCCGACGCGCCATTTGGATTCGCTCGCCAGCGCAGATGGCTGGAAAATCCAACCCGAGTCCTGGTTAGTCGATGGCCATCAACACAATCGATTGTGGCGAGAGCCCAGCTATCACAAACGCCAGATCGATTTTTTCCGACGTACTCTGGCGGCTTCTCAGCAATCACTGGGTCGAACTGCTTAACGCTGAGGCGCAGGGCAAATCACTGTTTGAAGCTGGAGGGTTTACCAGCACGCA
>CAZZDZ010000322.1:0-7436 GCA_964652675.1 uncultured Pirellulaceae bacterium
GCAGCCCAACTGTTATTAAGCGAATTACCGTTACGAATCGTTTTACGCGATGACTACGACGATGGAATTCAAAACGCTACTGGTAACAAGGCGCCAGTTCTCGTACTCGTACTCGTACTCGTTCGTGAAACCGTGGCATCGAGTAGGAGTACGAGTACCGGCGAAACGCCTGAGTACGAGTACGATCTGAAAAAACTGCAAAAAGCTGCGTTTGCAATTCAAAGTGGTGCTGTCCAGTTAGGCTCGACATCGCCGTGCTTCTGGACTGACATCAGGCGGCATCGAGGAATTGAGCTGGGAAAACAGATTCTGCATGATTCGACTGCATTGACGGCTCGTTGGCTCTTATACTGGGACGATGCCCCGCCTCACAAAGATCTGGACATTAGCGTCCATCTGTCTCGCCGCTGTTGTTTGTTGCGCTGTTGTTTGTTGTGATAATGCAACTGCCCAAGATCAAACGAAAGCACTCGAGTTATTTGAGAAGCACATTCGACCCACCCTGTTGGATCAGTGCATCCGCTGTCATGGACCCAAAAAGCAACAAGGTGGTTTGCGACTCGATTCGAAAACTTGGCTGCGCAAAGGCGGCGATTCGGGCGGGGCTGTCATCGCAGGCGATATTAACAATAGCGTTTTGATTCATGCGATTCGTTACGACGATTCGGATTTGGAAATGCCGCCCAAAGGCAAACTGCCTGACGCAACGATCGACGCGTTCGAACAATGGGTTTCGCTGGGCGCCCCAGATCCTCGATCCGATTCGGGCGATGTTGCATCAATCACCAACGGGCCACCGAGCGTTGAACAGGGGCGCAAGTTTTGGTCGTTTCAAAGCGTTCAAAATCCCAAGTTGCCAGCCATCAAAAACAAACAATGGCCGATCACCCCGATCGACCACTTTATCCTCGCCAAACTGGAGCAGCAGAATCTTGCCCCCGTGAATCTTGCTGATAGACGCACCTTGATTCGCCGGGCACATTACGATTTGACCGGATTGCCTCCCACGCCAAAGCAAATCCAAGACTTTGTCAACGACGGCTCAGTCGCAGCCTACGAAAACTTGATTGACAGCTTGCTTGATTCGCAACAGTTCGGACAACGGTGGGGGCGTCATTGGTTGGACGTCGTCCGTTTTGCTCAATCAAGTGGTGGCGGTCGTACCTTGTTGTTTCCCAACGCATGGCGATATCGCGACTATGTGATCGATGCGTTCAACGAAGACATGCCTTACGATCAGTTCATTCGGCAGCAGATCGCTGGCGACTTGTTGCCCCACGGTGATTGGCAAGATAAACGCCGCAAACTGACTGCCACCGCATTTTTATTGCTGGGACCGACCAACTACGAATTGCAGGACAAAGATGTCTTGGAAATGGATGTGGTCGACGAGCAGATTGACACCATCGGCAAGTCGATGCTGGGGATGACGATTGGCTGCGCACGCTGCCACGATCACAAGTTCGATCCGATTCCCATCAAAGACTACTACGCCCTTGCGGGGATTTTGCGAAGCACCAAGGCAATGATCCACAGCAACGTGTCGACTTGGAACAAAGTTGCACTGCCGCTGCCGCCTGAAAAAGAATCAGTCGTCAAAGAAAACGAGATGCTGGTCGCCAACATCCAAAAACAAATTGCCAAAAAGAAAGCACAGTTAGAGGAACTCGGTGGCCAGCCAAAGTCAAAACTCAAAAAAACCGACAAGGACGTTCGCAGTGAGAACATCCAAGGCATCGTCGTTGACGACAAACAAGCCGAACTGATCGGCCAATGGACGACTTCTACTTACGCCGGCCTGTATGTCGACGGTCGGTACATTCACGACGGAACGACCGGCAAAGGCAAAAAGAAAGTCGTGTTTCGGCCGAAATTAAAAGTGGCAGGAAACTATGACGTGCAAGTGTCGTATTCTGCTGGCGGCAATCGGTCTGTGCGGGTGCCGGTTCAAGTGCATCACGCAACCGGCGAAACAACCGTGCGGATCAATCAAAAATCCAAACCTCCCATCGACGGATTATTTGTCTCGCTTGGCATTTTCCGTTTTGATCTGGACAAAGAAGCCAAAATCGTCGTCTCGAACGATGGCACCGACGATGGTGTCGTGATTGCGGACGCCGTGACGCTGGTACCAAGTGACTTGCCGCCGTTGCCCCAACCCGATGACGTCGATCTTCCCGAAAATATTCCGTTTATCATTCGGGATACTCGGTTGCTTGATGGAATCGTTTTGGACGACACACAAGCCAAACTAGTAGGACAGTGGCAACACTCTGTTCATACGCCCCCGTTCGTTGGCGCCGGCTACATCCACGACGACAAGCAAAACAAAGGACAGAAATCGGCTACGTTCACACCCGATTTGCCCATGGCAGGGACCTACGAAGTCCGTGTGTCGCACAACACCAACGTGCGACGTGCCAACGACGTGCCAATCACAATCCGACATGCCGATGGCGAATCGGTGGTGAAAATCAACGAAGGCGATCAGGCACCGATCAAGAAGCTGTTTCGTTCACTGGGCAAGTTTCGCTTTGACAAAGGGACCGCGGGAAGCGTCACGTTTCAAACCAATGGCACCGATGGAAAGTACGTGATCGTGGACGCCGTTCAGTTCATTCCCGACGAGGCCCAGCAGAAAGAACAGCAACGCGAAGAACTCACCAAGACAATCAAATCGCTAGAAAAAAAGCTCAGGACCGCTAAAACGACAGGCCCGAAACGTCCGATCGCGATGGTCACCGCCGATGATTCAGATGCCGGTGATATTCCCCTGGCAATTCGCGGCGTTGTTCACAACAAAGGACCAATCGTTCAACGGGGCGTATTGCAAGTTGCTGCGGCGAATTCCAAACCGGCAATCGCAAAGGGTGAAAGTGGGCGACGTGAACTGGCAGATTGGATTGCTGGCGAACACAACCCGCTGACGGCACGCGTGATGGTCAATCGGATTTGGTATTGGTTGATAGGGCACGGTCTGGTGCGATCGGTGGACAACTTCGGCAGCATGGGCGACATGCCGACTCATCCGGAGCTACTAGATCACTTGGCGAGCGAGTTTGTACGCGAAAATTGGTCGACAAAGCATCTCATTCGACAGATCATGCTTTCGCGTGTCTATCAACTCAGTACACAACCCAGTGCCAGTCTCGCCAAAGCGGACGTCGACAATCGATGGCTCGGTCGAATGAATCGAAAACGACTAAGAGCCGAAGACATACGTGACACTTTGTTGTTTGTTGGCGGTTCGCTTGACGATACATTCGGCGGTCCCAACGTGAACGACGGAACCAAGTCGGAGTACAACTACGAATTCAAAAGTACGCGACGCAGTGTGTATGTGCCCGTGTTTCGAAACACACTGCCAGAAATTTTTGAGGTGTTCGATTTCGCAGATCCCAATATTCAAGGAGGAAGTCGAACGAGCAGCACGATCGCGGCTCAAGCGTTGCTGATGATGAATCACCCGTTTGTGATTGAGCAAAGTGAAAAGGCGGCAAAAACACTCCTGCAATCCAAGCCGATATCCATATCCCAGGCGATCGAGCAAGCGTACATGCAAGTCATCGGTAGGCCGCCAAGTCCAGACGAAGCCGAATTGGCACGCGGTTTTATCGGTGACCAGAAGGACAGCCAAGCACGCTGGACATCAATCTATCAAACGTTATTTCAGTGCGTCGATTTTCGATACATCAACTAGACTAGAGCGGTCGTTCACAACCAAAATCAATGCCATGAATCCTTTTGTTTCTCGACGACAAGCTTTGAAATCGATGGCCTGCGGTTTCGGCTATTTGAGCGCAGCGGCACTCGCGAATCAAGAAGCGATTGCCAGTGGTGCTACGAACTTACAGCCCAACCCGCTGGCTCCGAAAAAACCACACTTCGCGCCCCGTGCGAAACGAGTGATTTTTCTCTTCATGCAGGGAGGCCCAAGCCACGTTGATACGTTTGACTACAAACCGTTGCTGGCCAAACACGACGGGCAGTCACGCGAATTCGACGATGCACGAGTTTTGGCAAAGACCAAAAAGGTCATCAAGCACAGGGTTTTCAAGTCGCCGTGGAAGTTCAAACAGTATGGACAATGCGGACAGCATGTTTCGGAGTTGTTTCCGCATATTGCCAGCCATGTAGACGATCTGTGTTTTTTGAAAGGCATGCACACTGACGGTGTGGCTCACGGGCCGTCAACTTTGTTTTTGCACACCGGGTCGATCAACCTTGTTCGTCCGTCGGTTGGTTCGTGGATGTTGTACGGATTGGGAAGCGAAAACCAGAACCTACCGGGATTCGTGACGATTCAGCCATCGATGGGAAATGGCGGCCCGCGCAATTTCAGCAACGCGTTCTTGCCAGCTAGCTATCAAGGTACGGCGGTGGGACGTGCGGGCGTAAAGTCCACGAAAGCAAAAATCCGCAACTTGAATGGTGCTGCGATCACCACGAAATCGATACGAGACCAGTTCGATTTGTTGCGGCGCATGAACGAGCTTCAGATGCGATCGCGACCAGGTGACGAAGAGTTGGATGCGGTTGTGAATTCATACGAACTAGCATGGCGAATGCAACATCACGCTCCAGACATTTTGGACCTAACGGACGAACCGGAGCACATCACTCGGATGTATGGAATCGGCAAGGAAGGCACCGATGACTTTGGCCGCCAATGTTTGATGGCACGCCGCTTGGCCGAATCGGGTGTGCGTTACATACAAGTCAACTACGGTGACAACACAAACAATCCGCGTTGGGATCAGCACAGCAATTTGCAACGGCACGCCGACCATGCGTTTAACACCGACCAACCTGTCGCAGGATTGTTGGCGGACCTGAAACAGCGCGGGTTACTGGAAGACACATTGGTGTGGTGGGGCGGCGAATTCGGTCGCACACCTTACGCACAATCCAACGGAACGGGTCGAGACCACAATCCGTATGGTTTTTCGATTTTCTTGGCCGGTGGTGGGGTGAAACCAGGATTCAGCCACGGCGCGACGGATGAATTCGGGCATCACGCCGTTCAAGGCAAAGTGCACATGCATGATTGGCACGCAACGTTGATGCATTTAATGGGAATCGATCACGAACAATTAACATTCATGCACAATGGCCGGCCATTTCGATTGACTGATGTGCATGGAGATGTCGTAAAAGAGATCCTGGCATAGAAGACAAAGTAGCCGTCGATCTCCGAGCGACGTAGCCCGACCGAACAGGCATCCAATTGCCGTAATTCTGATCGTAAAAATCGGCCGTCCAATAACGCCCAATGGTCGAACCAAATTTTCCGTAAACCAACCACCACGCGGAAACTGTACGGCCTTAGTTTGTCTTTCCCTTCGCTTCCATTTTGCCCCACGTGTCTCGCAGCGGTACGATGCGATTGAACACCAGTTTGTCGTCCGTGCTGTCTTGGTCAGCGATGTAGTAACCCAAACGCTCGAACTGAACCCGATCGCCGACTTTTGTGTTGGCTAGTTCTGGTTCGGCTAATCCTGTTGACACGGTTAGCGAATCGGGATTGATATGATCCAAGAACGACTTGCCGTCTTCGTTTGAATCAGGGTTCTCAACGGTAAACAATCGGTCGTAGTTTCGCACTTCGATCTCTTGAGCGTGATCGGCGCTAACCCAGTGGATCGTTCCTTTGACCTTTCGGCCTGAATTGTCTTGACCGCTGCGGGTTTCAGGATCATAAGTGCACAGAATTTCGGTGATGTTGCCTTCGTCGTCTTTGACCACGTCGGTGCAATCGATGATGTACCCTCCACGCAATCGGACGGCACCGCCCTTTTTGAGCCGAAAGAATTTGCGCGGCGCTTCTTCGCGAAAATCAGCTCGTTCGATCCACAGGCTACCGGAGAACGGAATCTCTCGTGTTCCAGCCGATTCATCGCCCGGAACGTTTACAACTTCGTTCGTGTGAACTTCGTCTTTGGGCCAGTTCGTAATCGTCAGTTTGACGGGATCCATCACGGTCATGCGACGCGGTGCGACGGCGTTTAAGTGTTCGCGGATTGCGTTTTCCAATCGCACAAAATCGATCGTACTATTGAACTTTGCAATCCCGACATCCGCACAAAAATTGCGTAGTGATTCGGGTGTGTAACCACGACGTCGCAAACCGCTGATCGTTGGCATGCGAGGATCATCCCAACCATTGACGTGGTTTTCTTTGACCAGTTGTAGCAATTTGCGTTTGCTCATCACGGTGTAGTTGATGTTCAGACGTGCAAATTCGATTTGACGCGGATGGTGAATCTCAAGCTTTTCGCAGAACCAGTTGTACAGGGGTCGGTGGTGTTCGAATTCCAACGTGCAAATCGAAAACGTGATCCCCTCCATCGAATCGCTTTGTCCGTGCGCCCAATCGTACATTGGGTAGATGCACCATTTATCACCCGTACGATGATGATGAGCACGCAAGATGCGGTACATCACCGGATCACGCATGTTGAAGTTTGGCGACGCCATATCAATTTTGGCGCGCAGCGTACGCGAACCGTCCTCGAATTCGCCAGCCTTCATGCGACGAAACAAATCCAGGTTTTCTTCGGGAGTTCGATCGCGATGCGGACTGTTTTTACCAGGCTCGGTCAACGACCCTCGATATTCGCGTGTCTCTTCGCTGGTCAGGTCACAGACGTAGGCGTGTCCGTCTTGGATCAGTTTTTCGGACCATTCATATAGCTGGTCGAAATAGTCGCTGGCAAAATGCAGATTGTCCCATTCGAATCCCAACCAGCGAACGTCTTCTTTGATCGAATCGACGTATTCGGTTTCTTCCTTAGACGGATTGGTATCGTCGAAACGCAGATTGCAGGTGCCTTGGTAGGATTTGGCGAGGCCAAAGTTCAGGCAGATGCTCTTGGCGTGGCCGATGTGCAGATAGCCGTTGGGCTCGGGCGGAAATCGAGTGAAAACGCCCGAGATTTTCTTGTCCGCCAAGTCTTGATCGATTGCATTTTCGATGAAGTGCTTGGAGGGGCGTTTTTCCGATTTATCCGATGACTCACTCATTCCGTTTGCTCCGCGTCGTTCGACTGTGCGTAGTTGGCCTAATCGTGGCTGTATTTCAGCGGCCAGCTTAACGAAAAAACGTGACAATACGTAGAGACGATAGGTTCAGGCCAGGGAAACGCACTTTTTCAAAGCAGGTCGGTACTCTTGATGCGCCCGACAAAAGCCGACAGCGTTCGTTTGGTGTTCCGTTTTGTCTTCGCCCTCATACGCGCAGAGATCGTGCGGCCTTTAAATCACTCTCCCTCTGACGCTGGGATTTAGGCCAGAGGCCGACACAACCCTAGCTGGTGGCGTCAGCCACCAGTTTGAACGCGAATTCAGAACAAAAGGGCGGAGCCCGACACATTGTGTCGGGCTCCGCCCTTCGCATTTGTTTTTATACGCCCCCATGGCTAACGCCATGGGCTAGG
>CAZZDZ010000323.1:0-7415 GCA_964652675.1 uncultured Pirellulaceae bacterium
GAGCAGGAGAAAGAGTACGAAACCGCTACTTTTCAGTCCAAACGGGATCGGGTTCGATGGCGTCTGCCACGGGGGACCCTTGATCCTTGCGGCCGCTGCCTTCTAAGCGGCTGATGATTTCGACGGTCATGTCGGCATCACATGCGATTTGGCAGCTAAGTCGCACACCTTCATCGGTGACTTCACGGACTCTTAATGTTTCCTTTTCTGCCTCTGTGATCTTCTGGGGTTCGCCGTCGATAATCTTGACGCGACAAGTCGTGCATTTGGAGAAACCTCCACAGGCGTGCAATTGATCGCTTGCTGCGTCTTCCACCAACGCCTTGACCAAACGTTTCCCCGCTGGAACGTCGTATTCTCCTACCGTTGTGCCGTCTTGTTGGACCGTAAGTTTTGGCATCTTTGTCATCATCCTGGTTGGTGGTTGAAAATAGTCCCGGTGGGGTAGTCTAACTTTTTGCCCGAATCGCCCAAGTCCCTTCGTAACCGGAGCGATCGGTGTTAAGATAGCGGATTGGCGCGGAGCCGATTGTGGGTTGTCATTTTGAAACCTACTTGCTGATCCGCCCGTCAGCATGTCAGAAGCACAAGATTATAGCGACCACTGGATTTTTTGAGCATGGAATTGACGTCGGATGACGCAATCGCAGCGTTTGGGCTGTTGATCGCAGAAGCTGCCGAGAGGCTCGTTGACTCGCACAGCGAATCATTGGACAAACGCGCCGCAATGATGCGGGTCGAATCACCGGTATTCGAACGTGATGGTGAACAGCTCGGGTTTTCGTTCAAGGTAAAAGGCAACCGACAAAAACCGGTTGCCTGCACCATCGGTGTGACTCCCAATCGAGGAGACGGCGACGGCAGCGAGGACTACGACTACACGCCTTTGAATGTCAGCTTGGACGCCGTTCCCGATTGTGAATGCAAAGATTTTCAACGCGACAAAGAATGTTCGCACTCGCTTGCTGTCGCTTGGTGGTTGCAAGAACAATTAGCACGCCGCAGTATCGCAGAAGTCTTTGATTTCTTTGAAGAGCTGGAAGTCGACACCGTTGCAGCCGGTCGCGAAATGGTCGACAAAGTCTTGAAGCTTGCCGAACAGGCCAGCCAAGAGGTAACGCCTGTTGCATCGACCCGTTTGCAATGGCGTCTGGGGCTTTCGGATTCGCGCTACTACGCTCCGCTGACGATCATCGCGTACGAACAACGTCCGCGAAAAAATGGCAAAGGCTGGACGAAGGGGCGCGAGATACGCACCTATGATTTGTTGAAACGCGATTTCAGCGAACTAAAAGTTGACGGCGAGATCGCAGGCTTGATCGCGTCCCCAAGCTATTCCTTCGAAGGCGATCACTTCACCGAATTCCGCGCGCTACAGTTGCTTGTTGGGCACCCCAATGTTGCCTGGGACGACGGCAACGCAACACAAGTTTCGGTACACGCCGGTGAACTGACGTTGAACTTGGCCGCCGTCGAAATCGAATCGGAAGACGGCGAAGAAGCCGAGACACGTTTTCGGCCCGAGATCCGCGTGTCGGGTATCAAAATCAACTTGGAAGATTGCGAAGTTCTGCTGGGCCACGGTAGTCCCGTCACACCGATGGTGGTGCTGGCGGATATGAAATTCAATCGGCTGATCGTCTGCACGCTGCGAAACCCCAAAGCGACAAAGTTGATTCAGTTTTTGCTGCAAGCCGATTTGTCCGAGACGCTTTTTGACGCTGAAACCGCTGGCAAAATGTCCGTCGGAGCCGCTCAAGTCGATTCGCTGGTGCGTGTCGAGTTGCCTCAACAGTTGGCTGGCCCAATCGAACCGATCCAAGCGGAATTGGTAATCGAATTGCGTCCGCGCGTTGGCGCCGGGTTGCATGTCGCTTTGTTGATGCACGACGAACGATTCCGCGATGAAATGTCACCGGGTTTTGCACCAGACATCGTTTCCTGCTTGACCGAAAACGGACCAGTGCGTTTGCAGCGTGATTTGGAAGCCGAGCGTACGGCGGCCGAAGAAGTGGCGGATCGCTTCCAACTGACGCGTCTTTCGGTCGATGGCGATTATCGCTGGGTTGCGCAAAGCGACGAAAACGCATTGGATTTGTTGTCACGTCTGCACCAAGGCGGCGAAAACACACCGCGATTGATTTGGCCCGAAGGTGAGTCGATCAAAGTGCGCGGCGAAATTTCTCCCGGATCGCTTCGCGTTCACATCGACGATCGCAAAGATTGGTTCGGGTTAACCGGAACGGTTTCGTTAGAAGGCGTTGATGTTAGTTTGTCGGATCTGCTGACCGCTGTTCGCGATAAACGTTCGCTGGTCCAAGTGGGCGATCGCGAGTTTGCGAAAATCAGCGACGCGTTTCGAAAACGATTGGAACAACTTGGTGATACCGTTGTCTCCGAACGAGGATCGTTGAAAGTCGCTCAAGCCGCTGTGCCGGCGGTCGCCGAATTGATTGGCGAAGACGTCGCCTTGGAAGCCTCCACCGGTTGGTTGGATTCGATCGCGCGTTTGGAGTCGTTGTCCGATTGGACGCCCGAAAAGCCATCCGAACTGGACGCGGAACTTCGCGAATACCAACTGGAGGGCTACCAATGGTTGTCGCGACTGAGCCAATGGGGAGTTGGTGGGATCCTTGCCGACGACATGGGACTGGGAAAAACCGTCCAAGCCCTGGGGCTGTTGCTTGACCGAGCCGCAGATGGGCCTGCGTTGGTGATCGCGCCGACTAGTGTCGGTGACAACTGGGTTCGCGAAACGGAGCGGTTTGCCTCAAGCTTGAATGCCAAGCTTTATCGTGACAGTGACCGAGAAGAGTTAATCAAATCTGCCGGGCCGCACGACATCATCATTGTCAGCTACCAACTGGTACAACGAGATGCCAAACGAATTGCGTCGCGCCAGTGGAATACGTTGGTGCTGGACGAAGCTCAATTCATCAAGAACTCGCAAACGAAGACGTCGCAAGCGATTCGTAAAATTGATGCCGACTGGCGAATTGGCCTTTCGGGAACACCATTGGAAAATCACCTCGGTGAACTGTGGAGTCTATTTCGCACGCTCAGCCCCGGCTTGCTTGGTTCTTGGGAGCGGTTTCGGACCCGATTTGCTGACCCGATTGAACGACACAAAGACGACGAGCGGCGTTTGTCGTTGGCGCGACTTGTTCGACCATTCATTCTGCGACGGACAAAAAACAAAGTGCTCAGTGAGTTGCCGCCGCGCACCGAAATTCTGCTGCAGGCTCAACTGAGCCCGGTTGAACGCAAGCGTTACGAAGACGCGCGAATGGCTGCAGTCGCCGAACTAAGCGGCGTGGTCGAAAATGACAAACCTGGCGAACAGCGGATGCGCACTCTCGCTTGGTTGACTCGCCTGCGACAACTGGCTTGTCACCCACGATTGGTCGACAAAACTTGGAGCAAGAGTTCGGCCAAACTGGATCTGTTGTTGAACTTGGTCGACGAATTGCGAGACGGCGACCACCGAGCGTTGATATTCAGTCAATTCGTCAAGCATTTGTCCGTGATTCGCGAATCGCTTGATCAGCGGGGCGTCAGCTATCAGTACCTAGATGGCAGCACACCAGCAAAAGAACGGCAGCGACGTGTCGATGCGTTCCAGGAAGGCGAAGGCGACTTGTTTTTGATTTCCTTGAAAGCGGGCGGCACTGGACTGAACCTGACTGCTGCCGACTACGTGATTCACTTGGATCCGTGGTGGAACCCTGCGGTGGAAGATCAGGCAACCGACCGAGCCCACCGGATTGGACAAGAACGTCCGGTAACCGTTTACCGATTGGTCGCATCGGGCACGATCGAAGAACAAATCTTGGAAATGCATGCCGACAAACGAGAGTTGGTCGCGGGCGTGTTGGACGGCACCGATCGGGCAGCCAAGATGAATACCGATGATCTGATTCAATTGATCCGTGAAGGCGCGGTTTCGTAGCCAAACATCCACGGGTAGATCCAGAACGCTAAGAAAACGCCGCAAAAAGCTGCGTTTGAGTCTTTGTTTTCGGTTGCTGACCTAACGTGTCACAACAAGGGCTGATACTAGTTGTGTCAAGCCAATGCGGGTGCAACCTTATCCACTTTACCAAGTGAATTCCTTTTGGTTGTCGCATTGGCAAACCGCCGGTAGGATGACCAACCTCACCGGACTTTGGCGTGAAATTTGTATCGGTATTCAAAGAGGATTTAAGGTAATGGCAAAATCAAAGAAAGCGACCGCGGCACAATCCAAAAATCAAAAACTGGACCCTGGTATGAAGTCCGTGTTGGCGATTGAGCCTGGTTTAAAAACCACGCTTCAACAAATCGAAAAGACCTTTGGTGATGGTGCGATCATGCCCTTGGGCGCTTCGCACAAACTGCAAATCGATGGCATCCCAACCGGTAGCCTTAGTTTGGACATGGCTCTGGGCGGACAAGGGATTCCTCGCGGCCGGATCATTGAAATTTACGGCCCTGAGTCGAGCGGTAAAACGACGCTTGCTTTGCATGTTGCATCCGAAGCACAAAAGAAAGGTGGCATCGCAGCGATCATCGACGCCGAACACGCGTTTGACCCAAGCTGGGCCAAAAAGCTGGGCGTGGAATTGGAAACGTTGCTGGTCAGTCAGCCCAGTTGCGGCGAAGAAGGCATGCAGATTTGCGAGATGCTGGTCAAGAGTAACGCAGTAGACGTGATCATCATTGACTCGGTTGCCGCTCTGGTTCCCAAGCGTGAATTGGAAGGCGAGATTGGTGACAGTCATGTTGGACTGCAAGCACGTTTGATGAGCCAGTCGATGCGAAAACTCACTGGTGCGATTGCCAAGAGCAAGTGTGCTGTCATCTTTATCAATCAAATTCGCGAAAAAGTGGGCGTCATGTTTGGCAGCCCTGAAACCACTCCTGGTGGACGCGCTTTGAAGTTCTATTGTTCGTGCCGAATCGATGTTCGCCGAATTGGCGCCTTGAAAGACGGCGAAGAGCAAGTTGGCCAGCGTGTCAAAGCCAAGATCGTCAAGAACAAAGTGGCACCTCCATTCCGCGTCGCTGAATTTGACATGATGCACGCCAATGGCATCAGTTACGAAGGTGACTTGTTAGATTTGGGAACGACACACAATGTGGTCAATCGCAGTGGTTCCTGGTTCAAGTACGGCGAAACCTACTTGGGCCAAGGCAAAGAGAAGGCACGTAACTTCTTGATCGAAAACCCAGACGTCACCGAAGAAATTCGCGACAAAGTCATGGTCGCTGGTGGTTTTGCCGCACCGCTAGAAGAGGGCACGCCAGAGGAAGGTGCTGAAGAAACCAGCGAAGCAGCCGAAGCAGCAAACAGCTAACGGTCTTCCAGACGAAACAAGTTCTTGCCAGAACCACCGCCGAACATGTCCAGTTGATTAGGTTCCCTTTTCAATTGAACATGATCGGCGGTTTTTTCGTAAATACACCTACCCACCGTTAGCCGGAGGGATTCAAAGCCAGCCCATTGAATTGCGATCTTTTCTAGAACCACTTGCGTTTGTAACCACGGTTGACAAAGATTGAGTAGACGATGTCGCTGCCAATGGCTTCGTGCCAAGCGCCAAGACCTGACTTCTTGGCTCTCGTTTTCTGGTGCGTCCTTGCTTGTTCAATAGGAGTCACTCCCCATGGAAATGCCCAGCTTTCTTGCTGTGTTATGTTGCGTCTGTGGGCTAACTCTCGCGGGCTGTGACGCAAAGTCAAAAGCAATGAAATCACCCGTGCGAGTGAAATCGGCAGCACAAAGAGAGATTTACGAAGAATCAATGAATGCTGCCGCCAGCGAATTCAAATCGGGCGGCAATTCATTGCCAACCAAAGGCTCCAGCAACTAAAACCCGTAGCGGAAGTCGGCATGACTTTCGGCCAACCATATAAAACCGAATCTCTTGACGTCAGATTCATTGATGGCAGTTCCAAACCAAGCGACCGACATCAATGGCGAAATGCTTTCTGAAATGCGGTTGCCCGCCGATTGGGAACCACAAGCGGCGATCTGGTTGGCGTGGCCGCATAATCACGAAACTTGGCCAGGGCGTTTCGGTCCCGTCCCAAAGTTCTTTGGCAATTTGACGCGATTGATTGCCGAAGACACTTCGGTGCGAATTTTGGCGCACGGCGAAGTCGCTCGTGATGCAGAAAAAATCCTTACAGCGCTGCCTGCCAATGTCGACTTGGTTCCCATCAAAACCAATGACTGCTGGATTCGCGACTATGGACCGATGTTTGTGGAAAATCGGAGCACGAACAAGATCGAAGCCGTCGATTGGCGGTACAACGCGTGGGGCGGAAAGTATCCACCGTGGGATGACGACGATGCGGTCGCGAAACAAATTTGCCAGCACCTAGCGATCCAATGTCATCGCAGCGAAATGTGTCTCGAAGGCGGCACGCTGGAAACGGATGGTGATTTTCGGTTGATGACGTTTACCGATTGCGTCCAAACGGATTCGCGAAATCCGAATTGGAGCAACGAACGAATCGTCCAAGAGCTTTATCGTCGACTGGGTATTTTGGAAACCGTTTGGATTGATGGCGGCGGGATTCAAGGCGACGATACCGACGGACACATCGACCAGCTTGCACGGTTTGTCGATCCGGAAAACATCGTTGTGGCAAGTTGCAGTGAAACGACTGACTCCAATGCCCCGGCACTGATCGCCAACTTTCGTCAATTCGATTTATGGGCTCGTCAGACGGAGCCAATCGTCCAAATTCACAAACTTCCAATTCCGCCAGCACGCTACATCAAAGACGTTCGTGTTCCAGAGAGTTACTGCAACTTTTTGCGTCTAGGAAAAACGCGAATGCTAGTTCCAACTTTTGGCGATTCAATGTCCGATGACCAGGCATTGGGGATTCTAAAAGAGCTATGCCCCGATACAGAAATCATTGGGATCGATTGTCGCGATCTTGTGTGGGGACTAGGTGCACTACACTGCGCCAGTTTAAATCAACCAGCTAGTGCTTGAGACGGCAGTTGTATTGAAAAGGCGTGGCGGAAACCGTCAAGACTCTCGGTGGTTTTACAACGCGATGTGTAAGTCTTGAAGTTGCGCTTTCTTATTCTTAGCCCAGAGGGCGACATAGCGTCAGCCGTGGTCGTAAGGCCACGGTCAACATCAAGCTACACATCTTAGCCCGGAGGGCGACACAAAATTTGAAACGGAAGCCAGTTGTGTCGCCCTCCGGGCTAGTGGCGAAGTTTCAAGTAAACCGGTGCCTTACGGCACCGGCTAGCGTTGTGTCGCCCTCCGGGCTATTCAAAAGCACGACTTCAAGATTCGCGCCTCCGGCAATAAATCAACAAGCCCGTAAGCAGCCGGGTACTGTGCATAGGTAGGCATTTTGATTTCTCTGAGTGACCAAAAAGCCGATGGGCGATAGCCCCGGTTTTC
>CAZZDZ010000324.1:0-7412 GCA_964652675.1 uncultured Pirellulaceae bacterium
AGCACGCAGCGCCAGCAAGTGAATCCTAAGCATTAGCAGGAGATTCACTTGCTAGCGCTGCGTGCTAATAAGTCTCCTAACGCTACGACCTTTCAACCAACGTCTAGCGATTAAAAATCTTGTTGATGCTTTTTAGATTTTTGTTTAGCTGCTTTTGAATGTAGTTTTCGGCGGTCTCTTGGACCACATTTCCGACCGCTTGCGTTCCCAGCTTGGCAACCACGTCTCGAATCCCGCTTGCGTCCAAAGATGGTCGTGAAAGCGTGCCTCGGATCGGTAGCGAAACACCTTGGCCGGCCAACCCTTTTAGGTCGGAACCTAACCAGCGTTCGTCCAACTCGACTTGCGCGGTCATGTTGACACGTGTGTCCAAAGAGACTTGTCCGCTGGTCATGATCTGGGCGCGGTCGACATCGAAAAACAATCGTTCGTGAGATACCACGCCTTGTTGGAGGGTAAAGTCGATTGTTTGAGCCGGCATGGTCAACAAAGTTGTATCATCGCGTGGTTTTAACGTGTCCGAGTCAAATTTGGCGAGCGATTTCAATTGGTCCAGGCCACTGATAATCTGCGCCGACAAAGGCCCAGCTGTCATGCGAGCTCCATCAATGTTGATCCGGCCTTTGACGCGAGTGAGTTCGGGTGTGTCCATGACCACGATGGCTTCGTCCAATTCGATGCTCATCGTTCCATCCACTTGTGCGGCATCGGCCGCCAACGGCGCCAAATATTTCATCCAGCGATTCGTCATCTCAGGCGTCAAGCGTAGGTTTTGCGCAACCGTGCCCGGCTGAGCACGCAACCAGATCGAACCGGGACGGTAGATCACTTCGCCTGCCAAATTAACTTGGCCTTGTCCGACCGGCACGATCGCGGGCGAGATTTCGATGGTCGTTTCGGTTAGCCGAACGGGGACGTTCGCATTGCCAAACTGAACGCCCGCAATTTCGCCAAGATCCCAACCCAAGTTGCCTTGAACGGTAAATGCCACATTGTTTTTGGCATCGCGTGCGGCGTGAATTTCCAGCGGCGTTTCGTGGATGCCTTGCACATTGATATTCGTCCCCGAGAGCGTGGTGAGTCGCTTGGAGATTTCATCCATTTTCAAACGCGACGGGCCTTTCAAGACAATGTCGCCGGTTTGCTCATTCCACAAGGCATGGCCGCTTAATGTGGTCGCAAACCAATCTCCAGCAAGTTGCAATCCATCAGCAAGCACGCGACCGGTGGCGGTTTCGTATCGGGTCAGTCCGTTGACGCGCAAATTCGGTTCGGACCAAACGACGCGCGAGGTCGATTGCCCCGATGTCGCAAATTGCTGGCCGAACTGCGTTTGGCGTGGCATTGGGCCGACGGTCTGCGACTGAACACTGGCGTTGTACGGTTGTACGATTGAAATGTTGGTGCCCGTGGTATCGCTGGTGATATCCAGAAAACCGTTGTTGGACTTGACGCTAAAGTTTCCTTTGCAATCTCCCGTCACCAACCAGTCATCGGTTTGAACGGACGGCTGGGAGGTTGGGCGACGAAAGCCAACGGTTTGTACGTTGATGCCTTGTCGTCCCAAGCGTTGATTGGCGCCCGGCCATTGTGCGATTCGCTTTTGAACACTGCCTTGGATTCGTTCCAACTTTGCTTGCCAAGCGACATTTAAATCAACGTTGTCCAAGTTTGCTTCGCCGACCATTCGCATCGTGAATGCGTTGCCGATAACCGTCAAAGAACGACTGCGTAAACCGTACGAAGGCCATGCAAAGTCGCCGTCAAAATCAATGTTTATAGTTGGCTGGTTGAACCATCGGTCCCCGTAAGCCACTCGTGGGTCAGTCAGTGATATTTTCGTGTTCTGAATCAACGCGGCGAACGACGAGACTTCCGCAAACGAATTCAGCTCGAACGCGCCCGTTGCGTCATGCAATTCTGCTGGCAGCCAAGGTCCCAGGGTTTCGGTTAGGTTCTCGATTTCTCCGCGGCCAGCGATTCGCATTGGCAGCATGGTCGTCGAACTTGGATTGCGAACGGGCGATGTCAATTCGGTTTCCAGTATCAATCCGCTGCTGTTGACAACGACTTTGGCGCTAGAAAGTTCGTCAAGTGATTGACCGCCCCATCGACCAACCGCTTTGACGGTCGCGTTGAGCGTATTGCGTTTCAGGCTTTGACCACTGGGCAATGTGATCAACAAATTGGTGGCGTTAGTGCTACCGTCTAGATTCCATAGATTATTGTCTGTCGCATTCCATCGAACCTGGCCGTTTGCAGTGCCGCCCAGGCTGGTGTTGGACATGTCGACGATGGGACGCAGCATGTTGGATAGTCGCCCGAAGTCGATTCGGAAATCCGCTGAACCGTTGCTCAAGTCACCTTTGCCGATTGCGGACGCAAAAGAACTGGTCAGTTCAAACTTCTCCGCTCGAACCTTTCCACCGGCATCCAAAACGGTCGCGTTAATTTCAACCGGCTCAATCACGACGTTGCGACCACGAGAACGAGCTCGCAATGCTTCGTTTTTGATCGTCAGTTGGCTACGACGCCCATTTTGCAAAGGCTGTGAATTGATCCTGGCACTCGCGAGACCGGAAACGATTTGTGCTTCATTTCGCAGCGGCAACAAACCTGGCAGGGCTTGATCCATCCGCGCCAAATCGACCTCGGCAAAAGCCGTTCCGTCCAGAGCTTCTAACCAACGAAGTGGATTGTTGTTTGCACCGACCAGGGTCATTGAACTGGAGAATGCACCGTCAAGCGTGGCACTTGCAAAGTCGGCTTTGGCGGTTAGCCCACGGCCAATCACTCGATCACCAGCCAAAATCAGTGTGCCGTTTAGTGAGGCAAGTGAGTTGTTCCAACTACGCAGTCGCGTTCCTGGTTGTGGGTTGCTGGGCGTTGGCTCGGTTGCATGTAGATTTCTGACTCGCAGTGATCGCACGTTCGCTTCGATGCTGCCGTCGGTGTAGCCGGTTGCTTGAATCGATCCGGTCGCATCACCGCTAACATTTTGTGGCATCGAAGCGGTTTCGGCGGGAAAGCGCCGACTGACGAGCGAGACGACGGACAGCGGCAATGATTCGCTATCCAAGTTCACTTTCCAACTTGGGCTGCCGTTGCCCGCGGGTTTCAGTGCGTACTGGGCGCTGCCCTGCAGAGCACCGCCGCCACCGCCCGGTTCGTAAAGAACTCCGGCAAAGGTTGTCTTTGCGCTTTCGGCATCCAATTGAACGGTTGCGTTTGATTTGCTGACTTGCCAAGTCGCTCCGGTCTGAACGTCGGTCACGTTGATGGTCGCATCTTGAATCTCAATGCTGCCATTTGTCGCGCCAGCCGGTTCGTCGGACGGTTGCATAAGAATCTGCAGGTCGTCTTCCAGGGAACTGCGTCCGTTGTCGACGCTGCAGTTGACGCTTACGCCTCGAATGACGACTTCGCCAAAATCCGCGGCGCTGGCCGACATTAAATCCATGACAGCCATTCCCGTATCGACTTCGTTGATCACGATTTCGCTACCGGCGGCTTGCCCTTTCAAATGCACACCGGAAATACTCAGCGGTGTGATCCAGCCAACGCTGAACGATTCGATCTCGGCGTCGATGCCGTATTGTGATACGGCATCAGCGACCATCGATTTGCCCATCGGCGAATGGCTTAGGAAGCTGGGCGCGCTGAGAATGACCAACGCGACAATCGCGAGAGCAAGCAGCAGAAAAACGCGCCGCCGTCGTGAACGACCTTCGCGCCGGCGCCGTGTTTGATTTCGTTGGGAACGCTCGACATCGTCAAGCAAATAGTCGTCGGTCGCCACAGTCACATCCTTGTAGAACTGTTGAGCACTTAGAGAAGGCAGTGGGCCGAGTCTACTGACTTTGGGTGGTCGGTCCCAAGGTGAATTTTTGCAGTCTAAACGCGGAAAAATGAGTTTCACGCCGAGCCCATTTCACGCAAATTGGGTTCCAATTTGTGCTCGATTTGACACGGCCTGTTCACTCCACGCATGAAGTGGGTTAGTTTCCAGACATAGATGACAACGACCATCGCAATGAGAATTCACTACAGAACGTCACCATGAAAGTATTTGTCACCGGTGGAACCGGATTGCTGGGCAATACAATTCTGCGTCAATTGAGCGACAGCGGACACGAATCGATTGCGCTTGTTCGTGGTCAAGTTGATGAAAAAGTATTTGATGGCATCAATGCAAAAACCGTGATCGGCGATCTTGCGTCAAAATCGGTCATCGATGAAGCGATCAAAGGTTGCGATGCGACCATTCACTGCGCCGCGATGATCCACTTGGGTTGGAAAAAGCTGGACGAGTCGATGCGAGTCAACCGGGATTCGACACGCGACATCGTCCAGTCATGCTTGGACCACAATGTAAAACTGATTCAAGTCGGCACGGTGAATTCACTCGCGATCGGCTCCAAGGACCAGCCTGCCAACGAAGACACGCCACTAGACAGTGCTCCCGGACAAGTCCCCTGTTCATACGTGCAAAGTAAACGGGCCGCGAACGCCGAAGTCCAAGCGGGGGTTGAAAAGGGATTGCGAGCCGCCATCGTTCACCCGGGGTTTATGCTGGGCCCCTGGGATTGGAAACCCAGCAGCGGACGCATGATGAAGACGCTCAAGGAAAAATGGACGCCGTTTGTTCCGCGCGGTGGATGCAGTGTTTGTGATTCACGCGATGTGGCTGCGGCTACGATTGCCGCGATCGACAAGGGCGGCGACGACGGGCGTCAGTACATTTTGGCCGGAGAGAATTGGACTTACCGAAAACTGTGGAATGAAATGTGCGACCGAATCGGCGCCACGAAACCCGTCATCCCCGCTGGACCGCTTGCGAATTGGATTGCAGCACGATTCGGAGACTTGTCAGCCAAGGTGACCGGCAACGAAGGCGACGTGAATAGCGCGAGCGTAAAAATGAGCACGCAATTTCATTGGTACGACAGTTCAAGGGCGGCCACCGAACTGGGCTATCACTCCCGCGGCCCCGAAGAAAGCTTGGACGCGTGTGCCGATTGGCTCAGGGAACATCACCTGAAGTCGTAGAATGAAAATCAGCGGCACTCAGGCCGGATCGGCATTCAGGCGGCAACCACTGAGTGTATGATGTGTGCCCGCAGTTGCTGGTTTCGCAGTTGGCACCATGACGAATCTGCGGGTCGTTTTCTTCTATTCGATCAACACCATGCTGAAAAACACAACGCGTTTTCTGATTGCCGCTACCGTTTTGATTCTCGCCAACGATTGCTTTGCGCAGCGCGAAGCCGATCCGATCCGGTTGACGCACGGGCCGATGCTTGGCCAAGCGACGGCCACATCGATGGGAGTGTGGGGGCGGACGTCAAAGTCTGGCGAGTTCTCCGTTAAATATGGCGTCGATCCAAATCAACTGGATCAAGAAAGCCAAGCCGCCCAAACGACGATCGACCATGACAATACTGGCGTGGCAAAATTGGTCGGCTTGAAACCCGACACGCGCTACTACTACCAAGTCAGCGTGAACGATCGACCACACGGCCTGCCCGGCAGTTTTCTGACTTTGCCAAGTGCGGACGAATCACGAAACGCAGAACACAATCCGAAAGGTTTGTTTAATTTTCGTTTTCAAATCGGTTCTTGCGCCAACCAAAACCCGCTTCATGGAAACGGACATCGATCCAAGACTTACGAACATCTGAATGCCGACTGGGCAGACAAAGTTCACTTTCACATCATGAACGGCGATTGGCTTTACGAAGAACTTCGTCGCTTTCCGCCGGAAGCTTGGCGGTTGACCCAAAACGTTGCCCAATTTCCGCTGACGGTCCAAGTCATGCCGACCATCGTCGGTGTGTGGGAAAATTACAAACTGTATCTCAGTCGCGGCATCGATCTGGCCAAGTGGCATCGCAATGTTCCGAGCTACTTTACGTTTGATGATCACGAATTGGTCAACGACATCTGGGGATCGTCCGAAGCCGGTAAGCGGCACCGGCGTACGGTTTTCCGGGACATCGGCACTCATGCGTGGCACGACTATCTGGGTTGGGCAAATCCAAAGGAACACGATCATCCGATTCACTTTGGCAAAGGATCGATGCGTGCTGGGAGCGATTTGCTGACCGATACCGATGTCGATTTTACAAAACTACCGCTGGAAGAAATGACCAATTTGCACGTCCACTGGGGAACCCCCGAAGCCGGCGTGAACGACATGCAATACGACAACGACGCAGGCAACAAGAATTCTTATGTCTACGACATCGTCGAAATCGTTGACAAACATACTTTGCGTTTGCACATGCCCGCCAAGGTCGACGACCCTGAGTTGAGCTACTCGATCGGACGACGTAGTTACGGAAAGTTCCGTGTCAGCAACTGCGAGTTCTTTTTGATCGACACGCGCGGTGACCGCGACATGCACGATGTTACCGATCGGGACAAACCCGGTGTGTCGATGTTGGGCAAGCCACAGCGAGAATGGTTATTGAAGTCGATGCGTGAAAGTGACGCCGATTTCTTTTTCGTGATCTCCACGGTGCCGTTCATGATTCCGCACAGCGGTGCCGGTGGCTTCGAGGCGGACGCAGCCAACAAAGAAGAAGCTTGGACCGGTTTCTATGACGAACGCGAAATGCTGATCAACGAATGGGACAAGATTGGCAAAAAAGTCTTTGTCATGACGGGCGACCTGCACAACAGTTTTGCGATCAAAGTCACCGACAATGTCTGGGAGTTTTGTTGCGGGCCGCACAACAGTGTGAACCACGTGCCCAAGAACGATGAGAGCGACCGACCGGCAACGGGCAAGTTCAAATTTGGGCCGCGAGAATGCGACATCCGCTGGAGCAGCTATATCTTGCCGGACTTGGAAAGACTCCAGCGTCTGTATCCGTATTTCTGTGTCGTGCAGGTGAACAACGTTTTCAATATGCCAAAAAAGCTTGGCGGAAAACGACTCGTTGCCTACCCACATCCGCAAGTCGTGTTTCAGTATTACGACGGCAAAACCGGCGAGCTAGCGTATGCGGAATCCATCTCGCTGGACCGCGAGTAACGCAGTTCCACTTCGCAGGCAAAGCACTTTTTGAAACTGGGCGTACATTCGAAATACCAGCACGCAGCGCCAGCAAGTGAATCCTCGGCATTTACAGGAGATTCACTTGCTGGCGCTGCGTGCTAGTAAACCCCTCTAGCTTCAAGCAGTGATTTGCATTGCACTGAGGCTAAATCTGCATTCAAGCGGTAACGGCTGAGTGTATGATGTGTGCCCGCAGCTGCTGGTTTCGCAGTTGGCACCATGACGAATCTGCGGGGCGTTTTCTTTTATTCGATCAACACCATGCTGAAAAACACCACGCGTTTTCTGATTGCTGCTACCGTTTTGATTCTCGCCAACGATTGCTTTGCGCAGCGCGAAGCCGATCCGA